>JBAXHT010000003.1:0-300000 GCA_037138755.1 Armatimonadota bacterium | reverse complement strand
CTGGTCATGATGTCCTTGAGCTTGTCGGCGTAAGGTCGAGCTTCCAAAACCCGATCCGTCGCCTTCTTGAGGCGCGCGGCGGCAACCAGCTTCATCGCTTTCGTGATTTGCTGGATGTTCTTAGCGGCGCGGATGCGCTGACGAATCTGCTTGAGCGTTGCCATTTATTTTCCGAAAGATGCTGCGTATTCTGCGATTCCGGCCTTGAGCTGATCCTCGGCTTCCTTGCTGATCGCCTTGGAAGTTCGGATTGACTCAACAACCTGACTGTACTTCTCGTGCATGAACTTGAGAAGTCCGGCTTCGAACGGCTTGACCTGCTCGTTGGTCAGTTCGTCAAGAACGCCCTGCGAACCAGCGAAGATCGCGATGATCTGATCAACAACGTCAACTGGCGAAACGAGATCCTGCTTGAGCAGCTCGGTAAGGCGCTGGCCTCGGATGAGCTGAAGCTGGGTTGATCGGTCAAGGTCCGAAGCGAACTGCGCGAAGGCAGCAACGTCGCGGTACTGAGCCATTTCGAGCTTCAGCTTTCCAGCAACCGACTTCATCGCCTTGATTTGCGCGTTTCCACCAACACGGCTAACAGAGATACCAACGTTAATTGCCGGGCGAACGCCAGCAAAGAAGAGGTCGGGCTCAAGGTAGATCTGACCGTCAGTGATCGAGATAACGTTGGTCGGAATGTAAGCCGAAACGTCGCCGCTTTGGGTTTCGATGATTGGTAGAGCCGTCAGCGATCCGCCGCCACGAGCGTCGGACACCTTAGCCGCTCGCTCCAGAAGGCGTGAGTGAAGGTAGAAAACGTCTCCCGGATAAGCTTCTCGTCCTGGCGGGCGACGGAGAAGGAGCGAAACAGCGCGGTAAGCCTGTGCCTGCTTGGTAAGGTCATCGTAGATAACCAGAGCGTGCATGCCGTTGTCTCGGTAGAACTCGCCGATTGCTGCACCAGCGAACGGAGCAAGATACTGCTCAGCGTTCGAGTCGGAAGCGGAAGCAAGAACGATGGTGGTGTACTCCAGCGCGCCGTTCTCTTCGAGGGTCTTGACAACTCGGGCGACGTTAGAAGCCTTCTGTCCACAAGCAACGTAGATGCAGTAGACCGGCGAGCCGCCTGGCTCGTGAGTCGACTTCTGGTTGATGATCGTGTCGATACAGATCGCGGTTTTACCGGTCTGTCGGTCACCGATAACGAGTTCTCGCTGACCTCGTCCAACTGGGATCATCGCATCGATAGCTTTGATACCGGTCTGGAGAGGCTCGGTAACGGGCTGTCGATCAACAACGCCCGGAGCCATGGTCTCAAGTCGCTGATAGGTGTCGGTAACGATTGGTCCCTTGTTATCGATCGGTTGACCAAGCGCGTTCACAACGCGACCAAGGAGAGCCTTTCCGGTCGGAACCTGGATGATCTTTCCGGTTTCCTTAACGGGGTCGCCTTCCATGATCGAGGTGTCGTCGCCGATAAGAACGGCTCCAACCGAATCCTCTTCGAGGTTGAGCGCAAGGCCAACGACGCCGTTAGGGAACTCAAGGAGCTCACCCATTTGGCAGTCCGGAAGGCCATGAACGCGAGCGATACCGTCTCCAACTTGGATAACGGTGCCAACGTGGTCGGTCTTCGCAGACTTGTCGAATGACTCAAGTTGCTTGCGGAGGATGTCTGTAATCTCTTCTGGTCGGATGGCCATGTTCTTTATGCCTGTTTCAGGTTGTCTTGTCGGAGCGATTCTCGGAGTCGCTTAAGCGATCCCTTGACGCTGCCGTCAATGACGAAATTGTCGTATGCCACTTTCACACCACCAACAAGGGTGGGATCAACGGCAAATTCTGCTTCGGACTTGCGCCCGAGTTTTGCGCTCACTTTCTCGACGATCTGCTTCTTCTCGCTGTCCGTTAGCTCGATGGCACTGGTCACAGTGATGTGAACGATGCCTTCGTGGGCTCTTCGAAGCGTCAAGAACTCGTCGCCGATGGTAAGTAGCTCTTCTTCGCGTCGCTTTTCAAGCATCAGCTTGACAAGGTTGCTCGTCAGAGCGGTCACTTTTTCGCCAAGTGCTTGCTCGAAGAGGGCGATCTTTTCGTCTCGACCCCGGTTGGGGCTAAGAAGGAAAGCACGGAGGTCACCGTTTCCGGTGAGGGCGGCCTGCAGGCCAGCCAGATCGGCGCCGACGATTTCGACGGACTTCGCATTTTTCGCAGCTTCAAAAGCTGCTTGGGCGTACCGTTTTGCGACGCGATCTCCAGCCACGTTAAGCCTTCACCTCGAGGTCGGCGATGAAATCAGCGACGAGCTTTCGGTTGGCTGCGGTGTCCATGTTTGCGCCAACGACTTTCTCAGCTGCGGTTAGCGAGAGGTCGGTGACATGGTTTCGCAGTTCGCCGAGAACTTTTGCCTTCTCGGATGAAATCTCTTCTTGAGCTTGCTTGACGAGTGCGTCGGATTTCGCCGCCGCCTCTGCCATCAGGCTCTGTCGAAGCGATTGAGCTTCCTTGATCTGTGCGTTGATCTTCTCGCGAGCTTCTGCCTCGGTCGTAGCGATCCGCTTCTCGTAGTCGCCCTTCATCGAAGTCATCTCGTTTCGGAGAGTCTCGACTTCGTTAAATGTAGATTCGAGGTTGTGATTTCGCTCGTCGATGGCGTTTTTAAGCGGGTTGGTGTAGAAGTACTTGATCGCGGGCATAACGATAAGGAGAACACCGATGGTCGCCAGGGTGATCCCCGGGTTCAGCGGTAGACCCATCTCGTCAAGCTTGTTCAGGAACGGAACCGTCCACTGCCCAGCGTGCTCGCCACCAGCATGCTCAGCCGCGCCTGCTTCGTGAGCGACGTGCAGAACTTTATCGAGGTACACACCGCCAACCATCAGGATTGCTCCAATGATGATTCCCGGCAGGGCGCTTCCTTTCGATGATGATTGCTGTTCAGCCATTAGTTGGTATTGGTCATGGTGCCTGCGGGTTGAGCGCAGGCACGAAAATAGTTGAGGTCTTTACTTGCCGACAAATCCGCTGGTAGCGAAGATGGTCAAGAAGCCCATTAGCTCGACGAATGCCAGAGCGATCAGCATCTGAACCTGCAGCTTACCAATTGCTTCTGGTTGTCGCGACATACCTTGTAGCGCACCATTACCAATCATGCCGAGGCCCAGGCCGACGCCCAGGATCGCGAGACCGAGACCGATCATACTCATTTGTTTTTCGTGTTTCTCCTAGTTTTGTTTGTTGTTTGCGGATAGAAATTGTTTAGTGCGCGTGAGCTTCGTCCCCGTGGTCGTGATGCGTGACCAGCCCGAGATAAACGCAGGTGAGAAGCGTAAAGATCAGGGCTTGGACAAGGCAGGTGAGAACCTTGAGCGGAAGGAGGAATTCGCCGAGAGGAAGGAAAGCGGGTTCGCCAAGCTTGTTCATCGACTCAACCGCCGCGTGGCCCCCACTCATGTTTGCGAAGATACGGATCGAAAGCGAAATGTTCTTCATGATCTCCGAGAAAATCTCGATGAGGAAGATCATGAGGGTGATCGGCAGAAGTGCGAGTCCAAGCTTTGGACCAGCAAAGTGAGAAACGTGTCCAATCAGCCCGTTAGCCTTGATGCCTTCGTACTGAACATAGCCAATCGAACAGAGCGCAAGGCCGAAGTTGAAACCGAGAACGGTCGTCGGAGAAGCTGGCATGAAGAGAGCAACCACGTTGCTCACAAAGATGATCATCCAAAATGTTGCGAGCATTGGAAGATACTTGCGACCGTGGGAACCAATCGCCCCAACCGCCATGTTCTCTAGGAAGAGATAAAGCTGCTCAGCCATTCGGGCCGGTCCGGTTTTGAAGACTCGACCGTTGTAACCTTTCAGTGCGCTCTGGACGAAAAACCCGATGACGAGCAAGACAATTGTGAAGTAAACCGCCCATCCTAGGAACGACACTTGAGTGTTCGCGATGGAGATCCCACTGAGTTGGCTAAGGTCCGTCATTGGTCTTTGCGGTTCTGTCGGAATCCATAGATGGATGCTCCAACAACGGAAACGAAGTATACCAACGTGACCGCCGCCATTGCGCCACCCCTCTCGCTCTCCGTTCCGGTTTTTGCAATTTTTAACGCGGCAATCACGGCAGGGAACTTAAGCGACAACCCAAAAACTCCAAAAAGAGCTGCTGGAAGCACTTTTCCATCATTCGCCAATCCGAGGCATCGTACCAAGCAAACTGATCCGCCCACGAAGAGAGCCGTTGTAACTGCAACGATTGCGAAAGTTGCTAGCAATGCCCTACCCTCATAGACGATCGTTAGTTTTTGCCCCGATCATCGCAACCCAGGCAATCGCAATCACACTGAAAATCAGAGTCGTCCAGATATGCCATCCGGGATTGCCAGTGAGTTTGTTGATGAGCAACCCTAAGCCATAGCCGACCAGTGGGGCACCGATGATGGTGTACGCCATCGAGAGTCCAAGGCCCATTCCGAGTGCAGTTTTCTGGTCAAGCCCCCCCGAGACGGAATTAGGTTTAGGCTTAGTGTTCTGATAGGTCTGCTTGGCGGAGTTAAGCCGTTCATCGAGTCCGTTCAGTTTGGCGGCAACGCGCTCTGCCTCGAGTTCTATCTCGGTGGGAACCTTCGCAATTGGTTCTTGGCCGAGGAAGGCTTCAACGCGAGCATCCAGCTCTGGATTCTCAGCAATTGGCTCGAGCTTGGCTTTGATCGCATCAAACCTTGCCTGAATGTCATCGTCCGAAGGAACTTCCGAAACGTCGTTGTCTTCGACCATATACAAAGAAGTGTAGCCCGAGCTAGGGGTTCTGTGTTGGAACCTGCTTCAGCTCCGTCTTTTGCGCGGCTGGCGGAGGCTCGCTGACTGGGCGGCGGCGATCTAAGGAGTCGATGACTCGGTTCACAATCGGTCCAACCCAATCGACTTCAGCTAAAGGCTTCAGCATGACGACGAGTAGCGACACGACAACGGTCGCACCGAGCACAGTGCCAAGACCGGTCCACAGCCCCGCAACCAGCCTTTTTCCAAAGTGGGTCTGACTGTCGACAAACTCCTTCAGCAACTTGTTCTGAGCCTCAACCTGAGTGGTTAGCCGCTCAATCGCTTCTTGAAGTTCCGTTTTCTGCTCGTCCACTGACTAAGGGACGAAGTCAGCTCGGCGTTGGTTGCAGAACGCCTTACCCAATCCGAGTAAGATCAGAAAATGCTTACAGCAGCAATAGCGGCGGTGACTATCCGGCTCTGGGAGGGCGATGCCCCTTATGCAACCGGCAAAGGCGAGAACGACATCCCGACTTTAACCGAGTTCCTGCCGAAAAAGTCGTCCAAAACTGCTGTCGTTGTTTGCCCTGGCGGAGCCTACTGGGTTCTGGCCGACCATGAAGGTAAAGACTATGCCGAGTACCTCGCCATGAACGGAGTTGCCGCCTACGTTCTCCGCTACCGCCTTGGTCAATACGGATACCGCCACCCCGCTATGCTTGCTGACGCCCAACGAGCGATCCGAAAAGTGCGTTCATTGGGTTACACAACGGTTGGAATCATGGGCTCCTCCGCGGGCGGACACCTGGCTGGAACTGCGGCTGTCCACCACGCGATGAAGACTTACGAGCCGGACAAGGAAGTCAACCTCGAAGCGGGTCCGAAGATTGCGGCCATCGACTCCCTCTCAGCACGACCCGACTTCGCCATCCTCTGCTATCCCGTCACTTCGTTTGACAAGCCTTACGGCCACGAGTTTTCGGGCAAGCAGCTTCTCGGCGACAAGCCGAATCGGAAGCTGATGGACCTCATGAATCTTCCCAAACAGATCAATAAGGACACCTCGCCAACCTTTCTTTGGCACACTCAGGAGGATGACGGGGTCCCTCCACAAAACTCAGAACTCTTCGCCGCTGCCCTGCGAAAAGCGGGAGTAGAGTGTGAATATCACATCTTCGAAAAGGGGAAGCACGGGATCGGGCTCGCAGACAAAGCACCCTATAAAAATGCCCACCCGTGGGCAAGCAACCTGATCTTCTGGTTGCGTCAGCACGGATGGGCTCCGAAGTAGAGAAGAGCTATTTCTTGACTTTGGTAAAGGTCATCGTTACCGGTTGACCTTTGTCATCCTTTCCCGTGAAGGTAGCGGTCTCGCCTTCAATCTTCACTGAGCCAGAGGTCGTCTTGCCTTTGCCTTCCTCGAGCTGCTTCTTCGCGGGCTCGATCATGGCTTTGAACGCCGCAGGAATCTGGCTGTCGTCAATCGTGACGTTGCCTGCCGTCATCGTCATTTCTTCGCCCTTCAGAGTGTATGTACCATCCATCGTGATGGCAAGATTGACGCCCGCCTGGCCGGCTTTGATATCCATCTTGTAAGCGTTGGACGTAAAGTTGATGTTTGCCGTCGCACCTTGGGGCATCTTATCGCTGGACACCGTCCAGTCGCCCACAAGAGACGGACCTCCGCATCCGACAAGGGCAAAAGCGAGAAAGGAAGAGGCAATGAGGATGCGTGGCATGACAAGGTTATACACGTTTTGGCGCAGATTCGTTGCTACTCGCTCATCACGAGGTAGTAACCAACGTCTTTTCCGGCTCGATTACCCCAGCCCGTGACAATCAACTTGTTGCCCACGTGTGTGATCCCGTTGACGCTTTCAAAGGACCACCCAGAGGCTATCGAATCAAGTTTGATGATCTCCTTGCCGTGCCAAATGACGGCATCGTCACCAGAGTATCCGCCGATATAGGAGCCATCCGCCGAGATGCACTTGGCGACCGCTACCCGGCGACCCAAATTAGGCAAGAAGAAGATTTGCTTGCCTTTCCAGTAGACGGCGCTACTCGAGTCCTCTCCCGAGACCGTCCCAACGATAATAGAACCATCCCCGTTCACGTCATTTGCTGCCGCATCTGTATGGTTCTTTCCCATGGGAAGAAGCTCGGAAACTCGGAAATCTGTCCAAAACGCTTTCGCCGAGGTATCGGCCGTCGAGATCCCGCACGCAACCTTTCCATTTGCGCTAACTGCAAGGGCAATGCTGCTCGTGTTTGCACCTGGAGCGGGAATTTCAACCATACCATCCGCCGTTCTCCAGACGAAGGCCCGATTGTAGTTGCTCGCCTGGCTGTAGCCAACGATCACGTTTCCATCGGAGCTGACGTCGTAAGCGAATGAATCAATGTCGCCCGGGAGCTTTCCTAAAAGCTGAAATCCGCTGGCCCGGCTGTAGCGATACGCTTGCCCCGCCTTCCCAACGATTACGTTGCCGTCATGGCTGGTCGCCTGGGCGTAAATGTCCAATACAGAGTGGTCCAGAGTTGGTTTAAACTTCGAAATCTCGCTTCCCCGCCAGACGAAAGCATTGCCTGGCGCGAATTGACCGACCACCACCCGCCCATCTCCACTCAGCGCGTAAGGGTGCGGCTGAGGTGTCGCCGGATAGGCAGGAAGTTGAGTGACCTTCACGGATTTCAGGACGAGAAGTGCAAGGATCATAAAGGTATTGTTGGTTTGTAGCAAGCTAAACTTGTGCGAGTGGATTGGATTTCGGCGGTTTCTGAGCTTGGTTTGAGTCTTTCGCCGGAGCAAATTTCGATGTTCTCTGTTTTTCAAGGGGACCTGTACGACCGGAATCAGGTGATGAACCTCACCCGCGTTTCGCCTGAAGAGTGCGGTATTCGCCACTTTCTGGATTCGCTGTTGCTGTCTTCCTTGATTGGGGACGGCCAGCGAGTCGTTGACATCGGTTGCGGCCCCGGATTCCCTTCGTGGCCACTCGCTTGCGCGCGACCTGATCTGAAGGTAACTGCGCTCGATTCAAGCGGCAAAATGCTCGGGTTTTTGGCTCGGCATCCATTGTCGAATCTCGAGATTGTCAATGATCGCGCAGAATCGTGGGGTCGGAGAGAGAAGTTCGATGTGGCCACGGGACGCGCAGTTGCCCCACTTGGAATCCAGCTCGAGCTCTCTGCTCCAGTTGTCCGAATCGGTGGACTCGTGATTCCGATGCGGACTCCGAACGATGGCTTCGAGCTGTCTTCTCTGAAAGAATTGGGGCTCGAGCTGGTTTCCTTCGAAACGCAAATGTTGCCGGGAACGGATATCGAACGGGTGTTTCCGATCTACAAAAAAGTCGCCTCAACCCCAAGGAAGTTCCCTCGGGATTGGGCGACCATTCGAAAAAAGCCGTTAGCTTAACCCCGGGTCTCGCCGGGGTTACCTTCAGACTCGCCGGAGTTGCAACTCCACGTTTCCCGTCACCGCGCTGACATCGATTGTTCCGGTGCCATCACCCAGTCGCCCCGTCACTCGCTGATCGTTCTGCGCTCGGTCGGTGAGCTCAATATCAGTCGAAGTCACGCCGCGCAAAGTAGTTAGCGCAACTCGAGCATCTGAGCCGTCGGCAACCTGCACATGAGCGTTACCGCTCACCGTGCGAACGTTGACAGTTCCGTTCACTGGCTCAATCAGGTCCACGGTCACGTTTCCGGAAACGGCCTCAGCAGCAATCGTTTTGCCCTTGGAACTCAGGATCGCAATGTTTCCGCTGGAGCAGCGCAGGTTCATATTGGCGTCGCACTCGCGGACACTCACATCTCCCGACTTATTCTCGACATACAGGTTAGGAGAAACGCCATTCTCAACCGACACATTACCAGCCGAAACGATAATTTCAACAACTCCGTTCACGCCGCGAACATCCACGGTTCCGTCCGTGCTCTTGATGCGGCAAGCATTTTTGGTGTCTCGAACAATGACGTCACCGGTGTCCGATTTGACGTCAATCGCCGGCGTTGCTGCGACATGAATCTCTAGATCAACCTCTAGTCCACTCACTTGAGGCTGTCGAATCACGACTCCGTGATCCGAGCCCTCTACCACCAGAGTGTATACATCAGCTTTTGCCTTTGCATCTTCAATCGTCGCTCCTCGAACTTTAGCTTTAGCGACAACATAGGACTCAACCGAATCGGCAACGATCGAAACATCACCGCAACCGTTCTCCACCGAGAGGCTCTGTCCGTCGGAAATCGAGAAGGGAAGTCGAAGCTCGCGAGTCGCAGTGCTGAAGAGCCACCCAACATCAAATCGACCCTTGCTGACATCTTTCAGTCCAGCCTTGAGAGCATCAAGGCCCTTCTTCGCCGAGGACCGCGCTCCTTCTGATACTTCGTTCCAGTCAATCTTCTCGGTCACTTCCTTGCCAAGCTTCTCAATCGAATCGATGATATTTTTGAACGGATCGCGAGGCCGTGAGTCGGTGGCGTATTCTGTCGCTCCAGCACTCTCGTATGCCTCACGGGGCGGCGGAGGAGGAACTTCTCCATCCTGGGATGCCGACGTGTAGAAAGCGTCGATCAGGTCGGCGGCGTCCTCAGGCGATAACTTGCCCTCGGCGACCAATTTGTTAATGCGTTTAATCTCCTCTTTCAACTCAAAACCCCCAGTTTCTTTTTCGCTTCGTCGGCGGTGATTTCGCCTTTTTCAAGCTGTTCCAAAATCTTCTTACGCTTGTCAGCGTTCTTGTCGCTGCGCTCTCGAGCCTCAATAGGGCTTAAGTTCAGGGCACCGAGGAGAGTATCGAGCCTCGCTCGGGCGGTTGGGTAACTGATTCCCAGCTCACGCTCCACGCCGTTTAGCATTCCTCGGCATCGCAAGAAGACTTCAAGAAAGTCCAGCATCTCGGTATCGAGCTTTGCGTAACGCGGAATTTCGAAGTTCCCTCGGATCGTGATTCCCGTTTCCTCGCTGGTCAGCTCACTGATGTACAGCTCGCCGCCGCTCACCGGATCCTTGTGAGGAATTCTGTGCATTCGATTTCGCTCCATATGTGCCTTTTTACTTTCTAATCGTCGGATGCGTTGCGCCCAACTTGATTGTTTGATGATGATTTTATTGATTAGTTCGGTTGGTAGACTAAGAATTATGAAATCTTCACTTGAGATTTTGAAGGATCGAATGGGCGATGTGAACGCGCTCGGAGCGGCGATGGCGATAATGGACTGGGACCAACAGACCTATATGCCCCGAGGGGGAGCCGAGGCGCGAGCCAATCATTTGGAGTGCCTTTCTAAGATGCACCACGAGATTTTTATCGCTGACGAGACTCGCAAAGCCCTCGAAGGTGCGAAGGCGGAAGCGTCAAGCGAAGACGACCTTGCGCTTCTACGGGTGATCGGGCGAGACCTCGATCTCGCCACCAAGCTCCCTTCTGAACTGGTCGCTCGCAAGACTAAGCTCTCCGCGATCGCGCACGAGGAGTGGGTCCGTGCTCGAACCCAAGATGATTTCGAGAGCTTTGCTCCGACTCTAGAGCAAATGTTCGAGATCGTGAAGGAAGAAGCCCACCATCTCGGGTTCACCGATCACATCTACGACGCCGTCACCGACCAGTACGAGGAAGGTGCAACTGCTGCCGATTGGAAGAAGATGTTCGAGGCCATAAAAGGGCCTCAAGTTGAACTAGTGAAAGCGATTCAGGCCACAGGCCCGGTTGATGACTCTCGTCTATACGGTGAGTGGGACAAACAGAAGCAATCTCAGTTCACCGAATTGATCGTTTCCAAAATTGGATTTGACTTCAACCGCGGACGCCAGGACACCGCTCCGCACCCGTTCTGCACCGGATGGTCCGTCGGCGATATTCGCCTCACAACCCGCTACAAGCCATACCTCGGTTCGGCAATCTTCGGCTCGCTTCACGAAGCAGGACACGGGATGTACGAGCAAGGCTCTCCTGCCGCGTGGGATCTCACTTCGCTCGCCGGAGGGGTCTCACTTGGGCTTCATGAAAGTCAGAGTCGCACTTGGGAAAACATCGTTGGACGTAGCGAAGCCTTCTGGTCACACTTCCTTCCGAACCTCACGGAGTCATTCCCGCAGATCGCTGACATTCAACTCGGCGACTTTATGCGAATGATCAACAAGGTCGAGCCGTCACTCATTCGAGTGGAAGCTGACGAGTTGACTTACAACCTCCACGTTCTCGTGAGATTCGAGATCGAATGTGCGGTTCTCGAAGGCTCCCTGGAGATCAAGGACCTTCCCGAAGCTTGGAACGCGAAGTATGAGGAGTATCTCGGAATTCGCCCGCCAAACAACGCCCAAGGATGTCTGCAAGATGTCCACTGGTCAATGGGTTCCATCGGCTACTTCCCGACTTATTCGATGGGCAACATCCTGAGCTACCAAATCTGGAACGCACTCGAAAAGGAAGTTCCGCTGCCGTTCGAGCTGATCGCAAAGGGCGAATTTGAGCCGATTCTCGCCTGGCTCCAGAAGAACATCTACAGCCAGGGACGAAAGTACATACCGAAGGACCTCATCAAAGCTGCTACTGGCGAGGACATGAACCCCAAGTACTACTTGGACGGCCTCGGCGCGAAGTATCGAAAGCTGTACAGCCTGTAAGTCAAGAGCAACTAGTCTTCAGTCGGTTCAAACCGACTGAAGACACAACCTCAAAGCCCAGCGTTTGCTTGCTTCAAAGCGTTCAAGCAGGCCCGAGCCTTGTTGCAAGCCTCGGTGTACTCATACGAAGGGTCGCTGTCGAACACGACGCCGCAGCCCGCTTGAACGTAACCAACCTCGCCTTTCTTGTAGATGGTCCGAAGGGCGATACACAAATCGACATTCCCGTCGAAGCCAATCACTCCAACCGACCCCGCGTACGCTCCTCGCCGGGTCGGCTCCAATTCATCGATCACTTGCATCGCGCGAACCTTTGGCGCGCCCGAAACCGTTCCTGCCGGAAACGCCGCCCGAATCAGGTCGTACCCATCTTTATCCAAAGCGAGATCGCCAGTCACATCCGAAACAATGTGCATGACATGGCTGTACTTCTCGATGACCATTAGGTCATTCACCTTCACCGAGCCGTATTTACACACCCGCCCAAGGTCATTTCGTCCCAGATCGATGAGCATAATATGCTCCGCACGCTCTTTCTCGTCGGCTAGAAGATCGCGTGCTAGGGTCAGATCTTCTTCTTCTGTCTGTCCGCGCCAGCGAGTCCCGGCAATCGGCCGAACCCTTGCCTTTCCATCGTGAAGCGAAACCAGAATCTCTGGCGATGCCCCGATCAGTTCAAAATCCTCGAACCGAAGTAGGAACATGTAAGGCGAAGGATTGATCGACCGCAAAGCCCGATAGGTGGAAAGAGGATGCGAGATTCCGGTCACATTGAACCGAAGCGAGGGGACCATCTGGAATGCATCGCCGGCCGCGATGTACTCCTTCATCCGCGTCACCTTGTCCTCAAACTCCTGCTGTGTCTGGTTGTGCGTCACCACCGGCTCCGCCTTTGTGTCGCTCGGCAATTCAGGAAGCGGAGCTCGAAGGCGATCAATCACCCATCCAATCTCAGCCTGAGCCACTTCGTAATCTGATTCGGACCCATCCGCCACATAAAGAACTCGAATAATGTGCTTCACATGGTCAAAAACCACGACCAGTTGGCAGATCATCATCGCCAGATCTTCAGCACCAAGATCGTCCACGCACGTATCCGGCAGGACTTCAAAGTAACGGACGATGTCGTAGCCCATCATTCCCACCGCACCCCCAAGGAAGTGCTTCATCCCCGGTAAGGGCAGCGGATCAACCGACGCCAGCTCTCGCTTCAAAACATGAAGTGGGTCCTCCCCAGACTCCAGAGCCGAAACCGTCGTTCCATCCGAATCCGTCACGCGCAAATCGCCGTTCTTCGAGCGGATAATCTTCCGCGGCCTTACGCCCAGAATTGAATAGCGTCCCACTTGTTCGCCACCAGTCACTGACTCTAACAGGAACGAGTGAACCTGATCGTGTGATATCTTCCAGTACGCACTCACCGGAGTCTCCACATCAGCAAGGATGTCTTGGTAAACCGGAATCGCCTTTCCGCGCTTGGCGAGTCGCAGATAATCTGGAAGTTCGGGGGTCAGCATCGTGAGCTAACGATGTTACCGGGAAGCGAGGATGTGACAAACTAGGATCGTGCCAGGATTTACCACTCATACGGGCAAGATTGCAGTTTTGAACCAGGATCAGGTGGACACCGACCGAATCATTCCGGCCCGATTCCTCTCGCGAGTTTCGAAAGCTGGGTACGGCGAACTGGTTTTCAGTGATGTGCGCGGCGCTGACTTCCCGCTCGACCAGCCCGAAGCCGCGGGCGCTTCTGTTCTAGTCGTCGGAACAAACTTCGGCTGCGGTTCTTCCCGCGAGCACGCGGTTTGGGCGATCCAACAGGCTGGTTTCGCCTGCGTGATCGCTCGGCGCGATGCGGATTCACCCGGCTATAGCGACATCTTTCGTGGCAACTCTGCCAACTGTGGGCTCCTGCTGATCGAGCTGAACCCGACAGATCATGCCAAGCTGGTTTCCGCTGGCTCGGGAGCCGAAGTCACGGTAAATCTTCCCGATCAAACCGTCCTAAGCAAAGGTGAATCGCTTGGATTCGACATCAATGAAGCCACGAAGCTCGCGCTTATCGCGGGTCTCGACCTGATCGGAACCACCCTTCAGTACGATTCTCAGATCGCGGACTACGAGGCCACCAAACTCGCTTTCGTTCCGCTGGTGGGGGCCTCGTGAACGGCTGGCGGATGGGCGCGTCCGCGCTTCTTCTCGCGGTTCTCCTTTCTGGTTGTCAAACCGCCCCCGACTCTTCTCCGTCAACTTCAACTCCAACAAACCCTTCAACTCCGACGGACATAAACCCCGACCGAATCAACCAGCTCAAAGATCTCAAAAAAGTCGAAATCGCTGTTCCTAAAGGGACCATGAAGCTCTGGATCATGGACAACCCCAGCAAGCGACAGGAGGGAATGATGTTCCTGGTCGACAGGGAAGTTAAAGACGACGAAGGAATGATCTTCGTCTTCCCCGAGACCCAGGCCGACGACGGCAAGCACGGCTTCTGGATGCACAACACGCCGCTCGGGCTCGACATCGCCTACATCAGCAAAGACAAAAAGATCGTTAGCATCGCCAAAGGCCAGCCGCTGAACGATACGATGCTTGAACCCAAAGGCGCCTACCAATACGTCATCGAACTCAAACTCGGCCTCGCCGATCGGATGGGTCTCAAAGTCGGTGACAAAGTGAAAATTCCCGAAACTCTCCGAACGGATGAGTAACCCGACCTCGTCAAGGCGAACATGAAAGCAACTCTCAATCTAGTTGCGTTGTTCGCGGTAGCTGCGTCAAACGCTCAATCCATCTTCGGGGACGAAACCCGAGCCTGGATGGTTGGTCCCGCCAAATCCGTGTCGAGCGGAATGGTAATGAACTTCAGCTACTCGGCGAACGGCGAGCGTATCTTCTACAACCGTATCGACCCAAACGTAATATTCAACCCAAGCCTCACAGCCGCACCGTCTTCCAAATGGTTCGCCTATGATTGCCAACGCGGCGTCTCAACTGAGCTCATGATTCCGGGTGCCACCCCGAGTACCCAGCTAACAGCCCTAGGCGACAGCAAGACGATCTTCTTTTTCGACTCCTCAAATCCAAAACTGCAAGGATTCTTAGACCTCAGCACAGGTCGCATCCAAGCGACAGCCATCACCCCCGAGACATTGTTCTACGCTGGCGAGAAAAGTGTCGCCCCGCTCCTCATGTACGAAGTAGGTGAGTCTTCCTTCGGGATCCTAGAACCTGGTCGACAACCTGTCGTTTACAAAGTAAAGCTCCGGGTGGGTTTCCAGGCACCCTACTACGCCGATGCACGCGTGATCAAGTTTGCCAGTTACAGCCGAAATACAAACCCCATTCAATACTTAGACGCCACTCTTGACCGAGCAACCGGAGAAGTAGCCGTCAAGGAGATTAAGTCCGATCTGTGGGGAAAGCTCGCTTATGTGGAGCCAGAGAAACCCTTTGAACTCAGTGGAGAAGACGCTGAACTCCGGATCGGGCTCCCGGAACTTCCGGACAAACGAGGCAGCAAACCCAAAAAAACCCTCCTTGATCGAACGACTTACCTTTGCCCTTCCGGATTTAACCCAGTACTCCATCCTTTGGCGGCATCAGTCGTCTATGTTGATAACGGGGCACTGCTGATCAGAGACATCAAGCCGTTCGATCGTGATCTGGCTGAGAAAATGAAACTTGCCGCACTCAAAGCTCAGGCGTTGAGCCAGGCAAAGCAGGTCGGCTTAGCGCTGATCCTCTATGCATCGGACATGGAAGACGTTCTACCCAACGGCGAGAATTTCGTAAACCGTCTGATGCCGTACCTGAAGAACAGAAAAATGTTGGATGGATTCAACTACACTTTTGGGGGCGGACCACTGGATCAGATCAAAGATATCGCGAACACCGAACTAGGCTTCACCAACGGCCCAGGCGGTCGAGCCGTCGTCTATGCCGATGGTCACGCCAAATGGGTTCCGGACAAGCCGTAGCCTTTCTCAATGTTGATTCTCTTGGTTGACTTTCGTGCTCCAGAGTGATGATAAGTAGATGCACAAATTTCTGACACTACCGTTCTGATCTCACCTTGCCCCTACGAGTCCCCAAGCAGAAGCGAGACAATCACAAGAACGACCGCTACCGCCCAAATTTCGACCCAAATAGTTAGACAGACGCGTACCCACCCCTACCCACCAAAAACGCCAAAGGCACTATTCAACGAACCTGACTACCCAACCAAATGCGTTGCAGTTCTCACGGTTTTGATCGCTTCATCTAGGTGCCGCTAGCGTAAAATCCAACCATGCCCATCTACGAATACGAACCCGTCGATCGGGACTGCTTCATGTGCCCGAACCGCATCGAAGTCATCCAAGAAATCGGAGCCGAGGCCTACAAGTTCTGCCCCTACTGCGGGCTCGATGTCAAAAAGGTCGTCAGCCGAGCCACGTTCAAAGTTGGCAACGAACCAACCGCCGATAAAGCTGCTAAGAAAGGTTTCACAACGTACAAGCGCGCCGAAAAAGGCGTCTGGGAGAAAGCCGCTGGCGAGGGACCCGACATCATCACCGGAACAAAAGAAGACCTCAAAGCAGTCGAGGAAGAAAAGGCGGCAAAGCCGAAAAGAATCGACCTCGATAACGTAGATTAAACAACATGGACAAGCGGGTTTTCGGAGTGGAAACGGAGTTCGGGTGCCTCGTCGCCGACGAGAATCTTGGTAATCCCGAGCAGATCGTCGAAGAGATCAAAGACCACCTCTTTTACGACAAGAAGATCGGCTTGATCGACCACCACGCTCGAGACGATGTCTTTGAACCCGCCGAAAGCGGCGGGTTCCTGCTTAACGGAGCACGGCTCTACGTCGACGCCGTCGGTTCGCACCTCGAGTACGCCACCGCCGAATGCCAGTCTCTCAAAGACCTCGTCGCCAATGATAGAGCTGGTCAAAGGCTGATCGTCCAAGCCCTCCACGACCTCGGCCTCGCCGAAGACTGCGCCATCTACAATAACTCTGTCGACCACTTCGGAGGACACACCTTCGGTTGCCACGAAAACTACCTCGTTCGCGCCGAAGGCGAGCTGATGAACGGCACGCTCCACCTCCTCATCCCGTTCCTCGTGACGCGCCAGGTCTACGCCGGAGTCGGGCGCGTCGGCGGCCACGTCCTCTTCGAGGGCGACGCCCCGACCTACGAGCAGCTGAGCCAAAACCCCATCGACTACATCTGGGTCTCCCACGTCTACGGCGTCGCCCCCGATCCGTCGGTCAAGTTCCAACTCAGCCAACGCGCCGATCACATCCTGCGAACCATCGCGAGCAAAGTCAGGTTCAATCGAGCCATAGTCAACCCCAAATGGGAGACGATGTACAGCCAAAACGGCATGACACGACTCCACCTCCTCTTCGGCGAAGCCAACCAAAACGAATACGGCTACGCCCTCAAAATCGGCACCACCGCCCTCGCCATCCGCGCCTGCGAAAGCGGTCTCATTTCCCACGATTTCCTCCTCGCCCAACCGCTAGTGGCACTAAGGGACATCAGCCGAGACGACTCCTTCCAATGGCTTCTCGAGCTTCAAGACGGCTCCATCGTTTCCGCCCTCGATCTCCAAAGCCGCTACCTCGAAGCATGCCAAGCATTCAAAGGTGAATCCGATCAAAACGACTGGATCCTTACCGAATGGGAAAGAACCCTCAACGACCTCAAGGCTGACCCCATGCAGATGGGCGACCGGCTCGACTGGGTCGCCAAAAAGCTGATCTGCGAAGAATACATGGCGAGCGAGCAAATCGGCTGGGAAGACGACGCCCTCCAATCGGTTGACCTCGAGTACCACAACATCGACCCCGCCGCATCGCTTTTCTACGGCTGGCAAGAGATGGGGCGATCCAAACGCCTCCTCCGCGACCTCGACATCATGGTCGCCCAAGCCGACGCCCCCAAGGACACCCGAGCCCACGGCCGCTCCAAGCTCGTTGAACACGTCCTAAAGCGTAAAGGCGCCCCGATCTACACCTTCGACTGGTCCAGCGTCCAAGTCGACCGCCAACGCTTCACCCAGCTCCCCGAACCCCTCGACCCCTATGCCAATCCGTTGGATCAATGGGGTCAGCCAATTTTTGGTGATAAGTAGGCCGGATTTTGTAGAATAGGTCATGCTACCGGGCTTAACGGCATTGCTTCCTCCGAGCGAGTCGGCAACACTTGTTGTCGCCTCAATCCGCAAGTACATCGCGCATCCGGCTAAGCGCCCAAGTTTTCACCAGATTTACCTTTTTCGGATTGATGGCCGCGGCGCGGTGAAGCAACTAACTCACAGTGATAGGGACTCAATTTGCGCGACTTGGGTGAACAAAGATGAACTTGCCTGGCTTGAGTCTGAGGAACCAGAGTTTGGGGTCTCAGCAAATGGCTACAGAATCAAAAACTTCACCACAAAACCCAAATTTCGATTGATTCAATACTCCCTAAAGTCTGGACGAGCAAAGGTGGTCGCAAGAGGAACTCTCGAGCTGTCAACACTCTATGAATATCCCTTACACTTTGGATTTATCAACAAGCGGCAAGAGCTACGATTTACAGTGAGTCACGGTCGTCTAATGAAAGCAACAGGACCCTTCGAAGCCTCCGAGTTTGAACAGTGCCCGGCTCTCAATACTTCATTCGACCAAGAGGAAGGCAAGCTCCTAGCAAACCCATTTGTTTCCGCCGGAGTTAAATGCACATTTGAGAGGGCACCAGCCCTGCCGAGTTATGGTTGGTATGACGACAGCAGTTGGGATGGTCATTCTGGTCTCATGAAAATTGGAGGACGAACCATCGTTTGGCCATCCAGCCACATTGAGAAAGCATTTGTCCGCGGAGGCTCACAAAGCATATATGCGATCTCACAAGAGCGAGGAGTGAATCGAGGACCAGAACATTGGGTCTGGAAGTGTCACTTGCCAAGCGGGATTGTGCAATCCGTCGTACGAAGAGTCGATCTAACTGGATTTGACGGATCAAGAGATGAATGGATAGGCTTATCCAACTGGAAATCCTTTGCCATGCTGGGAGAGAAAGTTGTATGGAACCGTGATCTTTGGGCAGGAAACTTGCAATCTGGTGGTCAGTGGAGGCTGACAAGTGGTGTTGTCCACACTGATTCCGCAATGATTAGGCTGGCCAACTAGGATCTGCGGAAAGAACTACGACTGCCGATGCTTTCTTCGCAACTCATTCTGCTTTCGGTAACGGCTCAAACACCACCCGTCGTAGCGTGCTGTGTCCGCTTCTAATACCCGCCGGGCGACCGCCGGACCAGCTACCACCAAGTCTATCTGTGCGACCTGAAAGGGAAGAAGTTCAGGCAACTAACCTTCGATGGCACCGAGAAGTTCGATGTCTTCTGGCTAGATTCATACACCATCGGTTGGAGACAGTCGGTGGGCGTCACGAAAGCCGAAACTTGGCTCGGATACCATTTTCCGACTCACTTGAAAACCAAGGTGTTTACACTGAACTTAAAGACGGGAAAACGGAACGCAGTTCGAACCGGATACTTTGAAAGAGCCGATGACTACAATTTTCCTGGGCTAGCGGCTAGCCGTGCTAAGCCGCATTTTGTGGAATTCGCGCGATTGGACGACCCAGCACGGGTCCCCATCCGAAGTTGGACGATAAAGAAAGGTCGGCTCGTCAGCTCGCCAATTCCTAATCTGATTCCAGAGCCCTGGACTGATGAAGGAGAAACGTTTCCGAACCCGTTTGTGCCGTTAGGTCTGAAATGCACTTTTAAGGCTGGGGAAATGAGGACGAACACGTTTGGGAGTTACGAATCATCAGGCCAAACCGGTGTACTCACTCTCAATGGCAAAGACTATGTCTGGCCAGCAATCGATCTTCGGCAAGCCTGGAAGTCGGCTGACGGGCGCAAACTGTATGCGGAGAATCGATTTCGCTCCGGCTCCGCTGGTAGCTTCGGATGGATTTTTGAGATGGACTTGAAGACCGCGAAACCTCGCGTCATTGCTGACTCAATCTTCGGCCCCGAATTCGATCCTGATAAGCGGTATTGGGTCGCCCTCGGTAACCATAAGGAAACGACGAATATCGGAAAGATCGCCGTTTGGACAAGACGACTGGTCGGCGGAGACAGAATCCGCGGCAACCAGTGGAATCTTACATCACGACCAATCGCTGCAGATTCCATTGCGATCCGACCAGACTAATCCTGCATCGGTGGCCCGTCATCTTGAACTTGAGACTGCTGTTCTTTCGTCAGCACAGAGTCCAGCTTTTCGCCTCGAGCGATCTTCTCAATTTGCGACTTGCTCAGCTTCAAAGCGGTGAGCTGGTGGGGCATCACCCCTGCGCCAGACAGTTTTTCAAGCGCCGTCTTGAACGTCTTCAGCCGTGCCTGCTGGTCTGCCGAAAGCTCAAGGTAGCTGGCCAGAACGTCCGCCGGAACCATTCCTCTCGGTGGTCCGCCCGGCCCGCCAAAACCCGGCCCGCCTTGGCCAGGCCCACCCTGTCCTGGTCCGCCTTGTCCTGGTCCACCTTGTCCTGGTCCACCTTGTCCCGGACCTCCCTGACCGCCACCCGGACCACGCAGACCCCCTGGACCGCCCGGGCCACCGGGTCCACCCTTGCTGAAGCTAGGGTCAGCTTGTCCCTTCAATTGGCGAGGAATGAACGGGAATGAGTCGGTCAAAACATAGTAGTAGGTTCCGTTCGGAAACTCTGGCGTGACGCCAGTTCGACCGTTGTACTGATCGAGATCACCGTCGCCGGAGACCCACTCGTAGTCCGAAGCAAACGAGCCGTCATAAGCTCCGCCAGGGCCATCCGGCCGGGTACCTGACTTAAGGCGATAACCCGAAGTCAGCTTCTTCATCGAACTCACCCTCGAAGCATCCGAGTAAGCATAGTTGCCGTAAACAGGATAACCGTCGGCCGCCCAGCCGACGATAGCCATCTTGTTCTTGTAGTCCAACTTGTTCAGCAACCCGTACGGAAGCCCGTGATAGTGGTACGCCCCGTTTGGCTGAACGTGGGCAAGGTTCTCATCGACGCCAAGGCCACGTCCGTTTGCGACTTGGCCGACAAGGGCCTCGTAGTGCCAAGCAAAGTTGTTGTTCCAAAGCTCCGCAGTGCCAGGATCGAAAGGAACCCCGTTGACAGCAACGCCGAAAAGGTTTCCTCTGGCCGGACGGGATGCTGGCGTCGGCTTAAGCGGAATCGACCAAGAATACTTCTGAGGTGCGATCCGATTCGGATTCCCGGGGTTAGGGAAACGACCAACAGAATGGTCGGGAATCCCATTGGAAGTGATGATTCGTTTATCTCCTTGGACGGTGATCGAAACTTCGTTTTTGTATCCAGCAGTTTGGTTTGCCGCGACGAATCGCCCGCTTTGGGCAACGACGATCGCAGCGATTGTGCCAGCGCTGAGGATGGCAATTGACTTCGGTTGAAACCTCATGATCACTTAGTTTAGGTGATGCTTGTTTGGAAACTGTTTGAGGATATAAAATCCCCTCTCGAAGAGGGGAATTGTTTTTGACAGCTGTCGAACTCAACCTTCCGAGCGCATCGGCTACTTTTCGGTCCACGGCGAGGTGAAGGTGTGTTGTCCAGAGCCAATTCGATGCTCAGTGATGCCTTTGGAACTTGGCATTTTCACAAGTGCGCTAACGTTAACAGGCACCTGCACGGTTAAGGTAAGCACACCTTTGGAAACCTTCCAAGACGTCTTTACGTCTCCTCGGACCGACTTATAAACACAATTTGAGAATGTAAGGTTGGGATCAATTTCCGGCGCAATCAGAATTTCTTCAAAACCAGGTTTCAACTCCTTGATTCCGCCGATCTTCTCGAACATCCAACCAACGACTGCTCCATAAGCATAGTGGGCAAACGAGTTCATTCCGACATCTTGGAAGCCCCTCTCTGGAGTCCAGCCGTCCCAACGCTCCCAGATGCTGGTCGCACCGTTGACAATCGGGAATCCCCACGAAGGAAATGTCTTGTTGTGTAGCAGTCGGAAAGCAACGTCATTACGCCCGATCTTGCTCAGGACGTACATCAGGTCACGAGTTCCTACGAAGCCTGTCGACAGGTGCCACTGCCGATCTTCAATATTCTTAAGGAGGTGGCTTGACGCCTTCTCAATCAGATCCTTAGGAACAAGGTCAAAGAACAGAGCCAGAACGTATCCCGTCTGAGTCTCGCCCTTGACATGGCCATCTTTGTCGATAAATGCACCTTGGAACCCGGTGCGAATCTTTTCATGTAGTTCGTCGTACTCCGCCGCCTCGGCTCGATGGCCAAGGACGCGAGCCGCGTCGGCGACGATCTTAGTACTCCCCGCGAAGTAGGCAGTGGTAATCACATCGCGCGGGGTCTCGGCGTTGATGCTGAGCCAGTCGCCAAACAAGTGATAGTTCTTCGGTGGTAGCATGTCCGCAGTCGAACGCGCCCGGCAGAAATCGACAAACTTCTTCATCTGCGGATAGTGCCTCGCCAACAGGTCTTTGTCGCCGTACACCTGATAAATCGTCATCGGGCAGATCACCCCGGCGTCTCCCCAAGCCGGCCCGCCATCGTCGAGGCCCTTCAGTACCGGAGAAACCTTGGGGAAGTTGCCGTCTGCGCCCTGCGAGTCGTCGAGGGTGACGAGCCACTTCTGGAAGAAGGCCTGAACATCACTGTAGTAAGTTGCGGTTCGGATGTAAGCCTGAGCGTCACCGGTCCAGCCAAGCCGCTCGTCGCGCTGCGGGCAGTCCGTAGGAATGTCTACGAAGTTCATCTTCTGCGTCCACCAAGCGTTGCTCACCAGCTGATTGAGCATCGCGTCACTGGTTTTGAGGGTCCCACTTTCAGGAGTGGAAGAAGAAATGGCAATTGCCTGGAAAGTGTCCTTCGATGGTTGCGTTGGCACACCGGTGACCTCGATGTACTGGAAGCCATGGAAGGTGAATCGAGGATTCCACTCCTCTCCGCCACCTCGGCAGGTATAGGTGTCGATTGCCTGAGCAAGCCTAAGATTGTCCGTGTAGAGATTGCCTTTCGGGTCGAGCCGCTCTCCGTGTCGAATTGTGATCTTCGTTCCTGCTGGGTAGTTCACTTTTAGGTGAACGAACCCGGTCAGATTCTGACCGAAGTCGATCTGGTACTTACCCGTGCCCTGCGCTGTGACCGTTTTGGCTTTCAGCCGAGCGTACTCTCGTACCGGGTCACCGTCGAAAGCTTCCAGGGGACCCACGTTCGGGTTACCGACTTTGGCAGCCATCGCTTCTCGCTTTACAGGCTGCGCGTCAAACTTCTCGCCATGAAGGAAGTGCTCGTCTCTAATCGGACCCTCAGTCACAGCCCAAGAGGAGTCTGTAACAATGGTTTCCGTTGTTCCGTCTGAGTACTCGATCTCAGCTTGCATGAGTAGCATCGGAGTGGAACCATAGTGCTCCCGTTGAGCTCCCCAAGCGACGTACCCCGTGTACCAACCCTGCCCGAGAACCGCACCGAGGTTGTTCTTGCCTTGTTTGATCGACTTGGTTATGTCGAAGGTTCGGTAGAGAACCTGCTTCTCATACTCGGTCCATCCCGGAGTGAACAAATCTTCGGTGATTCGATTGCCGTTCAATTCGTAATCGGCAATGCCCAGAGCCGTGGCATAGAGTGTTGCTCTGAAGACTTTCTTGCTTACTTCAAAGCCTTTGCCGAAGTATTGTGCAGGAGCCTTGACCATCTCCTTTGGTTCGGGTCGGCCCCACGGATTCATTCCGTATGGACCAACTACCTTCACCGGTTGTCCATTGATCAGCCAGCGTTCATCGGTCGGGGTGACGACTCGGGTGCCGTCCAGTTCAGAAACTAGTGCCCCGATTACCCCCGCCGGACTTTTTGAAGCGTTGGTCGCAACAATGCTGATTGTGTGCTCGCCAGTTGATAGCTCCGGAAGGCTGATCGCAGTGAGCTTTTTCCAGCTGTCCGTGCCCATCGACTTGAACTTTTCTTTGCCATCAATCAACACGGTGAAGGAATCGTCTGCTGTCACGACAAGTTTAGTCGGCATTGCTTTGCCCCCGATTAAAGGAGCACTGCACGTGTAGCTGAAAGTATGAGTCCCTTGCGGAGTTTGGTCTCCGGCCTCGTCGTGTCCCCAAATCCACTTCGACCCATCGAGGAAGCCTGTGGACGCCTTTGGAGTGGCCCCGTAGATCCACTTCGCCAAGTAGTCCTTGGGCGATTGAATACCGGTCCCAAACTTCTCCACTTTTGTCCAAGCCGAAACCACTCCATCCTGATCCCACACTTGAAGCCTCCAGAAGCAGTTCAGCTTGGGGCTAAGCGCCTTTCCGGCATAGCGAATTCCGTAAGTCGAAGCCGATGCGACCCGGCCGGTGTCCCAAAGGTCACCAATCTCCTGATTCAACAAGTTCGGATTTGTGGCAACCAACAGCCGGTAGCCGGTTTGCCGCAGGTTCGTCGCTTTCGCATCTGATGCGCGGAGCTTCCAGCTGAATGTTGGCTCCAGCCCCTGAATCGCGAGCGGTTGAGTCTGTGCATTTATCCGAAGTTCATATGGAAGAATCGAACAGGCGAGGACGGCGGCGGAAACTAGCATCTGTGCGGAGTTTAGCCGGAACGACTCTTTAATGCAACATTACTAGGGCATGATGATGTCTTTCCGCCGAGTTTCGGGAGTAACGCTGAGTTTCTCGACCTTGCCATTCCGAAAATCACACTCGATCACCGTCTTTCCGGGTGCGAACAGCCGAAACTTGACGTCCCAATCCTTTGGCCAAGCGGGTAGCAGTCGAATCGCTCCGCCTAGTTCCATAGGCTCGCACTGCATCAGCATCAAGTGGGTCTGAGTCATCAGGTTGCCGCCGTGGTTCTGGTCAGGGAGCCAGTCAAAGTTGGGTCCCCAAGTAGCGGGCCAGCGGTAGGCGGGGTGAGAATTACGAACCTTCACGTTGAGAATTCGAGCGGCTTCTTCGGTCATTCCCAGCATCGCCGCAACATTGCCATCGTAACCCCAGCCAGTGTCAAGACGATTCTTTCGGGTGGCGTAAGCATTCTTTGCTTCCACTACCAGTTTTGACTGCGCTAGCGAAGCAGTGCCAAAGGGCCAGACTGCATAGAGTTCGCCGTTTTCAACGTTTGACTCCTTCTTGATGTACTTCTCGGCAGGTGAAAGTTGTCGCTTACCGTCCCGAACTTCAAGCGGTAGTTCGGGCAATTCTCCAAGTAGCCTCGAATAAGTTGATGCCTGACTTGGCTTTACAGCACCAGCAGGAAGAGAATTCAGGCGACCAAGAATACGGTGAAGACCCGAAACCACCGGCATATCGTTTACCACCCCGTCCCAATACGTTTCGACAACTTGGGTTGGATCAATCAAGAGCTTTCCTTTTCCGTCGCGTTTGAAGCGCGAATCGAAGTATGCGAGCACTTCGTCGGCCATTGGCAGAACTCGTTTGGTCAAAAAGGCTCGGTCTTGAGTGTAGTCAAAACGATCCAGCATTAGGTTGACCAGTTCAAGCCCTTGGTTCCAGGCATCGTCCCACCACGGGCACTGAACTTCGTTTGGCTTGAGACCTTTGCGATCCCAACCGTAATCACTGCCCGCGTAGGTCCCAAATGCAGTCATCGTTTCCGGGAAGTAGGCACCCTTTACACCGTGGTAGCTCGCTGCCCGGCTCTTGGCGAGAGGCAGAGCGTCTTCGTAGAGTCGCCAAAACGGCTCCATCATGTCAAAATCCCCGTTGGCGAGCATCGGATGATACACGTGCCGAGTATTTTGGAACCAGAAGGCGTCTCCCCAGTTACGGAAATCTGAGTTTGTTTGCCGTCCCATTGCGGTCGGCTCTACCGTGTAGTAACCCCCGTTGAACTTGATCGGAAGATTTCCGCGACCTTGGCAAGCTTGGACGTAGCGTTGGAGCGTGTAGCCACGAGTGATTGGCGAGCCTAGTTCAGCGGGCGAAGAGGCTACTTGTTTTCCATCGAGAAAGATTTTAGCTTCACCGGTTGCGCTGTTGAAACTTGCTTCAACGGCGTAGGTTTTGCCAACTGTGAGGACACCTTTCGCCGTGATCTCTTTATCGCCGACGATGAACCGAAGTGAGTCTCCGGGGTGAGTATCGAGAAGAAATCCGTCGTTGCGACCCGCGGTCAGCTTGTCAAAGATTCGGCCTGGTTTCAGCTCTGTTAAATGAATGTAAGCCCTGAGGGTGAGGTCCTTCGGATGGAACGGAACATCCGAGTCCATGCTGTCCAGCCAGTGGCCGAAGTCTTGCTCCACCTGTTTCGGATCAACAGAGTTGGAGTATTTCCACTCGCGGATCGAGCCGGGTAGCATGTTTTGTCCGTTAGAATCTTGGCCACGCCGGATCGGGAAGTCGTTGTCGGGAATTGCCTTCGAGGGAAGCTTCTCCTCCACGAAGACGTAGGATCGGTCCCAGTATTGGTTCCACCATTTCTTCGTCCGAGCAGAAGCTGCTTCGGAAGGGGAACGAGCCAACAGGGTCACCGTTTCGGATTCCCAAGCACTCAATTCGCGGTTGGTATGAACCGCGATGTTCACGTTAATCGCCTTGGAAGGCGACTGTGAAACCAGCTTAGTCTTGCCTTCGGCCGTCATCTCAGCTCCCGAGATTACTGCCCCAAAGGTTCTGCCCAGCAGCGGATCAAAGGTGCCGTTGAGCCCCGTCAAGGTCTGCTCCGCTAACAGGACAGGGACAATCGATGAACGATTCGTGTGGTACCAGCCGATCTGGTTATTCCTTCGCCGATCAATTGGAACGTCGGCAGATTCCACGAGCGCGACCGGAGCCCCTTTTGCGCTCCAGGCGGAGTTAAAGTCAATTTCAGGCAGCGGACGGTCAGTATCGCGCCAGTTATCAGTAGTTACCTGGGCTATGACTGGCAACTTAGAGGTGCCGGTCAAGTGCACCACATGGTTGTCTGAATCGACAAACAGCGTCAGTGATGCATCTTTGCCCCTAAAGTGAATTTGGCCGTTATAGAGATCAAGTCTCTGTTCAAAAGAACCTCCAACAAACGGGTTTGGAGTTAGCTTCACCCGGACGCGTCCGATCTTCAGAATTCTGGCGATCTCCGACAGCGCATCTGTACGAGCAATCAGAAGGCAAATCTCGCTCGTCCTCGCGTCCACCCATGCGTTCAGAACAACCTCGCCGTTCCCGATCGGCATTGAGCCAGCCGCATCGACAGACGGCGTTGTCCAGACAATATCTTGCTTGACTAGATCTTGCTGAACAGATTTTGCGAACACTGAACCAGACATGAGTAACGTGACGAGCAAAGCGAATACTCGCATGTCATCACGCTACCTCAAGGCTTCGCTATTTGAGTACGCGGCCAAGCCACTCAAGAAGCACGGACGTGACTTCTGGGTTGTGTACATTGCCTGGCTTACCCCACTTCGACATGCTGTCCTTGAACGACGTGGTTTGGAAGAAGCCGTGGTCGGCATTCTTGAGAAGTCTGAACTCCCCGTAGCCGGGACGTGCGGCGTTGACGCAGTTGGCAATTTCTTCCTGATCCCATCCCGTGCTGATGAAGTCGGCATCTCCCCAAAGCGAAAGCACTCGGGTGTTTGCCTTAACCCAAGCTTCGGGGAGGTTCTTTTGGGAGAGCTGCTGGAAAAACTTGATTCCTACTCCTGAATAGGTTTTGCCGTCTGGGTAGGTGTCCATCACGGCCGCCTTGAGCGCTGGATACTTCTTGATGATCTGGGCTGGCAGGAGCTGATCGTTGTAGGTGTAGTGAAGAATCTTGCTCAGGTCAACCTGTTGCTTCTCGATCTCGGGACCCGTGGCTCCGGCCAGAGCGGATTGTCGGCGAGAGTTTTCCAGGTTGTACTCAATCCAGCTTTTGTACATGGTGGCGCAAGACGCGATTCCGGCGACAGATTCTGCAGCTCCGACGAGCGGCCCAAAAGCTCCGCCCATCGAGTGGCCAAAAATCGCGATCCGATTCTTGTCGACAAACGGAAGAGTCTTCACCTTTCTAAGTGATGTGATGTACGCGTCTAGTTCGTCGTTAAACAGCAAGTCGGTGTAGGCGGGTCCATCGCTATCTCCTTGACCCGGCTTTTCAGTGCGAACAATTGCGTAGCCGGCTTTGCTGATAGGTTCAAGAATGTTGCCGTAAGGGACCGCTTTGAATTCCCCATCCATGCTGTAGGAGCCAATTCCGCCAATGACAAACAGCGTTGGGAATGGACCATCGCCCTTGGGATGAGTTGCAATGACTCTAATGCGGTTTCCGTTACTGACGACGTGAGTGTAGACAACCTCAAATCCGTCCGGCTTCTGCTTTGGCTTCTCGATGAGCTTGGTCGTGGTGGTCATCACGAACTTGCCCCGCTTCGTCACGACCGTGATGAGTTCACCTGCCCGAAGAGTTCTCAAGATTGCCGAGACGTCGGTGTTCGCCTGGATCGGCTTCTTGTTGATGCTGACCAGGATATCGCCCGGCTCTAACTTCAGGGCTTCGGCGGTCAGTCCGGGCAGGACGCCTGCCGCCTTGACTCCAGCCTTCATGCCGTTGGCCTTAGCTTCTTCTGCGGTCAGCGGGACCATTTGAAGACCAAGGGCTCCGCGTCTTGGCAGCTCTTGGGCTTGGGAGAAAAAGGTCAATGAGGTGATAGCGATGAGACTCAACGATCGGAGCATGAATTGATATTACTGTTTGTAACTACGGTACAGTTCCAGTTGCAAAAGAATAGCGGAATTGAACTAAACTGCGCTTCATGCGTTTATTCGCTTTGATTCTTGTGCTCGGGGTTTCGGGAGTCTTATCCGCTCAGGAACAGCCCCAGGCGAACTGGAAACTCATGAATCAGTTCGGCGGAAACTACATCCGACAATATGTCTACAGCACATCCCTGACTCCGAACTTCATCAACAAGACCGATGAATTTTGGTATTCGTGGAAGGATAGCAAGGGCGTCAAGTTTTGGCGAGTGAACCCAAAAGCAAGGAAGAAAGAGCCGCTTTTCGACTCAGCGAAGATGGCGGCGTACCTGAGCGAATACACGAAGAAACCGTATGACACGACAAACTTACCTCTGACGACATTGACATTTGAAGATAAGAACGACCGACTGATCAAGTTCACTGTCGACAACATCCTCTTCAGCTACGACACTGAGAAAGACGAATTCAAGAAGCTTGAGAAACCGAAAGAGACGCCTCCAGCTCCAACTCCGCTGGAGGACCCGGCTTACATTGGTAGGACGGGCGGCGGGGGCGGCTTCGGTGGAGGCCGGGGGGCCGGCGGAGCGGCTGCGGCGCGAGATTTCCGCAACTGGTCACCCGATAAGAGTGCATTTATCTACGCTCAAGATCACAACCTCTACTATGTTTCTGTAGTCGATAAGAAAGAGCAACCGCCGGTCCAACTGAGCAAAGATGGGGTCAAGGACTACAGCTTTGGCTCTCGCTCCGAGCAAGCCGAGCTCCAGCAGATGATGCAACAAGATGGGACAACCACCACCCAAGGTGGCGGTGCGAGTAGTAACGAGCAGAGGGTTCGTGCTGGGGGAACCTGGTCGAAGGACTCCAAGCGGTTCTACACGAGTCGAACCGACCAAAGAAGAGTCAAAGACCTCTTCTTAGTGAACAGCTTGACCCTGCCTCGGCCATCCCTCATGACTTACAAGTACGCGATGCCCGGCGAGGTCGAAGTCCCTCAGCAAGAGACGTACGTCTTTGAGCCTGAAACTAAAACCATTAGCAAGATGGAGATCGGCAAGTGGAAGGATCAGCGGGCCATGGACATGCACTTCCAGGATGCGTCTTCTGATGTGATCCGGTTCGTTAGGCGAGATCGGCTTCAACGAAACTTAGAAGTCTGCGACTATGACGTCAAGACGAAGATGACTACGGTTCTACTCACGGAATCGGTTGAGAACGCGTTTCTGGAGTCTCAACAGATTCGATACTTGAAGCCGGGGGGCGACTTCATCTGGTGGTCAGAGCGGACCGGTTGGGGGCACTTCTATTTGTACTCGAACGACGGGAAGCTGAAAAACGCAATCACGAGCGGGCCTTACCGGGCGAGCACCCTGGTCGACGTCGAACCCGAGAAGGGTCGAATGTGGTTCGCTTCCAATGGTCGCGAGGACGACGAGAACCCATACTATCGCCACCTCTACCGAGTTGAGCTCAACGGAAAGGATCTCACGCTACTTGATAAAGGCGACGCAGATCACAACACCGTTCTTACGACGTCGAAGAACTACTCTGTCGACGTTTCCTCGCGGACCGACTTGGAACCCTCGGCAGTTCTACGCGACAACGAAGGCAAGATGATTCTTGAGCTCGAAAAAACGGACCTGAGTCGGCTCTATCAAACGGGCTGGAAGATGCCTAAGACCTTTCAGGTCAAAGCCGCCGACGGAGTGACGGACATCTACGGAAACATGTGGCTACCGTTCGACTTCGACAAAACCAAGAAGTATCCAATCATCGCAAACGTCTACCCAGGCCCTCAGACGGAGTCAGTGACAACCGCATTCTCGGCAACCGCTGGAAACCAGCGGCTCGCCCAACTCGGCTTCATCGTGATTCAAATCGGAAACCGAGGTGGAAACCCGGCCCGTTCCAACGCCTACCACAGCTACGGGTACTACAACCTGCGGGACTACGGCCTCGCCGACAAGAAAGCGGGAATCGAGCAACTAGCGGCCCAGAATCCTTGGATCGACATCGACCGAGTAGGTATCTACGGCCACTCGGGGGGAGGTTTCATGACCGCTGCGGCGCTCATGTTGCCACCATACAACGACTTCTTCAAAGTTGGAGTTTCTAGCGCGGGCAACCACGATAACAACGTGTACAACCAGAACTGGAGTGAACAGCACCACGGCCTCAAGGAAGTTCCTGTGACGACTACGGCAAAAGCCACTGAAGCTAAACCCTACGATGACTACCTCGGTTGGGATGATCCACAGTTCGATAGTGGCTACGGCACTACCGGTACCCGCTTTGACATTAAAGTCCCGACAAACGCCGAACTCGCTGCGAACTTGAAGGGGCACCTTTTCCTGGTTCACGGAGATATGGATAACAACGTCCACTACGCAGGTACCGTAAGGCTCATGGATGCACTCATCAAGGCAAACAAGCGATTTGACTTCATGTCGATGCCAGGGCAAGCTCACGGCTTCGGGCCGATGCAAAACTACTTCACTCAACGGATGTACGAATACTTCGTGCAGCATCTGATGGGCGCTCCGCTTCCTTCCGGCGTGGACATGGTGATCGCACCGTGAAACTCCTTTCTTCTCTCTTGCTGTTTGGACTTGGCGCGATCACCTTCGGCCAGGTTAACCCGGACCTTTTTGCCGGCATGTCTTGGCGAAATGTGGGACCAGCTCGCGGCGGCCGTTCCATCGCCGTCGCAGGAAGTATCCAACGACCGAAAGAGTTTTTCTTTGGAGCCACAGGTGGCGGAGTCTGGAAATCTACCGACTCTGGGGTGAGTTGGTCGCAAGTGAGCGATAACACGTTCGGCACGGCGTCCGTGGGCGCGCTTGCGGTGGCCCCGAGCAACCCGGATATCATCATCGCCGGGACTGGAGAGCGTGATATTCGAGGCAACATTTCCCATGGTGATGGGGTTTATCGGTCGAAGGACGGCGGCAAAAGTTGGTCGCACATTGGGCTGAAAGAGTGCCAAACGATCTCCCGAATTGTAATTGATCCCAAAGATCCAGACAAGATTCTCGTCGCCGCATTTGGCCATGTTTATGGCCCGAATCGAGAGCGAGGCGTTTACAAAACGACCGACGGTGGGGCAAGCTGGCGGAAGGTTCTTTTTGAGTCTGAGAAGGCCGGAGCAGTGCACATCACCCTCGATCCGAACGACAGTAATACCGTCCTCGCCGCCACTTGGGAAGCTTGGCGAACGCCATACTCGATGAACTCAGGCGGCCCGGGTTCCAAACTGTGGAAATCCACCGATGGCGGGGAGACCTGGGACGACATTAGCCGGAATGAGGGACTCCCAAAAGGAACTGTTGGCAAGATTGGCTTCACGATTTCGCCGGTTGATTCCAAGCGTTACTATGCTCAGATCGAAGCCTTGGACGGAGGACTCTTCCGGAGCGATGACGCGGGAAAGACGTGGCAACTCGTTAACTCAGATCGGAACTGGCGACAGCGCGCCTGGTACTACACCCATGTCTACGCGGGTCCAAAGAACAAGGATGAGGTGTATGCGCTCAACGTGGGATTCGGTAAGTCGACTGATGGAGGCAAAACCTTCACTCAACTTAACCCCCCGCATGGGGACAATCACGATCTCTGGGTGAGCCCTGATGATCCAAGTCGAATGATTGAGGCAAACGACGGCGGAGCTAATGTCTCACTAGATGGCGGAAAAACCTGGACGGAGTCAACCTACTCCACGGGCCAGTTCTATCATGTCACAACTGATAACGCTTTCCCCTATCGAATTCTTGGCGCCCAGCAAGATAACAGCACGATTCGAATCGTGAGTCGCAAACAAGGTGGAAACATTGGCGAAAAGGATTGGACCAGTACAGCAGGAGGGGAGAGTGGGTACATCGCAGTCAAGCCGAACGACCCAGATATCGTGTTCGGCGGATCGTACGGAGGAGATCTGTCGTGGATCAATCACCGAACGGGACAAAGCCGCGCGGTTGACCCGTGGCCGAACAACCCGATGGGACATGGCGCAGAAGACAGCGAATACCGCTTCCAATGGACCTATCCGATCCTGTTCTCTCAGCACAACCCAAACGTCCTTTACACTTGTTCACAATTCGTTCTGAAGAGTACGAACATGGGGCAGAGCTGGCGGCGGATCAGCCCTGACTTGACGCGTAATGACAAGTCGACGATGGGTCCCTCGGGAGGTCCAATCACCAAGGACAACACAAGTGTTGAGTACTACGGAACGGTGTTCACCCTCGCCGAATCTCCCAAAGACAAGAATGTGCTCTGGGCTGGTTCGGACGACGGCCGAATCCATGTCACTCGGGACGGAGGGAGAAGCTGGAAGGAGATCACTCCGCCTACCATGCCGAAAAACGGTCTTGTTAGCATGATCGAGGCATCTCCGTTTGATACGGGCACCGCCTACGCAGCGGTGGATAATCACGAAAACGATGACTATGCCCCGCATGCATATCGAACGACGGACTACGGCGCGACTTGGACTCCAATCACCGGTGGTGTCATGAAAGACGAGTTCTTCAGGGTGATTAGGGAAGACCGGAAGCGAAAAGGTCTCCTTTACGGTGGTACCGAGCGAGGTGTTCTCGTCAGCTTTGATGCTGGCTCCAACTGGCAGCCGCTGAGTCTGAATCTGCCCGTTACCCCCGTTCATGACCTTGCTTGGAAGGACGATGACTTGATCGCCGCAACCCACGGACGGGGATTCTGGGTTCTGGACGATGTGACGCCATTGCAACAGTTAGCCCCTGGCGCGAAGCAGATTGTGTTCGCTCCCAAGGACCCCGTGGCAGTTCGCTGGGGCGGAGGCTTCACCCGTCGTCGAGCTCCTGGATCAGGGACGCCGATCAGTGAGATCGGGACAAACCCTCTCTCTGGATTGGTGGTTTCCTACTACCTACCCAAGGAGGCTAAATCAGTCGAGATGGTCGTACGGGACGCCAAAGGCAACGTCGTCTTGAAGCGGACGCGAGCAGGAACCGCTGGATTCCAAAGAACTTCGCTCTGGCTCGAATATCCTTCATGGGAGACCGTGCCTGGGATGATCCTTTGGTCGGGCTTCCCGCAGCCGATTCAAGCTCCGCCAGGTAGGTACACACTCGAGACCACCATCGATGGCGAGAAGTTCACCCACCAGTTTAAGTGGCAACGCGATCCGACGGCGGTCGGTTCGGACAAAGACCTTGTCGCCCAGTTCGAGTTCCTCCAAAGGGTGTCGGCGAGGCTTACCGAGGCAAACCGTGCGGTGAAGACCTGCCGAGAACTTCGTGAAAAGAACCCCTCGGCGGAGATCACGAAAGAGCTCACCAGCATCGAAGAAGCGATCTACCAGACAAAAAACAAGAGCGGTCAAGATCCTCTGAACTACCCGATACGGCTCAATGATAAACTCGCCGGAGTCTTCAGCAACGCGATGAACGGATCAACAAAGCCGACAGACCAAGCTCGTGAAGTTTTCCGACTCTTGTCTGCAGAACTGCAAGTCCAGCTGAATCGCCTCGCCGTCGTACAAAAGCAACTGGCTAAGCCTTAGGTTTAGCCGGAGGTTTTTGGCGGTTGCGATAGTTGGAGTTTCAAGGCAACATCGCCCAGAACCGTCAGCTCCTGGCAATGCGTTGTGCTCACCGACCCGTGGGGGGGGGGGTGGTGAGCATATTTCCCAGTTTCAATCAGTCTGGAACTGGAGTACCTGGACACCAAGTGCCGCAAAAGAGGTACGAAGCTTCCCTGACGTGACAGTTGTTGACTTCCCGTCGATTAAGGAGTTGGCAGAAGTCACATTGCCCAAACCTGCCAGCGAGATATCTGTTTCTGCTACGGTCTGGGCGCGGGTATTGACTAGAATCAGCAGAATTTCGCGACCTCTTCGTCTCCAGCCGGCAATGACCCCCGGAGGCGTCGCTGCCTTCAGGCCGGAGGGATCAACCTCGGACTGTAGCAGTCGATCAATTCGTGCAATAATCGCGTTCTGCTTCGACATTTCAGAGACGATATCCGATGGAGCACCATCAAACTGAAATCCGCTCTTCCCGACGACGGCAGGAAAGTAGAAAATGCCTCGGACACCCTGCGTAAGGGCATACCAAATTTCGGCCCTGAATTCGGCGACGCTGGGGCAGCGCGCTCCCTCAACATTTCCTCGTTCAATCTCGCTGGCTTCAATAAAGGCGAACTGGGGTTTCGAGGTGAGACCCTTCAATATCCTAATCGGCTCACCCAGGAGAGTGATGTCACCACGCCTTCGAGTTTGCGACTGATTGAGCCAACCTCCACACGGATAAAGATCGTTGGCAATCCAATCTGCCGATGCAATCAATCTGGGATAGTAAGAGGCGTATTTCTTTGAGTACGCGTCGCCGAGTTGCGTGAACCAACTCAGGTCGGGTCCCGCGAAATTGATAAAGATCTTGCGGTTCGGATCGATGGCGCGCCATTCGGCTGCGGTCTTCTCAAACATCGGCGTCCACTCAGCGATACGCCCTGCCGCGTCTGGCTCATCCCAGTGAGACCAAGCCAACAGGTCCTTGCGTCCGATGTCCTGTCGTGGGTTCTGCATTGGGCGGCGAATAACGTATAGACCTGCAACTTGTGCGGCACGGTCCCAGCTGACAGGATCATGTCCTTGTGGCGTTTCAAGAATCGTGTTTATTCCCCGAGACTTCCATTTTGCAAAGGACTGTTCAGGTTGTGAGAATACGCCAATTGGGAAGACTCCCTGCAAAAATGGGTCCTCACGATCGACAACACCGCCTCTTTTTGAACTTTGATATGCCAAAACTTCGCTACTTGGAGCCGGGGCAACCCCCGAACAACTGTGCAGTGTTGCAACTGGGATTGCAAGGAAAAGCAGACTGTTTACACTCAGCATAACTACACCTAACCGGATTATAACATTGCCTTCGCTCAATGCACAATTCGTGTCCAACTTAGCCATTACTCTGATAAAATGCCGCCATGCCAGTTCCAAAGTTTTTTGAAGATGCTCTCGGCTGGTGGGATGGCACATCGTCCCTCAGTCTTCCATGGCAGAGCAAGGAGCCATACGATTCCAATTCTTCTCTGCACATCGATGTTGGACCTCGCGGATCGTTTGCGCAGATTGAGTATCGCTGGAGCTACGAAGGAGCTGTTCAGCACGGAGTCTTGTTGATTGCTGGGAACAAGCTGGGGGGCAATGTGACAGTGGGCTGGGTTGATTCCTGGCATCAGAGTCCAAACGTTATGACCATGTCCGGGAAGTGGGACAAGGACAATTCAATCTCGGTTCTGGGTCACTATTCCGCCGGTTCCGGGCCTGAATGGGGCTGGCGGTTCGAACTTAGTTTGAACGGAGAAATCTTGCAATTCGAGATGACGAACATTCATCCGGATGGTAAAGAAGACTGGGCGGTACGTTGTCACTATAAGCGGAATTGACATGAGCGATTTTCTCAACCAATTCAAACCAGATAAGGAGTTTCCGGATGAGCGTTGGTCGTTCACAACACCAAAACTGGTTCTGAAATCATTTGTGTCAGCGTTTGCGGTTTACGATGAGGATTTTCACAAGGGAAAGTTGGAAAACAAGCCTTACCCCCTAGAACCTTCTGGTTACAATTCTCGAGTTGAAGACGCCGAAGTGCCGGTTTTTGTCTTCGACAAAAATCCGGAGGCGACACAGCTTCGCGAGAATGGATGGATGTTTCTTCTGGACAATTCTGTCGTAATCGAGGAAAGGCTCCGAGCAAAACTCCTTCAAATTCAGCAAAGCGACCTCACTCTGCTTGCAGAAGAGATTGAAGACGGCGGACCATTCGCGGATCATTGGAAAATGATTCAATCTGCCATTCCCGATGCGGAAATGCAAATCGACAAATTTTTCAAGCTGGTTGGAATCGTTTTGGATTCAAATGGGTTGGAGGATCATGCCTTCGTTGGCTTTGAGTTTCAGACATCTTGGGATAAAGACCATGGTCTGGAAATAGTGATGCATAAAGATCGAGTCCTTGCTCGGGCAGGGATGACCGAATTGCTTTCAGGTTACGGATCTAGCATTGACGGCATCAAAGCCACTCAAGAGTTCGACCTAGCACCTGGAGATTTTAGGCTTAGCTGACCATTTTTCGTTTGAGCAAAAAGCGAAAAGTAATTTCACAACTTGCGACACTTCGTCATATGCGGAGTACGGACAGTTGTGCCCAACCAGAAAAGCCGAGCAGAAATTCAATCAATCGCAATCCTTGGCACCTACCCACCGCGAAGATGCGGAATCGCGACATTTACAGCGGATTTAGCCAACTCATTCTGCACTGCGGACCCTCTGGTCAAGGTTGATCCCTTTGTGATGAGCGACTTGCAAGACAATCACTCGTCCGAAGTGACGGTGATCGAGGTAGGCAATCGCGCCCGGTACACAGCAGTAGCCGAACAGCTCAACGAGAGAAGATATGACGTCCTTTCGATCCAACATGAATATGGAATCTTCGGTGGAGATGCGGGTCGGTATCTGCTTGACCTGATCCGAGCTGTGAAGATGCCAGTCGTGACGACGCTCCATACAGTTCTGAGAAATCCTACTCCTGACCAGCGGGCGGTTATGGAAGAGCTTCTGCAACTCTCGACACGAGTGATTGTCATGAGCCGAACGGCAATAGACCTCCTGCACAGAGTCCATTCCGTGGACGCCTCAAAGATCGACTTTATCCCCCACGGAATTCCAAAGATATCAAAAGCCGCTGGCACCGAAATGCGCGCCAAAATTGGAGGTGCGGGGCCGATACTTCTCACCTTCGGATTGCTCTCACCTGACAAAGGCGTCGAGCATGTCATTCAGGCGATGCCTGAGATTCTTGCCAGGTGTCAGGAGGCCAAGTATCTTGTGGTGGGCGCAACCCATCCGCACGTCAAGGCATTCAGCGGGGAATCCTACCGAAAAAACTTGGAAAAGACGGTTAAGGAGCTTGGATTATCTGAGAGTGTCGAGTTTGTCGACGACTTCGTCAGTCTGGAACAGCTCCTTTCATATCTTTCGGCGATGGACTTTTATATTACGCCGTACTTGAACGCGGCGCAGATTACGTCAGGGACGCTTGCATATTCAATGGGTGCCGGCAAGGTCGTTTTATCCACACCATACGAATACGCGAAGGAAGTTCTGGCTGAAGGGCGAGGAATTTTGGTTCCATTTGCCGAAAGCGGGCCAATTGCCGATGCCGTCATCAACAGTTGGACCCAACCCAGCGTCAGGAGGACAATGGGGGACAGGGCCGCCAAGTACGGTTCTCTCATGCATTGGGAGCGCGTCGGGCAGCTGTATCTCGACAGCTTTAGTCAAGCGGTGAGCGACTCCAAACTGATCCCAATCTTGGTGCAGCCTTCAGTGTCGCAGACGAAATGCGAGATCAATCTGAGCCATCTTGAGCGTCTCACGGACGATACTGGGATTCTTCAGCACGCTACCTTTAGCGTTCCTAATCGACACGAAGGGTACTGCGTCGACGACAATGCGAGAGCACTCCTATTGACTCTGGAACTCCCCGAGTCGCCGCGAACCAACGAGTTGCAGGCCCGTTACCTCGCCTTCCTAGCTCACTCTCTCAACCCATTGAACTCGAAGTTTCGAAACTTTATGGGATACGATCGAACTTGGTTAGAAGCTCAAGGTTCTGAAGACTCTCAAGGTCGGGCGCTGTGGTCGGTTGGCGCAGTTGCGGGAAGGAGTAAGAATCGGGCTCATTCCAAGCTAGCGTCCAAACTGTTTGAAACTGCGGCTCCGAGTCTTTTGGCGGCCACCAGCCCCCGGACCTGGGCTTACTCAATTCTTGGAGCAGCCGCTTATCTAGAGCGGTATCCCGATTCGCTACCTGCGATGGAGCTTCTTGTCGCCGGGGCAAATCGACTCGAACGGGGATTCTTGATCGAATCTTCTCCTGATTGGAAATGGCTGGAGGATCGACTCGCTTATGCGAACGCAAGGATCCCTCAGTCCTTGATGGTCGCCGGAACGACACTCAACCGTCCTGTTCTCGTTGCTCTGGGAGTGAACTCCATGAAATGGCTCTTGGAGTCGCAAATCAATGCGGGTGGCTTCTTCTCACCGGTCGGAGCCGCTGGGGCGTCACCTGAGGAGTTAGGCACGGTCCAGTTTGACCAGCAACCCATCGAAGCGAGCAGCACTCTTTCGGCATGTCTCACCGCATATGATCTCACGCATCAGAGCCGGTTCCTCGCGGCGGCAGAGCTCTGCGCCGCCTGGTTCCAAGGAACGAACGCTCTGGGTCTCAATGTCGGTGATCCGTTCACTGGGGCTTGTTACGATGGAATCGAAGCGACTGGTTTAAACGAAAATCAAGGGGCCGAATCGACCTTGGCTTATCTCGCTTCGATCGTGGAACTTGCCAGTGCTAGAAAAACCACCCTCCGCCTGGAGAGTGGGGCGGAGTATTCACCTCGGGCCGCGATTGTGTTCCGATCCGAGCAGTAAGAATAATCTGGAGGAGAGAAGGGGATTCGAACCCCTGAGCCCTTGCAGGCTTCTTGTTTTCAAGACAAGCGCGATCGACCACTCCGCCATCTCTCCAATCTTGGTCTTGCGATCAATATAATACTCGGTTCCATGCCCGGACTTCGCTACCGCCTGGGATCTCCCGGGAGACGCAGGAGTCCGGCCTGAACCTTGAGCATGCCGGCTGCGAGTCAAAAACTCCTCAAAAAGAAAGCTGGCCCCACTCACTCTCGGATGAGGCAATCGTAAGAGCTATCGCCAACCCGACCAACACGCTAACCGAACTGGTCAATAGCAGAAGAACGAACGCAGAGAACAACCTTCTTCATCTCTTAACCTGGATGGGCCTAAGTGCATGATACGATTTCCAAGTGAGACGCGCCTTCACTTTAATAGAGCTATTGGTAGTTATTGCAATCATCGCAATTCTTGCCGCAATCTTGTTTCCCGTGTTTGCCCAGGCCAAGGCATCGGCGAAAAAGTCTGCTTGCCTCTCCAACACTCGCCAGATTGGTATCGGACTAATGATGTACATGGCGGACGAGGATGACACCATCTTCTTTTTCGCTCATAACGTCGATCCTTCTCGCACTCGACCTCTCACCCCCTTTGGTGCGACAATCGAAAACCGTTGGTGGAACCAGATTCAGCCTTATCTGAAGAATCGCGACGTTCTCTGGTCACCCAGCGATTCAGGGCGAAAGCCACATCCTCTGGAAGATGGTCAATCAGGCCGACCCTTTGTTCCCCGTTCTTATGTCGCTAACCGAGCTGCAGAAGGCCTGAACTACACGAGCGTTGAAACCCCCGCCGAGATTGTCGTTGTCACTTTGAAGAATGGCATCTACGACGATTCGTGGTATGAGCCACCCAAAAATTTGTACAACAAGTCCGCTACGACTCCTCCGGTATTGTGGCTCGACGGTCAGATAGGCGGCGTCAACAACACCTTTTTCGACGGTCATGCCAAGTGGATGTCGAAGGGACTCATTCTCAGAGACCCCTGCGGACTCCCATTTTCAGGTGTCCAACTGATGCGTCAGTTCCCGATCCCGCCAACACCGGGCCAGCCGACCCGAACACCTTGGCACGTAAACTGTCCCGCGTAGGCTGCGCAGTCGGCTAGCCAAGGTCTCCTGTTTCGGATCTCAGCTGACAAAGCAACTCGGATTTGGTGCAAACTATGGGGAGTTCTTGTGCATCTAGGCACAAGAACTCCTCTTCGCCGTTTACTTTGGCACACGGCGCAAGCAGCGTTATGGAAAGTAGCCCCTCTCAAAACCAAGACAGTAAGCTCATAGAACGGTTGTTCTTTGCCCTTACGGGAATCGCGGTCTGTTTGGTTTGCCTGGTTAGGAATCCCGGTTTCCTAGATGCTCCGAATCACCTCGCTCGCTATTACGTGATGACGAGAGACTTCCATTCTCCATTCTTTGACTCCGTTTATCAAACAAATTTTAGGCTGCTTCCGAATGTTGGCGTGGATGCCATCATGTTCATTCTAGGGAGGGTCATCGAACCGGGAATTGCTTTTCGTGTCGTACTCGGATCAATCGTTCTGCTTCACTGCTTCGGTTTTCTCCGGTTGCATCGGTCGTTGCACGGAAGTATTTGTTCTCCACTAGTGCTCCTCTTGCCGATGACGGCCCTCAGCTACTCCTACTTGCTCGGGTTCGTTAATTTTGCGTTGGCTCTAAGCCTGCTGCCTTGGGCCTTGATGTCGACACTTAAGCCGAGGGACGTAAAGTGGTGGCTTCGACTCATTGCTTGGTCCACGGCGCTGTTCTTCTGTCATTTCTTCGCATGGATGATCTTTGCCTACTTGACATTGGTTTGGTTCCAGTTTAGGTCAGGGACCAAACCGAAAGCCGCCGAAACAATCGCACTTCTGCTCGTTTTTTTGGCGTATGTCGCGCTTTACAAACTGAGTCCATCCTCTACAGAGGAATCTCGAATCATTTGGTCGTCTCCTGCCGACAAGGTCAAGTTCTTCTTCGCTACGTTCGTGTTTGGGCCCTTTTGGAAGCTTTCTTCGGGAGCATTTTTTCTTCTCCTATTGGGTTTGATCTGCGCCAAGAGCTTCCGGCTCACGCCGGACAGCGGTAAGGTCTTGGTCGCAATCCTTGTTCTGTTCTTGATCTGCCCGATGGGATTGAGTATTGGAGGTAATTTTGACGCTCGCATTCCGGCGATCTTGTTTACGTTCCTGGTGGCTTTGTCAGGGTTTAACGCAACTCAACGGTTTTCACGTGCGGTCGTGTGGATTTCCGCTGCGGTAACCATCACACATTTGGGTACGGTTGCTGCGGCGATGATTCGGACTGACGCGGAAGCAAGCAGGGTTCGCTCAATCTTGGCTGCGATTCCGGCAAACTCGGTCGTTACGGTTCTCGGACTGAACTTTGGTCAAGCCACGCATCGCGACACTTGGTATCCGAATTACAACATGCTTCAGTTCGTCGCTGTTCCCGAGCGCCCAATGCATGTGCAGGGGATATTTTCCTATCCCACGCAGCAGCCGGTGGTGGTCAAGAATGGTCTTCAGGCGGCACTACCGATTTTGTCTAATGACAAAGAGGGAAGGATCGAATCTCAGCAGAGAGGGTTCGATCAGTGGAGAGCCCATATCTCGGAGAAACTCGCCCCATTCGGCATAAACCGAGTCTACGTTTTCGTCATTGACCACCGCTCGACATCCGCTCTCTTGAAGACCACCGACGAGGTTCTGTTCGAAGATGCAACTTACAAACTCATTCGATGCGACCTGGCAAAAGGGTAGCCTCTTTGCTGAATGAGACCTGACGGACGCCAGCCGGACCAACTACGCCCTTACACCTTTGAGCGAGGCTTTGCAAAGTTCGCCGAGGGGTCCTGCCTGCTCAAGTTAGGCGATACTCACATGTTGGTGACCGCGACGGTAGAGGAACGTGTACCTCCGTTTCTAAAAGGCAAAGGACAAGGATGGGTGACGGCTGAGTACTCCATGCTCCCTCGTTCGGGAAGGCAACGGAATAATCGCGACTTGGTGAAGCCGAATGGTCGGTCGATGGAGATTCAACGGCTGATCGGACGCGCACTTCGGGCCGTAGTGGATCTTGAAAGCCTTGGCGAGAGAACAATTACAATTGACTGTGATGCTATCCGTGCCGATGGCGGAACTCGATGTGCGTCCATCACGGCAGCTTACATTGCGTTGTATGATGCCCTTGAACACCTGAAAGGGAAACGTCTTCTGAAGAAGGATGTACTCAAGGACCAGATCGCGGCGATTTCGGTGGGAATTTACCGTGGAACCGAGGTGCTCGATTTGAACTACGACGAGGACTCTGTTGCCGAGACCGACATGAACGTCGTCATGACCGGGGCAGGGAAGTTTGTCGAGGTTCAGGGCACCGCCGAAGCAGAACCATTCGCAGCAGACGAACTCGGTCGGATGCTCAAGCTTGCCAAAGGTGGATGCGATGAGCTTTTCGCCGCTCAGCGTGAAGTCCTCGGGTTATGATCAGCAAACTTGTTATTGCCACCCACAACCGCAAGAAGGCGGGAGAGATGGTCACGATTCTATCGAAGCGCTTTCCACAAATGGAAATTGCGACTTTGGCTGACTACGATGGGGCGCCGGAACCCGAAGAGATAGGAACGACTTACAACGAAAACGCGCGGATCAAGGCTGAATCAGCGTTTGCCTTCACTGGTGAATGGTGTGTGGCCGACGATGCCGGACTCGAAATCGATGCTCTGGACGGTGCGCCGGGGCTTTACAGCAAACGCTTCGGAGGTGAGGGGCTGCCTTTCGCTCAGAAGATGTCTCTCATTCTCGACAAAATTCAACGTGCGCCATCGAGAGCAGCCCGGTTTCGTTGCAATGTTGCTCTCATCGGACCGGGCTACGCGGCCAAGGTGTTCGAAGCGACGTGCGAAGGAGTCATCGCTGATCAACCTAGCGGCGGTGGCGGTTTCGGATATGACCCGATCTTCTTTCTTCCAGATCATAACTGCACAATGGCCGACCTGACGGCAGAGCAGAAGCACGAAATCAGCCATAGAGGCAAAGTTTTGCGGGCCGTCGGCGATGAGATCGCCAGCCTGGGATAACTAACAGGGCACTCAGGCGTCCATAATCCTTAGAGACCTCTATGAACTTGCTTCCGCTCCTCGCATTCGCGCTCTCCGCACAGACTGAACCAATGCGGAAGGTTGAGATCAAGCCGGCAGGGCTGGTTCTAGAAATTCCAAAGATTTGGAAGCTCAACCCCAAAGATTCTAACTTAGCAATCTCGGCACGGGTGCCGATCCAGGACAGCAAAGTTGTCGGCAAGCTCGACCTTGGGTACGTCATCGATGAGTCCACGGATACAGAAGGATTTTTGGCCGCTCAGAAGGACATCCTCACTCGGTCAGGCTCTACCGTAGAGCGGCAATGGACAGTTGAAGCTCTTGGCTCCCCATTCATTTTTACGAAAAGCAAAAAAGAGAACGAGACGACGATCAGGGGAGTGTTCTTCCGTAAGACGAAGAGCAAAATGGTTCTACTGCTCTCATCTCCAAGCGATGTTTTTGCATCTGTTGAGCCTCAGCTAACGAGGGTGCTGAGTACGATGAAGGAGACTGCGGTTAAGGAAGCAGCTCGTCCGGCGGTTCCCACAGAGCGAAAAGTTGAAATCTCTGAGCAGTTTCCAGGCTCGATCATTCCGACCCCGATTCAGCACCCCATCATGATTAGCGGGTCCAACTATGTGCTTCGACTACCGAAAGGCTGTAGCGCCGCCAAGCTAGGTGAGAGTTCTGCCACTATAAGCGTCCCTGGCTTGAGCCAGTCGGTGATCATTGACTGCTACTCACAGAAGATCACGCCGATTACGAAGACGTTTTCAGAAAAGCCAGCCGCGACCGCTAAGCTTTTTAAGGGAGCGGTTAACCGTGTTGACCGCCTTGTGCCGGTGCGGAAGGACATGCAACAGCGACAGTACGTATGGCGTTACGGGATATCTCAAAAGGGTGGAGATTTAATGACATGTGATGTCCTCATCGCCCAGCTCAATCCGCAGTATATCTTCGCTTCTTATGTCCAAACGAACAAGTCGGTTTTCAAGGCTGAGGAAAAAGCACTTACCGCGTTCATCAACGCGATTCGCCTTGACGAGAAGAAGTGATTTTCGCATTCTCGACAAGTAGCCCTATCGTATCGGTCGGAGTGTTCGATGTGGAAGGGACTTTACTGTTCTCCGGTGAGCGAGAGTCTCGGCAAGAGGCTTCCAACGCGTGCTTAGAACTTCTCGCCGATTCAGGTTTTGATGTCCTGGCGGGGACCCTCTTTCTCGCAGATCTTGGTCCTGGATCGTTCACCGGGACACGGGTTGGAGTCACGATGGCTAAGACATTGGCATGGTCAGCGGGTGCGTACTGCGGTGGTGCCTCGGCGTTTGATCTGATCTCACTCGACCAAACCGTCGTGTTTCCGAGCAAGCGAGGTGAGTGGTTCATCCGTCCGCCGGGAGGCGAGGTTGCGAGGAGCGAGTCCCTTCCTGACGTCGGTTTCGTCGGGTTCGGGCCTTTGGTCGAGAATCCTGTTTTTCCCCACGCGGAGAGATTTGTTTCGTTACTGAATCAAGTCGAACGAATCGCACCAGAAACACTCGTGCCGCTCTATCTGATAGATCCAAGCATCTCTCAGCCCAAGCAACCGCTTAGCCGCGTCGGAGGATCAACTTGAACTGGGAAGCGGTCCAACGTAGGGTATCTCTGAAGCGGCTTACCACTCTCAAAGCGGGAGGAGAAGCGGAGTATTTTGCCCAGGCGAGAAGTTCTGCGCAATTGATTGAAACCGCGTCCGCATTTCAGAAGGAAGGGATCAAAGTGACGCCCTTGGGGTGGGGATCTAACTTCTTGGCATCAGACCAAGGTGTTAACGGGCTCATACTTCTGAATCAGACTCGCGAGATCACGATTCAAGGAGATGAGGTAATCGCAGACTCGGGCGCAGCCTTTCAAGATCTTTGGCTGAAAACGACCCAATCAGGCTTGGTCGGATTAGAGTTTGCAGTCGGAATTCCTGGAACGGTCGGTGGCGCCCTCGTCAGCAACGCGGGTGCTTATCGCAGCAACATCAGTGAATTTCTGATTGCCCTAGAAATCGTCCAAGATGGAAAGGCCGAGTGGGTTGATCCGAGCTGGATGGAGTTCAAGTACCGAGACTCAGTGCTTCGATGCGAAAATCCTCGTTCCGCGCTCATCGCGCGAACTCGCTTCCGTTTACCGAAGGGGGACGCCAAAAAATCTTATGACGAGGCCCGTGAATATCAGCGGCAGCGGATCGGCAAGCAGCCGCCGAGTGCCAGCGCCGGGAGTTTCTTTAAGAACGTAATCGACTCCAAGCTAGCAAATGACATTGACGGATTGACCGAAGGAATGCGCAAGAACAGCGTCGTCCCAGCAGGCTTCTTGATCGAGCAGTGCGGATTGAAGGGGTTCCGTATTGGCGGCGCGATGATCGGGAAGAAGCACGCTAACTTCCTACTCAACGTGGCCGGGGCTAACGCTACAGAGCTGCGCTCTTTGGCGCACTACGCCAAGGCTCAAGTTCAATCAAAGTTCGGAGTCGAACTCGAAGAAGAAGTGATGTACATCGGAGACTGGTCGAGCTTTGCGCCAATCATTCCGTAATGCGCCGCTCTTCCAACTGAGGCGGCGTCAGCCAGCCGCTGTCAAACATCTTGATTGCCACCAAGTAGGTGATTTGTAGCGCGAACATGGCAAGTAAAAACAAGTATGTTGCCTTTAGCAGAGGCAACCCAATCTTGCGAGCAAAGCGGTTTTGCGTGCGATAGCTTTCGAGGAATCCAGGATGACGTGATGCAGGCATCCACCGCAGCGGAGCCATGTGGAGACGACGCATCCACGGTCTCCGCATCCAGTGGATGGTCAAAAACCAGGTCTTCCTGGATAGCCAAGTTGCGAGCCAATTCATCGCCACCTTCAAAGTACACTAAGCGCGTGCAGCAAGTTGATCACGCGGTGTTCCACTGGATCAATAGATGGTCATCCGGCCTAGAAGGTTCCATGCGCTTCTTCAGCGAGAGTCTTCAGGAATGGTGGGTTCGCTTGATTTTGCTGGTGTGCCTCGGGGCAATGATTGCCGCGGGAAAAGACACACGAAAGGGTGCCGTGTGCGCTTTGCTAGCGTGGCCGATCGCCGATTTGTTGACAAATATCCTTAAAAAGACGATCCCGCTTCCTCGGCCCTGTAACGATCCCGCTCTCGATGAACTTATCCTCAGAATTGGCAGATCTGACTCGGCGGGCACAGCGAGCGCGCATAGTGCCAACATGCTCGCGGTTGCCATCTGTATGCTGATCGCGCTGCGTTGGGGCGGAATTCCTTGGCTGATTCTCGCAATCTTGGTTTCCTTTAGCCGGATCTACAACGGAGTGCATTATCCCTACCAAGTTGTTCTCGGCTGGATCTGCGGTGCGTTTGCAGCCGTACTCATCTGTACGCTCTACGACTATTTCGGAAAGCGCCGAGCGGCGAAGAGGGAAATCAATGAACCGAAATCCGGCAACTAACGCATTCCTGATCGCGGTAGCTGCGTCTATCATTCTCCCGTTCATACCGATTGTTAGGGGGATTCTTCTTCCGTTTGATTACCTCAACACACATTTGCACGAGATGTTTCACGCATTAGCGGCAGTCCTGACCGGAGGTAGTGTCGATAGGATTCTTGTCTTCCGCAACTCGGAAGGGGTGACCATGACCTATGGGGGGTTCGTACCCCTCATCTATTCGGCCGGCTACATCGGGGCTTCGCTGTTCGGGGCATTCATGGTCAGGTCGTCCGTCAACGAAAAGAGTGCCCGAAAGTGGTGTCAGATTCTTGGAGTCGTGACTCTGCTGGTCAATGTTGCTTGGGTTCGGGGAGATGTCGTAGGATGGCCAATCGGCATCTTCTGGGGAGTGTTCCTCCTTGTTCTGGCAGCAAGGCTTCAATCGAGTGAAATTCTTCTCGTAGCCCAGTTCCTAGGAGTTCAGCAGTGCATCAATGGATTCAAGTCGTTGCGCGACTTGTTATTGCTCACTGGAGCGCGAGCGGAAAACACGGATGCAGCCATGCTCGCTAGGGAAACCGGGGTTCCCGCTGCCGGTTGGGCACTCCTTTGGACGCTATTAGGCATTTACGGAGTTGTTATGGCCGTCATCGGCCTAAACCGAGCTAGCGGACAGAAACGGGCGAGCTGAGGTCAGTGTGACCAAGGGTCTTTTGAATTTCTCCATCGACTCGAATCTGGAAATTCTTAACGCGCTTATCCTTCGAGAGTGCAGTCCTTAGGGATTCTATAAGCTCCGCTTCTCCAGTCGACCCAAGGCTATCAATGATTGCTGAGTTCATGTCCACTACCGCTGTTCCATTTTCAACGTCTAGGCCAATGACCCGTGCGTTATCAAGTCCTTTGCCTTTTACTGCGCGATTCAAATCTCCAGTGGTGACATGGTCGGAGGAAACCAGATCGCGATGCTCCGAACCGTTCTCATTCTTTTGGCCTTTTCCTCCAGTTGATCCTGCCGATGTTGCCGGCGTAACATCTGTAACCGAGATTGGAGCTTCATCCGACACAAGTGGCTTAGTTCGGTTGCCGTTAACATAGCTGGCAATTCCGACAAAGCTAGCACCAGCCACGGCAGCGGTTGCGATGATTGTCCAAGGGAAGCTGCGGCGAGACGTTTTCATTTTTGTCCGAAGAATAGTTTAAGTCCTTTGACGACGCACTTTGCAATACCGTCGCGGAATTGGTCAGTCAGAATCACTTTTCGGTCGTTTGGATTTCTGACGAAAGCGCACTCCATGAGAATGGCGGGCATCTTCGCGTTGCGCAGAACAGAAAAGCCACTGTCCCTGGCAAATTTACGATCATTGATCGCTCCGAGATCTGGGAGTGGACCCTCCGACTTGATGAACTCCTGAATGCACTCGGCAAGGTATTTGTCGGTGTCTCGTCCACCATGGTAGATCGACTTAGTACCGCTTGGTGGAGTTGCGCCTGCATCATCGTAGTGGAACGATAGGAATAAATCGGCGTTGTTGCGATTCGCTACATCTGCTCGATAGACCAAGTCATCAGCAAGGCTTTCTCGGAAGTTTTTGTCGGAGTCCCTAGTCATGATGACCTGAGCTCCCTCTGCTTCCAGTGCCTTTTGCACTGCCTTTGCTGTCGCTAGACTCAAAACCTTTTCAGTGTAGGCGCCGTTGCCGGTTCCAGGGAATTTCCCGCCATGTCCTGCATCGATGACGACTACTTTGCCCTTCAGGCTTCCGTTGCCCGTCGGGTGGACAATGGTGAGTTTAAAGCCTTCTGAAGACGGTTCGAGGACAGCTCCCATGCGCCCGCTCAGTTTGAAGGACAAAATGGTCAGACCTGTGTCCTGCCGAAGCTGCACGGAGCGAATGTGTTTGCTGAGATCTTTATCAATCGCTGAGAGCTTGGCTTGAATCGTGGGAATTGCGATCTCTACCGTATCCCTTGCTGGGCGACGAACCGTGGCAATGCCCTTCCAATCTGGTTTTGGGACTGTGACGAACAACTCCGTCGCAATCTCGTCCTCGTTTCGCTTCGCGATCGAAACTTCACCAGTGTCGGCAACTGGTGGAGCAGGATCCGGTTTGGTTGGATTGACCTTTGGGGGCTCAGTCTTCGGAGGATTCTGAATTAGCCTCTCAGGCGGGTTAAAGTCAAGGTTGAAACTGTGGGAATTGGCCAGTTGCTTCTGGGGCAGGACTGGCGTGAACGGAAGGTTCAGCACAATCCGTACGTTGTTAGGCCGATACTGACTCACCTTTGCGCAGGAATCTAGTTCGAGTTGAGTACCAGGTGCAAGTCGAGCACCTTCCAAATCGATCACAACTTTCGGGTCGTTTGAACCCATCAGCGAAACAGTCGGTTTCACCTTGAGAGCGGCGGTGATGGCCAATGACCCATTTCGCACGGAAACCGAAGTTACAGCGCTAACGACTTCGAGCGCATCATATCCGCCTGGGATCCATGAGGAGAGTCCGTCCATTTTTTGGACAAGTTCACGGAGCGCGATACAGGCGTGGCCATCGACTTGCCGAGTTGGCACTTGATAGGTTTTGCCCTCGGCAACGATTTTGGAGCCGACGGAGCTTGAGTTTGCGGACCAACCTAGTTCGATGATCCGATCTAGCGGAATCATAAACTCGTCTCCGACTCGGTACCCACGAAGCTGGACCCCCAGATAGGTATAGGTCACCGTTGCATTCCGCACTTGGGCGAAAGCTCCGGCACACAGCGCCATCCATAGCGCCAGGGCAGTGAGCACATTTTTCATCCTGGAACCGCCATTGTACAGCGTTTGTATCAAATTCTACAACCTCCCGTAATCATTATCGGCATTCCTTCGGGTATCTTCATTGCTTCCACCCGAAAGGGGAGGCACTCCAAGTATATACGCTCGGAGGGTATCTCAAAGTTCAATAGCAGGTGCCATAAGGGCGGTTAGCTCAACGGTAGAGCGTCTCGTTTACACCGAGAGGGTTGGGGGTTCGAATCCCTCACCGCCCACCACTTACCATTCTCGATATGGCTTCCCGTCGGATCCTATTTTAGTGGAAGGGAAGTAGATGTAGCTGCGATTAAAAGACTGCTTTGAGTAGTGAGTCCATGCTGAACTAGGCGAATTGGTGATTCCTCCGGTGTACGTGTTGTTGTTAGTGAAAGGATTCGTTGGTATTTGTGTCAAATAAGGACCTTTCCAAGTTCCGGCTGGCACTGACTTCTGAGCCCAATCTGTATTCATGGCCCCCCTCTCCCAACCGTTGGTGGGAGATGCTTGGTCGTCCAGAGCAGAGACCGGGAACGTCAGCCCTGTGTCTGCTTCGGCTCTGTCCGCTGCTAGGCGGATGAGAGCGAGGTTGGCCGAAAGACTTGACTCCTTTGACCGGAGGACGGAGTCGGAGAATCGAGGGATTGCGATTGCCGCAAGAACTGCGACAAGGATGATCACAATGAGGAGTTCGACAAGCGTAAAGCCTAACAAGCGTTCTGACTTCTTCATTCGCGGTACCTCCAATGCTTAAGATCGGTTGGGAGGCTCTTTGAACTCAGATTGAATCAGATCTTAGCCGAAATCTCGCGGTAGCTGCAACCTTGTTCGATTCGGCATACTCGCAAGTTCGGTAACAACTCCTGAATCTTATCGCGGAGCGAAACCATGGCGCAATCTTCGCTGACTCCATGGTTCACTACAATCATTGGACTACCCGTGTCGTGGCAGTACTCACCGATGATCCAGGCGCGGGCGATATCATCAACAGAGACGGCAAGGTCCGCTCCAAGATCATAGAGGCGCATCGCGTCGCTGTAGCAGCCCGTCCCAATCCCAACCGTCTCAATGAGCCGTTCGGGGTCTCCGTAGAATTCGACCGTAGCTTGCCCCGCAACCGCCGTGCGTGAGGCGAAATACTGGGTGAAGGTAATCGCGGTTTGCTGTTCGATACGATACAGGTTCACGTACTGCTCCGACTTGACCAAGTCGCTGAGTCCTAGAAACCTTCCCCATTCAAATGGCACACCTATCTCCTGAATCGCGTCCCAGACATCGTGGCATCGAATGACGGTCAGCCCGAGCGCTTCAATCAGGGCTTCCTTCTCGCGTTTGGCCGACTCATATCGAGCGTGTGAAACCTCCTTTTTGAGCTCCCAATGATCGTAAAAGGTCGGTTCGTGGGTCACAACTGTGTTGACTCCCATCGCCGCCGCCTGCCTTAAAGTCGCCGAGTAGGGCATCCAGCAGACGGCGACTCCATTGATTTCTTGATTTGAGTCACCTGCAATCACTCGGTCAACAGTCTTGTTCGGATCGCAGTGCGGCCAAAGCGTGTGGAGCGCATCAGAAAGCTGCCTAGCAGTCATCCTCCTAGCTTAGCTCGTTGGAGCTTCAAGTGAGCAAGTCGCCGCGACCCCGGCCGGACTAGTTACGGGCTGGGCTAAGCTTTCTCAAGCTTGAACCTGAAGTTGCCCTGAACTCCGGCTTTGTGCTCAGCAGCGTAGCCAAAAATCGAGGCTTTGTATTCTCCGTTTCCCAGTGCCTTACAGAAGAATTTGAATTTGATTCGGTCACTCGCAGACTCGATTTTGCCATTGGCATCGATAAACACTGCGAGAGCACCTCGACCACATGACGGGCCAGTTGTGTGGCCGTGAACCATCTTGCTGTACTCCGGTGTGCCGAACTTAAGGGACTGCTGATTGATCATAGTGTTCTCAAGTTTTGATCCAGGGTTCAAGTTGACGTGAAACTTGATCCCGTTGTCGTACAGCAGATCGGCACCTTGCTGAAACGTGAAAACATAGACTTCTGCTTCATCCTTCTTGCTTCCACTCTTTACGGAAGCTCTGTGGGAGAGCTTAAGAATCTGGACGTGATCAAACACTATCGACTTTCCAAAGAGAATCCCATTCAGCTTTGTCTTAGTCAACGTGGACGGAGCGCCAATGACTAGTGCGGCGATCAAGCTCATCACTGCATTGTTCCGCTTTGATCAGACTGCATAGCCCCTGAAACTATCAGCTTTTGCAGAGCATTATCGATCTCATTTTGCCAAAAGCCGAAATAGGCAACCTCGTCGAATACCAGTTCGTAGAAACCGAACTATGAGCATCCTTTGCCCGAAGTGCACCGAAGTTATGATGATCGTTGAACGACAAGGCATCCATATTGACTACTGCCAACGGTGCCACGGGGTTTTCTTGGACCGAGGTGAGCTCGAAAAGATGATTCAGCTCTCCCTGCAGCCGCTCCCTGCTTATCAACAACCTGTGTACCCGCAGCACCCCCACCAACAAGTATCTCCCCAACAAGCTCACCGAAGAAACGATCATGACGACTACGACTATCGCTACAACGGGAAGAAGAAGAGACGTAGCTTCCTAGGTGATATTTTCGATTTCGATTGACGGCTTCACCAAATGCCTCTAACGTAAACCTCGCGGTATACTCCCTCACCTTGGGGCGGTTAGCTCAGTGGTAGAGCACTTCGTTCACACCGAAGGGGTCGTGGGTTCAAGTCCCGCACCGCCCACCAGTCCTGAAGTTAGCAAGAGCTTTCTAGGTGCAAATTCAGCACTTCGTTCTCAGTTTTGGTCTTCCATCGACCACCAAAACGAGACCTAGAAACTTGCAGACAGCACTTCGTTCACTCAATTCTGGTTCCACAATTGGAATCAATGATCTTCGCCGATTCGCTAAAGGATGGATACTTGACGGGGAATACCGTCAGCTCAGTCCAAACACACTTTCGCTCCGTCGTCACTTCTTAGATAAGTTAGCTTGGTGGCTCGAAACCGAAGGTTTACAGTCATGCGGAACGTTCGAAATTCGGGCCTTTCTTGGCTACGTTGCGAACGGACACAAGGATGAAGAGGGCCGCTGGGGAAATTCGAGTTTGAAAGCTCCGGTGAATGCTCGAACGGTTAAAGACGTGTATGGCATTCTTCGAACCTTCTTTCGATTCCTGGTAGCTGAAGGATACATTTCAGAGTCACCGATGCAGAATTTGAAGCCTCCAGTTCATCGGGCTGACCAGATTCAACCATTCTCGGCTGAACAGGTTCAAAAGTTGTTGAAGGTTTCGAAGCAAACTCAGCATCCTAGGAGAGATGAAGCCCTTGTTCTTTTCATGCTCGATACTGGAGTTCGAGTCAGTGAGCTTTGCGAACTGGATTATTCAGATATTGACATCGTGAATAGAAAGGCCATTGTTCGAGGGAAGGGAAACAAACATCGGGCGATCTATTTCAGCCGGGAAACTGGAAGAGTCCTATGGCGATACTTGCGAGAAAGAGAACTTGAACAGGCATCACCTCTTTTCGAATCGAAACGTGGGGAAAGATTTACTCGCTATGGAGTTCGTCAAATCTTGGAAAGACTCGGAGAATCGGCTAAGATCGAGGCCGTTCGTTGTTCCCCTCATACTCTGAGGCATACGTTCGCCGTGATGTTTCTTCGAGCCGGGGGGAGCGTTTTCACCCTGAAGGAAATGTTGGGTCATACCGATCTAGCCATGACTAACAGGTACGTTAGCCTTGCCCAAGCCGACATTCAGAACCAGCACCGTCAATTCAGCCCTGTTCAAGCCTTGAAACGATAGCTTTTAAGGTGAAACAGTTGGCTACCGGGTGATATTCACTCCGCTTAGGCAGAGTGAATATCCTTTGTCGAATTACTTGACCAAGGCTTAAGATCACCCGGTAGCCCCTGGTTACCCAAGTTCACACAGTGGTGTCTGAATAGTGACACTTGAGAGTTCAAGGAACTAGGGTGTTTTGAGGCCAAGGGATTTTGTGACTTCGAACAGCCTTATGATGCACTCTATCCACATGTGCAAATTTTCTTCAGCGACCTTGGGGTCAGTCAATGGTGTATCGCCATGCGCGATGTATTTGTTTCTGAAGTTGTTGCATGTGGAGAGTTGATCGTACAAGCCGTCAAACTCGGGCTTTCCAAAAGCTAACCTAACTGAATCCCACAAGGCGATTCCAGAGACGGAATCGAATTTGGATTGACGAGAGAAGCCAAGCATGAACAGGAAATTGCCGAGTAGGTTTGACCGCCCCCGGTCAACCACGTTTCTTCGAAGCTTTCTCCCTTGATCCCGAAGAATAGCCTCGTTTGAACCAGCATAGTAAGGCTCAAAGAAAGTCTTGTGTTCTGCCATGTTCTGCGGGATGAACGGAGTTGCAAGCGAAATGAGCGAAGCTCCACACAAGTTTTCGAGAGCCTCTAAAAGTGTCTGGAAGCAAGCTCCGTATCTTGGACTCTGCATTCTCTTGTCGTAATCGAGGAGAACGATACTGTGATTGACAAGTTGAAGAATAGAGTCCGGCAGGATCGAAACATCGGTTGCACCCAAAAATTCTGAAGATTTTTGTGCTCGAATTTCGCCTGAAGTTGCCTCTAGCGGAAGCACCAGTTGGGCTGATTTTAAGGATTCCAGAAGAGCCTTCTTCTTCGGTTCACATGCCCGTAGAAGCCCTTCTAATGAAGGCTCAGTGTTCTGATCAAACAGATATTGGGGAATGAATGCGTATTCCCACTTTTGGTCCCCATGTGTTGCGGCCTTACACCATTCGATAGCGGCCTTCGCTTTCAATGCAACAGAAGTATCCTCTTGACCCTTGGTTTCAACAAGGTAGTTGATTCCCGCCGCCGACTTCACAAAGAAATCAGGCCAATAGAGCGAGGGCCGACCATTCATCGAGAGGTAATCGATTGCCAGCTTCTGGGGGCCAGTATTTTTGGCAAATGCGACTACATCAAGGCAGTCGTCACAGAAGGCCGCAAACTCTGCTTCAAAGTAGTTCGAGCAGGCCACCAGATTGAAGATTGTTTTCTCCGCTTCATCGCAGGGACGTTTTTGACTTTGAGTTGCTTGAAAGGCTCTCCATGATGAAAGGGCAAATCCTGAACTCTGCTTTTTACGCTTAGTTTCTTTGTTTGTTTGACTCTTGATCAGTGGTGCAAATGTGGCTTCGATGTGCTCTCTGACATCGATGTCTCCTAGACGATGATCAACCTCTCCCTGATACAGATTTACCTTTCGATCAAAGAGCGTTTCTTCGATGAATCTTTGAACCAGCGGTGAGAGTGTTGCGTGAGAACCTTGGAGCCGACAGGCCCTTTCAAGAACTTTCACGAAAACCGAAACAGCCGTGTAACCTTGGGCAAGTAGTCCTCGGTCAATCTCATAACTCTTAACTACCTCATCGGTGAAAAGGGTTCGCTCCTCAAATTTGATTGCCCCATCTTTTGCTTTACCAACGGGAAGTTTTCCGCTAGAAATCTTTTTGAACTGAGCCTCGATTTGCTCGAATTTGATTTCATTCAGTGTGACGGTTGTCTCGATAGAATCTGAAACCTGAGGAATCACAATATCCAGCTTTTCAGCATCCTTCTTTGGATCAATAAAGATCGGAACTGTCTGGGGTTTCCGCTCATCAAGATCGATTTCACCTATCTCTAGCCCTTCTTGCTCAAGTTCTTCATTGTAAAGTGCGAGCATTGAGGGATGCTCAACAACGGTCACCCTTTCGAAAGCGGCATCTGGGCCGGGCCGTTCCATACGTCGAAGACCACGGCCTAGAGTTTGTTCCGCGAGGATGTTCGATTTCGCTGTATATGGTCGTAGAGGAACAATTGTAGTGACATTCCGAACGTCCCATCCTTCTCTGAGCATAAGCACCGAGACAACGCATCGATAAGGCGATTCAGCCTTGTCCAGATCAGCCGACCAACGGCGGATTTCTTTAAGATCATCGTCTTTGAGCTTCGATTCCGAATAGACGAACTCTTTCCACTCGTTCTTTCCCGGATTTCGAGTAACAATCTTGCCCTCTAGTCGAGTGTGAAGATTGAGCACTTTTCCATTGAGTAGTGGGAAACGCTCATCGTTATTCAGCTTCGCTGCAATTTCGTTCGCGGCTTGAGCCGTCTCGCACATTACGAAGAGAATCGGTTTTCGAACCTTGCTCCACTCTTCCCACATGTATTGATACTGCTGATAGCCCAGTAGCAAGTGGGTTCGGTACTTTTCGAATGCGTCTCCTGCCGCGTCATTCGCTTTGATTTCCTCGGATCGTCCAATGACCGGAACTTTGACAATTCCCGCGTCAACTGCCTCTCCCAGTGGAAAGTCACTGACGATATGCCGGAAAAGGTCTCCGTTGTTGTGTTTGGGTGTCGCAGTAAAGTCTGCTTGAAGGACAACTCCTCGATTTCCTTTCGTGAGGCTTTGATGATGGATCGCATCGATGGCCTCGTTCCAAGCGGATTCTGGATCGTGAAGATGATGTGCCTCATCGTTCAAGATCATCACGGAAGGGTGGGCTGATATTCGATTCCGTAGGACTTCGCCAACCTTGAAAACTTGGTTCTTGTTTACCGTTGGCCCGAGCAAACTAGAGTTTCCGACACTGTTTTCATTGTCGGAATTCTTGGGAAACAGCCTGTGAATGTTCGTTAGGTAGATTGTGCCCTGGTAGCTTCCGGCTCCTGAGTCGTCTTGCATGACGACTTGAACGTTGAAGTCGTCTCTGAACTCTGGTGGAAGGATCGGATCGGAGTAAAAAATCTTCGCTGATTCGAAGTCGTCTTTAAGCCGATCAAAAACGATTAAGTTTGGTGCGACAACTACGAAGTGCCGAGGAAAGATGGAGTTGGATTCGTAAAGGCTATGGAAGTAGCTCCAAGCCATAACCAAGCTCATGCACTTAGTTTTCCCGGCTCCGGTAGCGAGCTTTGAGCAATATCTAGCCCACAAATCATCCTCTGGTTTGATATTGGTTAGTGCTGTATAACGTTTGTCTTCTTCAGGAAGAATTGAGCTGAACAAGTCCGAAGGGATCAAATAGCGTTTGACTTCCGCAAGCCAAATAATCGTTTCCACTGCTTCTCGTTGGCAGAAGTGATAACGGAAGTCGTCCTCATGGGCGGTTTCAAACCAATGATTCAGAAGGGTTTTTGTGGTCTCAGAAGCTCCCTCATATCCTGAATGTCTCCAGTCTGAAACCTGGCTTCGGATGTACGGGGCAAGAACAGTTCTTGAAGCTCGCCGGCCTGGGACGATTCCAACGCCTTTGACGCGATGTTTGTTGGGTTCTTCCCATGGAGCATACAACGGTTCAAGGGCCGCGAAGCCTTTGCTCATCGAATCACCCCTGCTCGATTCCACTTAGGGGTAAGAACTTTCAGCAAAGCTTCTTCGACCTTTCCATATTCTGCTGTTTCAAACACATGGACATGTAGTCGGACCCCTTTTAACGCTTCGGCTAGTATGGTCGCATTGATTCGACAGGTAGTTTCAGGGCCTCTCGTGAAGCACATTCTCGGTGAAATCGACCGATACCCCGGCATAAATCTTTTCGATATTTTTGACGCTTTTCCGATGTAGAGCACTTCTTCTTTCGTGGCAAAGGCATAGACACCAGGGCCTTTGGGCAAACCCGGAACGGAGAACTTGCAGTATTCCAAATCTCCATACCGATGGAGTGAAAGCCCATCCGGATTTGAGAAAAGCTGTTGGGGGTGCAGTTGTTGAATCTCCCCTGTTTCGTCTCTAAGAAAGTCGATTTCTCCTAAGTCAACGAAATCGAACCCTTGGATAATCAAACCTTCACCTCAATCACCTTGGTTGTATCGATTCCGAAAACGTCGATTACTTTCACACAGATTCTTTTGGTCCCTGGGGTCTCGTATTCCCAACCAAGATCGGAAAACGCTTTTAGGGAGCGATCTTTGCGAGTTCGGTAGTCCTGCCAGTGGTGTTCAAAAGGTTTGTTCTCCTGGTAGTCAAAGTCCACCGCCCAGAAATCAATGAAATCAAAAGGGGATTTGACTGCTCGCTCTTTCAGTGCGTTGAGTTCCCGGTCCGGCACCTCGGTAAGGGCTGGATAGAAGTTGGTGAGTTTCACATCAATTTGCTTCTTTCCGTCAACCTCGGAAACCAAGACTTCAGCATCGAGGGCCGCCGCATCGAAGAACTGAACGGTATCCCTGTTCGGCTCCATGATTTCACGAGGAATGTATTTGAGCGTTATTTCGACTCCAGTTTCGGCTTCAACCCCCTCAACTCTTCGTCGAAGGTCCATCTCAAACTCCCAGGCAAGCACAATCAGCTTTGGCTTGTTTCTGCTTCCTAGCACTGTGCCGTGATTCTGCCAATCTTCCAGGCCCTCAACCGAAGCTATCGATTTCGCCACCTCTCGAAGCTCATTGATCGTGAAAATACTATCGATGTTATCGATATGAACGTAAGCTCCTCCCTTCGTTCCGTGGATCAATCCACTGGGCGGGTTTTGAATCGTGTTTGCTCTGAAGAATTTCAGAACAGTGGCTCGATGCTCTTCATTCGCCCCTTTCAATCTCTCTGCTTGCCACCATTGCCGTTCGTAGCGTCCAAGATTGTAAACGTCGAATGAACGATATGGCAGATTCGCTTTGTGTAGCTCGCGTTGAACGCCGATGAGTCGCTTTCTTGTTGTGTGGACTGCGTATCTGCCGAGGTCAATCCCAATCCACTTTCTGTTCAATTCTTCGGCAACAGCCAAGGTCGTACCAGAGCCACAAAAGAAATCCAAAACCAAGTCAGAATCATCAGTCAGCCAACTTACAACAATATGCAAGAGTTCTTCATGCTTTTCGGTATCGTAGTCGGTGCTACTCCCAACCGTTCTAAGGCTGGTCCAGTTTGTGCTGGCTAGTTTGTAGTCACGCGGAGGGACAAAATATTGAACAACTCCGTCGTCGCTGAGTCTAAGGAAATCTAGCTCGATACCCTCATCGGAGCGAGGTGTATAGTAGGCATCCAGGCTTTCCTCGTCACTGTCGAGGAACTCACTGTAGTTGTCGATTGCTTTCTGGGCCCGCTGTTCTTTCCACCTCCATTGGCCCGAATTAGGTTTCACACCGAGCAACTCATATCTCATGGTGGGTCTGTCGGTCCCGCGCCAAAACGTGTCCCACTTTCCAGGCTTTGCATCCTCTCCAGGTAGAGTCAGTTTTTTGAGCTTTGACGACTTCCGCTTTGAGAAGAGAAACAAATAGTCGTGCCCAACTGAAAGTGCTGAGATGTTCTCAAATTGGGATTGGACATTCTTTGTACCGCGCCTAACAATAATGGTGGATCGGTAGTTTTCTGCTCCAAATATGGTCTCCAGAATTCCTCTAACGACTGGGCCAACTTTATCACCCACATGTACCACTATGAATCCGTCTTCGGACAATAAGTCTCGGGCTACGGAGAGCCGTTCACTCAAAAAGCTAGGGTACGCCTCCCCAAATTGCCCCCATGTGTCTCTGTAAGCGACGTCTTCCAAAATCGATTGATCCTTTGCAAATCTGTCTGAGCCGTCACCAATTCTTACTCTGGTGCCAAAATCCAATCCGACATCGAACGGAGGATCAATGTATATCAATTTCGCTTTGCCTCGGTAATCATTGAGTAGGGCAGACAGGCCAAGCTTGTTGTCACCCCAGATGAGTCGATTTCGAAAATCATCTCGGTGTGCAGATTTGGTGAACGCACCTTCATCGAAAAGATTCCCCTGTTCAGCCCTTTCTCTATCTCTGGGTTCATCAATGGTTTCAACCTTCTGGAGCACCAATGGAAAGTTCGGAAGTTGAATTTCCCGCCGCCGACCATATTCGTCGTACTTGCCTTCCCAAACAAGCTCCGTCTTCATCCGACTCAACGGATGAGGATTCTCCGGCCCCCAAGGTTTCTGTTCACTCATCTTAGATTCAATCTTCTTACCCTTATTTCAATCTTACAAACTGCCCTCAGAAGAGCTTGTTGTAAAGGTTGACCGTATCAACCAAATTCGCCCTAACAGAAGAGCGCGACTTTAGCTTTGAAACGGTGCCCGCTCTGAGATCAAGCCAAAGAACGTCTTCGGCTGTACCATTGTCTCTTTGTTCGGCAACCATACCAAGCAACTCCTGAAGTGCATTGACCTCGGGCCGAGAGTATTGTGAGGAATAGATGAAGAGTCTCTTTCTTCCGTACCTGGAGTGCTCCACTTCAGCGTGAAGTGTTACTTTGACTTCTCCTCCACCAAGTCGAATCCGGTAAGGATTTGAGTTCCGAACATTTTCGCTGTAGATTCCGGTGAAGACCTTTCTGTTCTTCGACATGAACAGATTAAAGCCGTCCTTCATGGTCTTAATCATGGAGTCGGTAGAGAATCCCGAGTTGTACCCGTCCAATTCTTCAACCAAAACGGCTTTTCCTGATCCTGGAGTTTCCAGTTCGGAGATGATCGCCTTCCGAATAGGGAGGTACTCCAAAACTCGATACTTCTTCTCTTCTTCTAGTTCTCGAATTTTCCGCTCCCATTGAGCGGCTGGTTTGTCGTGCAACTGGCTAATCTCCAGTGCTGAGGGAGTCCGTCGATTATCTGCGAGTGCTAATGCCATTTTAATTTTTCTCCTTGTCTTGAGTGGTCGTCTCAGAAACGGGTGCTTCGTTGGCAATCCCGTAGGGCACATGGCCCGATGGTGTAGTTCCCATTGCAGGGTTGATATGCGCGAGCTGATCGTCAAAGAAGAAATCAGGCTGAAAAACGTCCAAGAACGGTCGCTTTTCTAGGCCATCAAGGAAGAGGGCCTGATCTACCTGAATTCCCCAATGCAACAGAGTTTTTAGTGCTCTTTCATGTGCCGGAGCACCACGAGCTGTTACAAGAGCCGTTTTGATTCGGCATCCTGATCCTTTGGGTAGTGAGTTCTGTAGAGAATGGAGTGCGCTCAGAAACGGTTGCAGAGGGCCTGGGGGAAGGGGGAGGGACGCGTTCTGAACTTCATGAGTCATGAATGCCTCCAGCTTTTGCTCCTTATAGACTCGCTCTGCTTGGTCGCTGAAAAGCACCGAATCGCCGTCAAATGCAATCCGCAGTTCGTTTGGGTGAGGATCGTCACCAACGACTCTTGGAAACACTGTCGCGGCTGGGATATTCATTTCGAGGGCCTTTTTCACGTCTTCAGGTTTTGCGGAAAGAAACAACTTGGCTTTAAATGGTTCGAGATACAAAAAGGGATCGTCCCCACGAACAAACGCACCTCGTGTGAGGGCTAAATTGTGATGTTGAGCACTTCGGAAAACTCTTGCTCCACTGATCGGGTCATTTCGAGAAATGACCACGACCTCAGTACGTTTGGTTCCGTCAGCGTTCATCGAGAGTAGCTTTCGGCAAAGCTGGAAGCCAACAGAAGGTTCGGCAGGAATCTCCCACCGCTCTTTTTGAAGTTGCATATATCTCTCCTCTCGCTCGGAGTGGTCGCCAGAACTCTCATCAAAGATTTTGTTCTCCTCCTCGAAGTCAAACAAAGCTCTTGAAGAAATGGCAACCACAAGAACGTTTTCTAGCGACTTCGCCACTTAGTTCTCCTCCTCGTCGCCGGAGGGCAACGCCTTTAACTCGATTTCTTCGAGGGATTTGAGATCTTGCCCAGCGATGCCTTGAAGATCACCGATCACACCAAAACAAGCTTTCAAAACCGTTTCGTGTTGCTTCTCCCGCTGATTAAAGGCTTTGGTAGCAGCAATCTTCTCTTTGATAAGTTGCTTTTGCATTGTCACGAATGTTTCGACAATAGCCCCAAAACGACTCTTAAAATCTTCTCCCATCAGGTAGCTGTAAACAAGAGTCGCTTTTGATTCAATCCCTTCTGCGGCCTTTCGTGCCTCCGAAGTCTGGAGAATCCCTTCACGAATTGCAATTGCAAGAGCAACTGCGTATTGCGGCTTTACAATCCACACCCCCTCAACCATGTCAAAAGTGTCAACTCCAGCAGGGGTCACTTGTGAAACGATGATTGCCACGGTTGCCCGTTCTTCTCGTTGATCTTGCTTGAGTTTTTGAATCCAATCCCCACCCCAGTTCTGAGCCCTTTTTGTCTCCCAGAGAATCGAACCACAAGGTTGGGACAGTCGGTTGTTGACAACCTGAAGAATGTCCGCTCCTCGTTGGCCTTTTTTGACCGGCGTGAATTCATCCGTTCGGAACTCTTCACCAAGCTTGGCTTCCAAATCCAATTCAAGGGCCTCACCTTGGAGTTCTTGAGATGGCTTTGCCTTAAGTTTCTCGTTGAGTTCGTCAATGGTCTTTCTTGCTCTATCGAGTTCGACTTTTTGAACCTGGAATTGCGTGTCAAACTTCTCGGAGATCGACTTTTGAAGGTTCGCTGACTCCTCTTGGATAGCTTTACTGATTGCAATTTGCTTATCAAGCTCGAATTGATCCTGCTTTGCTTTGAGTTCGCGCTTCTCTTTCAAAAGGTCAGCTTGCGAGGCCTGAAGCTGTGCGATCTGTTCTGACTTTGCATCAAGATCAGCCTGAACCGACTGCACCTGCTTCTCTGCCTCTAGCTGGGCGTCCTGTTTGGCCTTTTTGATCAGGTCTGGATATTCGGCCTTGAACCGTGTGGCAAGTTGCTCTGCAACCTGCTGTTCAACGAGCTTCGCTTGTTCTGCGGCACTTTGCTTCAGTGCCTCTTCTTTCTCGGAAAGTTGCTTTTCGCGTTCTCGGTGCTTCGAAAGGAAGTCCGACTGCCACGCTTGGAGGGTGGCTTTTGCTTCTTGCTGAAGCTTGGAGAGAATGCTTCCCGCAATCTCAAATTCATGGTCACATGCTGGGCAGGTGACGACGAGTTCGGTAGAGGCCGTATCAATGACGGCGAGTGCTGAATTAGATGTTGTATTCATTATCAGTTCGGTCTAGGTAGATGACAGAACCAATTTGAAGCAAGCAATCTTGCCATATCATGTAAGTAAAGGGTTTACATTTCTGTAAACCTACCGTCATAATACGGAGGCCTGTCAAATTGGTTCGCCAGATTGGTCGGGTTCTCTGTTAGCGCAGAGAAAAAATGAAACTCGATTTCGGCCCGTTACCCGTATGGGAGCGGGCCAAATCATTACAGAATGACAGAGTGACGTCAGGCAAGTCAATACATGACTGAAATTCTCTGAAATTCCTCAACGAATCGTGAAGCCATCATTGGTCTACAGAATCTGATTCGGATTGAGTGCAAAGATTATACCCGGCAATGTCAACGGTTCTTGACACAGGGATGTAGAGCTTTGGCTAGTATATTTAGTCTGCTTTATACAAGTGTTATCTCAAAGCATCGTTTGGGAGCATGATTCGGCCAAAAGCCTTAACATTTTTGGAAACAGTCCAGGGCTACCCGATGTTAGTCCGAGGGAGTTGTAACGTAGCCCTTTAGAATATCGACTGGATTCACTTTCAGGAGTCGGCAAAGTTCGATCAGCTCAAGGGCTTGAAGTTGTCGTTCTCCACGCTCAATCTTGGAAACATAGCTTTGTGGCAAGTTTAAAAGCTTTGCTAACTCCCGCTGGGACACACCAACGGACTCTCGGACCGAACGCATATATGCGCCGAATCGGACATGCTCAATATCGGAGATTATCTTGTGTCTGGCTGGCAACATCCAGAAGCTGACAGTCGGATGAAACCTAATTAAGGTTCTTTTATGTAAAATGAACCTGTAATGGGTGCTCTTCTTTGTGCTTCGATTCTCTCCTTATCAAGTGCTGTTTCCTACTATCAAGAGCGGGAGAAGGAGCCGCGAATTGAGGTGCCAGAAAATCTAAAAAAGCAGTTCGAAGATTTTAGAGACCAGTTAGAAGACAATACTTCCATACAGACCCGAAGTGAGACCCTCTTCACTCGAATCAAGACATGCACCAAGTCTGAATTTGGATTCGAAACAACTTACCGCCGAAAGAGTATTTCACCACGATCTGGAACAACGACCTTAGTCGTGACCAGAACTGCGACGATCCCCTGGCAGAATGTAAAGGAGCTAAAGGTTGAACCTCTCGAAGGAACCAAGTGGTTTGAAGCTCAGATTCTATTCACGGGGGAATTAGAACTGAAAGAGGTTCAAAAGATTGCTGAGGTTAAACCAAATGATCCGTCGGAGATTCAGCCCCGTGAGAGTAAGAAGCTTGTAAAGTCCGTGTCGTTTCAGTTTGAGAAGCGTTCGGATGCTCGGAAATTCACGGAAAATTTTGAGGCCCTACGGCTCCAAATTCTGAAGTAGTTACCCCATTAAAATCTTAACGAAATTTTGCGGAGAGTGGGGTGGGGGGAAAGAGCGGGCCCGAAACCCCCACTACCCCCGCTTTCCTTGGCTAGGTGTAGCCGTTGCCGTAAAACCGCTCATAGATGAGCTTTGCCATTTGGATTTCCTGTTCGGCACTGAGTCTCACTTTGTTTCCGAGGTTGTCAACGGCTTGCCCCGTCCATTCTCTGTTAAGATGTTCAGGAAGAAAACCAGATTGCTTCAATGCATATCTGATTGGGAGATGCTCTCTTCGGTACGGAGCAACACGAAGTAAGTAGTTCGCGCGTCGTTTCCTTTCGTGAAGGATGTCAACACTAGGTACATGAAAGACTCCATCTACAATCATTCGAGCAATCTGGTTTAGCACTTTCTTGGATGCAGTTCCAACGACTCCGTTTGGGAATTGGATCGAACCCGTCCATTCTCCTTCGTGTAAATGTGGTCTCATGCCCTGATGAAGAATCATAAGCTGTATGTCTAAATTCTCTTTGACTGTAGCGGCCTGAGTGATTAAGATTTTGCCCAGGTTCTTTTGTTGACGAATATGTTCTGTTTCGTTCTTGACTTGCATTTGAATTGTTTCCCTCCCCGATCTTCGAGGATTCGTTGATTCTGGAAACCCCGTTGCTCAGTTCTGAGCGTCAAAGGTTCCGTGTTGCCAAGGGTGATACTTGGCGTTTTTTGTCCTGTTCTGGTTGCAACTGGGCAGAACCCGGTGGACTCCGGGTTCTCTCTAGATTGGTCAAAGCAATTCACCTAGATAGGATCGTCTTCGCCGATGTACCCGGTTGCAACCCTTTTCCCCGGTTTGACTGCATCAGCAAGCCAATATCGGAATCCTTCGTCACTCTGCTTTCGACAAATTCTCTTTCCAAGAATCACTTGATCTCTCAGTTTTCCGAGAAGTCTTCCAAGTTGGACTCTTGCCACCGTCGGAGAGAGGACATCTATTTCGGGGTAATGGTTGCAAGCCATATCCTGAAGGTCTCTTGCTCGAACGAGGGATTTGCCGTATCTGTCCGACCACGCCTGAATGAACCCTTTGTGCTGTTCTGTTTCAATGTCTGATTGTTCAAGGAATTCCTCACGATTACTGAGAAATCCAGGGTAACCAGCGAACTCAAGAATTCCACCAACGATTCGGCAGAAGTTCTCAAAACTTCCCATGAGAGGTTCGGTCTCTGAGTACTCGGCTTGACCAGCCTCCACCCAAGCTTTGACGATGGTTACAACCGCTCCTAAAAGTTGGGGCCGATTTGATTCCGCAAATCGCTTCAAATCAGCGTGTTTGAAACCACGTCTGGAAGCTGGGTTTTCGTCATTGGGGTTTATCCGAATGTTGATACATCTTCGAAGCTCTTCCTCAGTCCCCTCGAAGTTGTTTGCTGTTGCTCCCCAGGTACATCGAATTGGTAAGTGAGGGGTCTCATTCCGTCCGAGTAGACGATCCTTCCAAATACAGTCCGGTGCAGTTAGAGCCGTGTTGAGTGCTTCGCTTCCGAACTTTGCCAGATTATCGAAAAGTCCGTGTGTAACTCCCTCTTTGAAAAGCGAAGTTAATCGCTTTCGCCATTCTTCCTCAAATTGGGGGGCCGATGTGAACGCTACTGCATCGCCAACGAACACTCTTGCAAGCGTTGTCATGAGAAGAGTCTTCCCGCTCCCCGGCTTGGGAGCGTTGAAGAGAAACATTGGGGTTGGGCCGTGGATCATTTCCCGAACAAACGGTGTAATCAAAAATGCGACTGCATGAGATTTTGAAGAGCCATCTTCAAAAGGGAAATCGCAAATCAAGTCCTCGATCAGATCAACGGCCCTTGCAACACCTTCTTTGGAAGTGTCCAGCTTTGGCAATCTCAGGCCGTCCCGGATGAACAAGAAAACCCCGGTTTCTGGATCGAACCCCGGCTCTGAGATCAGCTTTCCATCTCTGGAAAAGAATGGGGAAGTGGCAATTCCCTTGATTGATGGAATTCCCGGTAGCTCAGGTCGTGCTGTTATCATTCGAGCAACAATATCTGGGGGATTGACAATCCTCCTTCCACTGGAACTCACACTCACATAGTTCACACACTGACTCAGACGGTCAATGATTACATCCTTGGTTCCGTCTTCGATTTGAGGAAGCATGACTCCATTGACTTCACACCGTTTGAGCCTAGACAACCGACTCCCATAAACGAACAGATACGGAGGATCATTTTTGTCCACCAAAGCCTGAATCGAACTGTCAACCATTTCTTCGAGGCGTTCTTCGTGGCTTTCGATGGTTGGAAGATCAGCCCGAATTTTGAGCTTTCCACTTCTAAACCTTTGTGTGAAAGTGACTAACTCCTCTGGCGTTCCTCCGTTTGCAAAGTAGTCGTCCAACCCAACCTTTTCTCCGTTCGGCCCGGAAGGTATGAAGAGTCTAACAACCGTAGCTCCTAAACCTCGCAAGTAGCTTCTGAGCTTATTTGCCGCGTCGTTTACATGAGCATTTTCGATTGAATCGGAATCAAAAGCTATGTAAACTTTGCGACGCTTTAGCTCGATAGAATCCCACTCGTGATTCCTAAACTGCCAGACGCCCAGGAGAGCCACACAACAAAGGCCCTTTGAGGCCGCTGAATCGGCCTTCTTTATTCCCTCAGTGACAAATAGGGGAACGGTTGCGTCTTCGAGATCATCTTTGCACCTTGGAGGGCAGTCAATCGGTACCTCGAAATCAGCCGGAGCCTCATACTTGATGAGCTTTCCTTTTTCGCCATGACGTGGTTTGTCTGGACGGCTGACAAATTCAGCTCCGTTCGGATTGTCCCCGACTGGGTGGAGAGGAATTAGAAGTGTTGGAACTAGGGCCTGATACCAAGGAAAGCCCAAGTTCTTCAACTTTTCCTGTTCCGTTACGGTTTCGTAGCCTCTTTCGGCGATCACTTCTTCTGAGATTCCAGAAGACTTCAGTTGTTCGAGGTGATCAGGCTTAAGTTGCCCAGTAGTTGATTGAGTAGGTTTGCGAAATTTCATACACGAGAGTTCCTTCTTTCGGCTTACACAACAACTGAGTGCTTAGAGCTACCCGCCTAGATTATTGTTGTGGATTCCCGATTCGCCGGAATCTGCCGCTAGAAGTTCATATCTCTCACTTCTGAATAGTTCACTGTTTCGCCAGCAAACACACTATCCTTTCGGTTTTTGGCGGAATACCTCAGTTTGACAATTGCAAAGGGGTTTTCCCTGAAGCATGTATCATTCCTTACTACACAAGTATGACAGAGCATGGTGAAGATTTCAACCTATTTCAGCTTTACAGGCCGCCAATCGAGCAAAAGTCGTCTACTGATTAACGCCGACTATAAATTCATTGACGGAAACTTTTAAGAACAGGGTATAAATGGATAGTAGGGTGTTTTGATACACCACTTCGTTCGACATTATCGGGAGTCAAAACCGCCCGAGTGCTGAACCTAAAAAGCATACGGTTAGCTCAGTGGTAGAGCACTTCGTTCACACCGAAGGGGTCGTGGGTTCAAGTCCCGCACCGCCCACCAATATTTCAAACCCTTCGGGGCTGTTCCTGCCGAGCCGAACCGGGCTCATAGTACGCCTCCGCCAGAGTGGTGATTCCTGAGTCCGTCTCACCCATCCAGAAGAGGTGACCGGCTTCGGTGACGTGTTGGGCTACTACTTTACGGCCGTCGTTGATGGTGTAAGTCTTGCCACGAGTTGCATCTCGCTTTTGCCACTCAGTGGCAAGGCTGCCCCAATTGTCGACGCAGAGCAAGCAGCGTCCAATTGCGAGGAGGATCCGGTCAATTGCCTCTTGAGGAGTGACTTCAACTCCTTTCGCGACAAGCAAACTTGTGGCTCTGTGTCGAAGTTCATTAGGAAAATCTGTTGTTGTTAAGTTGAGGCCGAGGCCGACTATTGGGACCCCGTCCACAACTTCGGTCAGTATTCCTCCGATTTTCATCCCCTCCCATACAATGTCGTTTGGCCACTGAACTTTGAGGTCGAACTCGGTTGCTACAACTACCGCCAGCCCCATGCCTACCAGATACGGACTCGGGTGGTTTGTAAACTCGTCGAACCTGAACGAAGCAGCAAGGGCGGTTCCTGGTTCGCAGAGCCATGACCGTTCGTGGCGACCTCGACCCTGGGTTTGGTTGTCCGTCCAGATGACTCCAGCATCCTCAGAAGACTTCATAAGATCTTGGGTGGAGGTTGCCGCGGAAACAAATACTGTTGGACCGTTAGGTGGGTACATGGTTAGTTGAGCTCTAGATGGAAAGGAAGGGAAGGTGCAGAGTGGGTGAGAGCACCCACTGAAATGACATCGACGCCGGACTCGGCAATGGCTCGTACCGTTGACAACGAAACTCCACCACTTGCTTCAAAAAGAGCTTTACCTTGATACAACTCCACGACCTCGGCCATGACTGCGGGCAACATGTTGTCCAAGAGAATGACGTCTGCGCCAGCGGCGACTGCTTCGGAAACTTGCTCCGGGTGGTCGCATTCGATTTCGATTTTGTAGAGGTGTGAGATCTTGCCTCTTGTGGCCTTTACTGCGGACTCGATTGAGCCGTGGGCTCGTATATGGTTATCTTTTATCATCACGGCATCGTAGAGACCCATTCGATGGCTGTGACCGCCTCCACACCGGACTGCGTATTTTTGAAGGTGCCGCATCAGGGGAACAGTCTTGCGAGTATCAACGATTCTTGCTTTCGTGCCATCGACAGTATCGACAAAGAGACTTGTGAGAGTGCTGACGCCGCTAAGCATCATCAGATAGTTCAGCGCGGTTCGCTCAACTTGGAGTGCTCGGTTGCCTTCGAGGCAACCGCGGGCAATCATTGTTCCGGAACCCACCGGGGCACCATCAGAGACAAGGCACTCGGTGGTCTCGCCGAAAAGGTGGGAGACAATGCCGACGCCACATGCAACTCCCGTCGCCTGGGCTTCGATGTACCAGTTGACGAGTCTGCCCTCCGGAATTGCTGAAGAAGTGATATCACCCGAGAACACGTCTTCATGAAGTGCGGCCTTAACATGGTCTTCCCAGCCGAACGGCTGCGGCTCTTGCCACACGTTTTTCATCAGATTGCCTAATTTACCAGAAGAGTCAAGTAGCTTCTGGCGCCGCGGCACGTCTAGATGTCAATGCTCACTCTATTGATGGTCACGGCGATGCTTCCGGAGGCGAAATCACAAAACCTCTCTCAGATTTCGGAGCAACTCAATCTCAAGACTAAGCGACCCAGCATGGTTGTTTCTGCTGGCCCATCGCAGTTCTCGGTAGACAGCGGAGTCGCGGATCCAGATGCATTTGTCGACCCAATCGTCCGTCTTGGTTCGTTGCTACTCAGAAGCGATATGACCGTATTGCGACCGACGATTTTGCCGGAAAGCAATTGGGGGATTCTGAAGCCCTTGGTTGGTGCCTCACAATCGACGAAGTCTACAGAGGAGGTCGTTCCCGGTTCTGCAATAAAAGGTGGAAAACTAGTGTTCTCATCCGCCTCGGGATCGGTCGTCAGCCTTCGCACACTGGCTCCACTCAATCTGGGCAAGCAAATTCAGCTAGCCGGTTACTTTGTCGGAGCCCAAATGTCTCCGTTCAAAGTAGCGATTTCAGCGCCTGGTGGAGTGGATGGAGTTGTCTTGGCGCAGTCCCTGGCGACCGGGCTGGGCGGAAAGTTTCGGGTAACGGACACCGCTTGGATAATCGACTTCGACGCCGCGTCGTGGCGCCGCAGCTTCTCGGTGTTGCTATCAAAAGCTCAAGAGGGGGTGCGTAAAGGCACGAGCCCGAGCTCCCAGCCGGAATACGACCCGTCGGGCGGTCAAGTATACGAATACCAGCCGCAAATGCCCAGCTTAGCCAAGAGTAAGGAGAGTCGAGAACTAGCCCTCAGCTTGCTGAGCCAAACTGTCGGAGTACTTAGTGATAGCCTGATCGAGCAAACTTTTGCTTACTCGAACACGACGACGAGGCTTAACCTCAACAACTATCCTGGTCTGAAACGTCCGATTGGAGACTTCATTCGGTCTCTCAGCGAGAAGCAATCCGGAGGCGCAACAGTAACCCGGCCGGGGCAGAGTGGTGCTACCCTCCCGCCGAATATTTTAAGCAGAATTGATCCCAACCGACCCGGCGAACTGATCATTGAAACAAACTTCCGAATTTCCGTTGAGCTAAACCTGAAAGGAGTTCGAGGTGGAGATAGCCAAGAACCGCTCAAACTTCAGATTCTCTGATAGAGCGCAAGGGCCTTACGGTGAGGAGCAGGAATAGGAAGCGACTGGATTGCGTCCAATGGGTGGAGCACGTAACCTTCCATGGCTGACTCGAGCCGAACTAGCTTGACGTCTGCTTTGATCCGGTGGTTTGTGATAGAGTAGGTCAATCGGCCGAGGTCCTCCACCCAGCCTTCGGTGGGCTGCTCGTCAACGGTTGGTAATAAGTACATCCCGGCCCACCACTCGCCGGCGACCGAGTGCGTTAGGTGGATTTGCCCGTCGCATATGAGAACCCACATTGTTTGGTTGAGTCGCTTGATTTCGGGTTTTGGAGAAGCTACCGGAAGTTCATTTGTTAACCCCCGAAGAAATGCTCGACAATTCAGCTTGATCGGGCAAGCTGAGCAGCTGGGTTCACGTGGAGTGCAAACGGTTGCTCCGAGCTCCATGAGGCCCTGGTTCCAATCTCCTGGAGCTGACGGAGCGACGTTCTCTTCTGCCCAGCGCCAGGCAGCTTTAGAGAGGTCGGGACCCGATGATCTGTCGCCGTTGAGGCGCGCATAGACTCGCTCGACGTTTCCATCGACTAGGGGAACCGCTAAGTTGTAAGCGATGGAACATATCGCTCCGGCGGTGTAGTCACCGACGCCGGGCACCTTTTTCCAGCCAATGACCTCAGATGGAAAACCGTGTTCGACGACGTGTTTTGCACCTGACAGGAGGCTCTTTGCCCTGCGATAGTAGCCGAGCCCCTGCCAGAGTTGAAGCGCTTCCTCTTCGGTTGCCGCAGCCAAAGAGCCAACGGAGGGGAAGCGAGCCATCCAACGCTCATAATAGGGCATCACGACGCTGACTTGGGTCTGCTGGAGCATGATTTCACTCACCCAAATGGCATAGGGATCTTTGGTTCGACGCCAAGGCATCGGGCGTTGATTCGCCCGAAACCAGGGGAGGAGCTTTTCGTGGAGGCTATTCAAGCCCAATCTCAGCGAGGACGGCTTCGGGTTCGGCGGCGTCGGTGAGGGCCCGTCCAATGACGAGGTAGTCGGCACCATCGGCGATCGCCTGTGCCGGAGTGCCTACTCGCTTCTGATCATGGCTCGGGCCGCTGAGGCGAATTCCCGGCGTGACAATGATTCCTTGCTTACCAATCACTTCTCTGATCGGCTTGATTTCGAATGCGGAGCAGACGACACCATCGAGCTGGAGATTGATGGCGTCGGCGGAGAGTTTCACCATATGCTCTTCGATGGTTCGGTTAACACCAAGATGCTCGGTCAGCGTGCTTTGGTCAAGTGAAGTGAGGACTGAGACGCCAACGAGAAGCGGACGCCGCTCATCAGAGTATGCGTTTGCCTCTTCCACCGCGGCACTCAGCATCGCCGGCCCCCCGGTGAGATGAAGGGTCATCATCCAGACGTTGTGCTTTGCGGCTTCTCGAACGGCTAGACCGACCGAGTTGGGGATGTCGTGGAACTTGAGGTCAAGAAATACTCGTTCCGCACCGGCGTCTTGGAGCTTGTCAATGCACGATAGCCCGTTCGGAAGGGTCAGTCCGTGGCCGATCTTGAAGGTGTTCACCCAAGGGCTGAGGCGGCGTACGGTGGCAATGGCCTCATCGAGGTTGCCGGTGTCGAGGGCGCAGATAACCTGTCTTACCATCGAACAGCCAGCGTACCCGGTTATTCTGCTCGTTGAACTGCGGATGCCACTCGCTTGAGTTCTCGGCTGACGACGGTGGCGGTTTTGGCATCCATCGCCGCAAGAAGGGCGGCGGACTTTTCGGCATCCATCTCGACGAGCACAGGAGCTAGTTCTGTTGGCGTCATGGCCTTTGTAATCTTGACTAGGCCCTCTGTCGGAATCTCGTTCCAGACGGTTGCAAGTTTGATTGCGCCCTCTTTATCGTTCAGTGGAGCTTCGGCGATGATTGGAGCCTTAGGTTCCTCAACTTTTTTCTTTGGAGCGGCTTTGGGTTTCACTTCCGGCTTTTTGGCCGAGGCTGCCGCTGGCTTCTTGGGTGTCAGACCAGGGATGTTGATTTTGCCCAATTTAGCGAGAACCACCACGGCAACAGCGGCGAGGACAAGCACGACGACGAGGATGATGACGATCATCAACCCCTTTTTCTTCGTCTTCTTGCTTCCTTCAGCCATTATCGTCGGTTAAGTTTCGCGGTGATTTTGTCCACGTAGTTTCTAGTTTCGGCAAAATCTGGAATCCCTTTAGCTTTGTCAACGTTTCCGGGACCGGCATTGTAGGCCGCGAAAGCCAGGTCAAGGCGGCCTGGGTAACGCGCGATCATCTGTTTGAGATACTTCGTTCCGCCGGTGAGGTTCTCGTATGGGTCGAACGGATTTGTGACTCCCATTTCGCGCGCGGTGTCAGGCATGAGTTGCATGAGGCCCTTAGCCCCAGTGCGGGAAACATCGTTGATCTTATAGTCGCTTTCGGCTTCCACCACTGCTCTGATGATTTTCGGGTCTATATCTTGCTCTCGTGCAACGCGCTCGATCATAGCCTGAACTTGTACTTTTGATCCTGGCCGACCCGGATCGAACGGAGCCAAACCGTCTTCCATGTGCAGATCTGGTGTGCCATTCCCAATGTAGCCTTGCATCCGCATCGGAGGCTTGGCCGCTTCCTTCATTGCCTTTTTGAACTCGTCGGGATCCTTGACACCGAGACGCTCTCTGATCTCGTCCATCCGTTGCCGAACTGCTTCGGGACCTTTGGGTTGAAAGTCGATGTCGAAGCTCATGCGGCGACTCTTTGTTGGGTAGCAAATTCGTCGAGAGCGTTTTGCTCTCGCCTTTCCATAATGGTTTTGAACTCATCATAGGCGCGTTCCCTGAGTTTCTCCATGACTGACTTCTCTTGGCGTTTGTCTAGCCAGACAGAACGAGCTTCGTCTTCTTCTTCTTGAAGTGTATAAATCAGAAGCCGCTGTGCTCGCTCGTTGTCGTCGAGCTTTTGGAGGCGGAGTTCAAGTTCTCGTCGTTGAGTCAGGTCATCGGCGCCCATTCCGAGGAAGGTTCGACGGGTTCGGTCGATCTCGTTCAGCTCTGATTCGGCTTCATAGCGGGCGGCCTGCTTCTCAAGGAAGTGGTCCTTTGCCCATTTCTCCTCCATCTCTCGGTACTCCAGCACGCGCTGGAGCCGAAATTGAAACGCTGTTTCCGCCATATGCTTCTCTTATTGGCAGTTTTAGTAATTCCTGAAGAGAGTTGTGAGAGTTCAAGGTACCCCCGGCGTCTCGCCGGGTTCCGGATCCCGGCGAGACGCCGAGGTTACCTTGCTAGATTTTCCAGTGCCGAGCCGTCCACGCGGCAAATCTTCCACTCGTGCATGAGCTTTGCTCCCATGGATTCGTAGAAGTCGATGCTTGGCTGGTTCCAATCCAAAACGCTCCACTCGAAGCGTGCGTAACCGTTGTCAATTGCTTCTTTAGCTAGGTATTTGAGCAACGCTTTTCCGTACCCTTTTCCCCGATGTTCCGGTTTGACGAAGAGGTCTTCGAGATAGATTCCGGGTTTGCCTTTGAATGTGCTGAAGTTGTTAAAGTAAAGCGCGAAGCCGACTGGCTCACCTTGGTGCCAGCAGACCACGGCTTTCGCCTTTGGGGTCTTGAAGAGCCACTGCTCCAATTGGTCATCGGTGATGACGCATTCATCGCGCAACTTTTCATAATCCGCCAGCGCCTCAATGAGGCGACGGATGATTGGGATGTCTTTTGGGGTGGCGGGAAGGATTTGCATCGGGTCTTGAGTCTTTAGTCTTGGGTCTTGAGACGTGCGAGCAGGGACTGCTTCACCTCGGGCCAATCCTCCGCCATGATGGCAAACCAGGCGGTGTCGCGGAACTCGTCCCAAGGGGTGAGGCGGTGCTTTTTGAAAACGCCCTCGGGTTTGGCTCCGAGTTTGAGGATGGCGGCTTTGCTGTGAGCGTTGCGGTCGTCCGCTTTGAGGGTGACTTTGATGCAGCCGAGGGTTTCGAAAGCGTGGGTGAGCAGGAGGAGCTTTGCTTCGGGGTTGAGGGTTGTGCCCCGGCGTTCTTCGATGTACCAGGTCATTCCGATTTCGACCTGGCGATCGATTTCGCGGATGTCAAGGTAGTTGGACATTCCGAGAATCTGGCCAGTTTGGAGGTCTTCGATGACTTGGCCGTGGATGGTGGGGGTTTCGAGGATGTAGTCGACGAAGGGTTGCCAGCCTTCGGGGTCTTGGCTGGTGGGGACGCTGGTGACGTAGTATTTGAAGGTGTCGAGGGAGGTGATCCCGGCGAGAAGATTTGCGTCTTCTCGCCGGAGTGGGCGGATGCGGACGGTCCGTCCGGTGAGAGTGGGGAAGTTGAATGGCATTTAGGAGTTCTGAGGTGGTGCTAACCGAGCCCTTTGGCTTTGATATCTAAACCAGACAATATCTCGGATTGTGACTTGCCTTGAGCCCAAAAGTCGCAAAAAGCCATCAGGACCGAAAATGCAATTTCACGTGACAATTTTGCAGTCTCCATCTCCACTTGGGTGATTCCACTATGCACCATCCTACTTCGTGCCTCATAGATTTGTGCCAGATTTGAAGCTACGATCTTTCTAAAAGCTTCTGATTCGTCCTTGAGCAGCCACAGTAAGCGGGTCTCCCATTTGTCTTTAGTATTCTGGCTACCAATCGGGAACAGGAGTCGCTCCGTAGAGATCACTGCAAACATCAATGCTTCTGACGGGATGATCGAGATAGTCGACCTGCTGAGCCACCAAATTGCCGTTCGCACCGACTCATCAGTGGTAGTCAAATTTACATCCGAGAGAAACAACCCTGAGAGTTCCCCCAAAAAACATCGTTCAACAAGATGTCTAGTCATCTCTTCGGTGAGCACAAAATGTTCATCCCATCCACGACGACTAAAGTTGTAGCTAATACCAGTTTCTGACTTCGAAACCGTTCCGTCCATTGAGACTGAGACATCACAACTTGGCATTGTATTTCGTGTCCGATCTTCCCGGCGGTCGACGAACCAAGCGTAGACTTGCAGCAGGGAACAGGCGGCTCGAATATCCTTTAGTGCCAACTCAGCAGCGGTTGCGGGAGTGGCGGATACTTCGAAGGATGCGGAGCAGCCCGATTTTGGAAGAATTTGTTCGATCCAAGGCGTACTAGATACGAACAATTGTTCATGTTGATCGGGTGGGTGTGCGGAGGACTCAATATGCCTCTTTGACGCGCCGAATATGCGTTCCCTCGTGAGTGCTATTGGTTCAAATCTAACAGAACCAACGTTGATCACCACTCCCTCAAGGTGGACGCCAGGTATGTGAACCGTGACTTCTCGAGGTTCAACTCTCGCTCTCAGCGCTTTTAGAATGGTCTTGACGTTTTCTTCGCACAGAGGTGCAGGATTAGGGGAACCCCTCCTCTCGCGAAGCCATATCTCGCACTCGTCTCTGACCTCACCTGGGCTAACTCGGGCAAGGGTCGCATCACTTCTCGTTTCTTGAATGAAGCTCGTCAGAGCATCGGCACCCTGGTCGTAAAGGTAGAAACATGGTCTCGACACTTCTTCGGGCTTAGGTACTTCAGGCTTTGGCGGATGAACGCCTGCAGGAGCAAACGAGACTCCAAGTGAGTCTCCGCCATAAACGTGAACAGAATTATGATGTTTGAAGTCGGGAAAGCCATCGGCACTGTTATCCAGCATTTGCTGTAGGTACAAGACCAGATTGGACTTTTTCATTTAGAACTTACTACATCAACGACATCGGCATAATGACGCAGAAGTAGCTGGACTCTTCGTCGCCGGACTTGAACACTGCAGGGCGGGAGGGTTCGGTCATTTCGACTTTGACTCCGGGGCCGCTGATGGGTTCTAGGGCGTCGAGGACGTACTTGCCGTTGAAAGCGATTTCGATCTCGCCGTTGGACGAGATGATTGGCAGTTCTTCCTTCGCGTCGCCTTTCTCTTCGGATCGAGCAACGATTGTCAGGGTCTCTTCGCCACCTTTGAATCGGATTCGGTTGGCACTGTCTCGAGCAACGATCATTGCGCGCTTAACTTTGCTACCGAGCTGGTCGGCTTCGATGGACCAGGTTCGGGTTGTCTCGGCAGGGACGACGCGCTCCCAGTTGGGATAGGTGCCCTGAAGGAGCTGGGTGACGACTTTCGCGGAACCAGCATCGACGCCGACGCGTCCTGCGCCGAACTCGAGCTTGACCTCGGTATCGTCGGAAACCGGTAGAGCCTTGATCGCTTTAAGAGCTTTCTCCGGCACCACTGCATTGACTTCACCGCCAAGACCTGGCTTGGTGATCTGTCGAACTGCAAGTCGGTGGGTGTCGGTTGCTACGAGAAGGAGTCGATCGCCGGTGTAATTGAGCATTACGCCGGTGAGAAGCTGACGGTGTGGATCTGTCGAAACCGCGAAGATGACGGAATCCACCGCCGAGCGAAGCTCGCCGGCAGGAATCTTGAAATCGCTCTCGCCGCCAAATGTGGGGGCGTCGGGGAAATCGACAGGATCCAACGAGTGCAATCGGTACTCGGAAGCCCCATGGGTGAGCAAAACGTTAGTGCCGTCCGAAGTGGAGAGGCTGATATCGCCGTCGGGAAGGGAAGAAACAATGTCCACGAGAAGGCGGGCCGGAACGCAGATTGCGCCGGGCTCTTCGACAACGCACGGCAGTGACCTTTCGACCCACATTTCGCCATCGCACCCGACAACGCGGATGGTGGTGTCGGTCGCCTCGACCTTGAGGGTCTGGAGGATGTTGACCGATGTGCGGGTCGAAGCGGCCTGGCCAGCGGCGCTGACGGCTTCGAAGAACTCTTTTCGTGGACAGGTGATTTTCATCTGGTTGGTCTTAGCCGGACATCGGCAATTGGTATTGAAGGTAAATCGGTTCGGGAGCGCCCTGTTGCATTTCCCCGGCTCGCGCGTAGATTTTCATAAGGATTCGAGCGTGGGTTTCATCGGTGTAGGCCCCGTTGTCTTCGTTCTGCAACCGGGTGACGGTCGCGCGAAGGGAAGTCATGTCTGCTTTGAGGGCAGGATCGTTTTCTGCGGCCGATTCGAGTTCGGCGTTCAGGTCTTCAGCGAGCTCTTGGCCCGCGTACATATCAACAAGTTTGTTGTAGATGGTGTTCATTCTTGTGTGCCTCCTAGCTTGTCACGGAGCGCCCTACGTCCTCTGTATAGGCGAGATTTCAGTGCCGGAACACTGATTTTCAGAACCTCCGCTGCTTCCCGGGCCGCCATCTCTTCGAGATCACAAAGCACTAATGGCTCCCGGTATTCGGTGGGGAGTTCGGAGAGAGCTTGCTGGACTGTGATGCGCAGCGTTGACTTCTCTTCGGTTCCCGCGATTGATGCGTCTGGGGGCAGCTCCATAAGTTTGTGCTGCCGCATTTTGTCGATGCAAAGGTTCCTTGCGATGCGGAAGAGCCAGGTTCGAAATGCACCATCTGCGCGGAGTTCGCCTGATCGGCGAAGGACGCGAAGGAAGGTTTCGGCAGTGATGTCTTCGGCATCAGAACGGTTGCCCAGCATTCTGAAGGTGTATCGGAAAATCCTTTCTCCGTACAGTTCATAAATTCCACCCAAAGCCTTGGTATCGCCCTCATTGAGAGCGGTAAGCCAGCGCTTTTCCTGGAGGGAATCGTGATTGGTTTCACCGGGCATGGTATAGACGGAGCGACCCGCTAGAAGGTCGCAAAAGAACTTCTTATTGTATCACTTCTGGTGATGTTGCGGGGAAGTTGTTAGACGTGAATCAAATCGTCGCGACCGAGGTTTTGTCATAGATTTCAGTAATTCTGCAAACAGCATGAGGGTGGGTGGCCTGCCTAATGTGGAATTCCGCTCCAATGTAGAGGCGGGGGTGCACCTCGCGCTCACAGAGCTCAGGATTGAGAGGAGTGAAGCCGAGTTCGTGTCCGTCACGCTCTGCGCATGGCCATATGCAATAGCCCCTGTGGAACTCGTCTGGGAAAAAGAAGTCGAGTCTATGGACCATAGGAACTGTTCGATATCGTTCCGGGAGTTCTTTGACTTCCGCCCAAAACCAGACTTCAGGCTTCGAGGAGCTCATATCGCGTGTTCCGCCGTCTAGCCTCGTACCCAGCATCTGTGATCAACCGCTCAAACTCCGTTGCGTTCAGGATGAACTTGTTTCCGGCCGCCGAGACGACATTTTCTTCGATCATAACCGAGCCGAAGTCGTTGGCGCCGTAGCCGAGGCCAAGTTGGGCAATTTTGGGACCCTGGGTGAGGATGGAGAGTTGGATGTTGTCGAAGTTGTCGAGGAAGATTCTGCTCACAGCCAAGGTGCGGAGGTAGTCAGCGGCGGTGGCCTTGGCGGGGATTTGGAGCATCGTTTCTTCTGGTTGGAATGACCAAGTGACGAAGGCGCGGAACGGCTGGCACTCGTCTTGGAGATCACGGATTCGACCGAGGTGCTCAACTCGGTCCTCTAGCGTCTCGACATGGCCGAACATCATGGAGGCCGTGCTTCGGATTCCCATCGCGGAGGCGGCGCGCATGCAGGCGAGCCACTCGTCGGTGGTGTCCTTGTAGGGCGCGATAATCTTTCGGACACGGTCGACCAAAATCTCGCCACCGGCTCCGGGAATCGAGTGGAGTCCACTTGCTTTGAGGCGGGTCAGACACTCTTCTAGAGTGATCTTGCTGATGTGGGCAATGTAAATGATCTCCGCCGGGCTGAGGGCATGGAGAATGACCGAAGGATACTCCCGCTTGATCAGGGAGAAGATGTGCTCGAAGTATTCGATCTTGAGCTTGGGATTGAGACCACCCTGGAAGAGGATTTCGACGCCGCCCTTGTCGACAGTGTCCTTGACCTTTGCCAGAATGTCTTCATCGGAGTGGAGGTAACCCTCCTCATGCCCCGGAGTTCGGTAGAAGGCGCAGAACTTACATCGAACCCAGCAGACGTTAGTGTAGTTGAGGATTCGCCCCACGATATAGGTGACGACCTTAGGGTCAGTGCGTTGTTGTCGGCGAAAGTTGGCGAGGGCTGCCAACTCGAGTGGATTCTCGTGATGGAAGAGAAACAGAGCTTCATCGGCACTGATCCGCTCGTTGGCGTAGACCTTCTCGGAAATCGAGTCGATAGAAATTGCGTCGAGAAGTGCCATCACAACTATTCTACTCCCTTGGTTTCAGGAAAGTTTGAAAGTTGAGTTAAGCGAGCAGCGCACGAGCAGGTTCTGGATGGTGCTCGACAATCTCAAGTCGCTGCGCAGGCTTCTTGCGGCGGTCTTGCTTGGGCCATAGAGTTGGCAGAGCAAAGGCCAGCGCGTGCTCGTCTCCGAAAACACCCAGCACAACCTGGCGGTACTGAACGGCTCGGTCAACCAAAATTTGGTGAAGCCGACGACGATCTGCTCGAATTTGCCTTTCTTGGGCGAATGCTTTGTCTCTAGCTTTGAATGCTTGTCGAAGCACCTGGACTCCCGCAGCAAACATCTCGATTGAGGTTCCATCAGGCAGGATAAGGGGTCGAACCGAATTGGCGTGGCGCCAAATCATGAGCGTTCGCTCGACTGGGGCCATGTAGCGAGCTTCGTTGGACCGAGTGTCGGGCAGAGCGGGAAGTCCCTTGGAGAAGTCAGAATCCGGGTAGAGTCCTCGCACCAAATAGGCAAATCTCTGCATTGTGGAGCGCATGTTGTGTTTGTAAAGAGTGAGTTGTGCGCTCGCCTTATCACGAATATCAGTGATGCGTTCAATCTCAGCTGTGAGATGATCGAATTCCACGGCTTTGTTGAGAAATGCGTTGCGATCAAAGTCGCCCTTCAAGACGATCCCTGGGGAAGTGAGACCCTGGTTTGCTGTGTTCCAGTGGCTAAGAATGCGGTCGAAAATGCCCTTGGCGTCGCTCAAATCCAGAATAGTCTGTCTCATCCGTGTGAGGAATACGATACCCGGCAGTAAGTGACGTATTCGTGATGTTTTTAACGAAGTTCAAGCTGTTTCGGTAGCGATTCGAGTACGACGAACTGCGTAGACTTAGGTTCAAATGCGCTACTGGTTGATGAAGTCTGAACCTGACACATATTCTATCGATGACCTTGAAAAATCCAAGGTTCCTGCGATGTGGGAGGGATGCAGAAACTATACCGTTCGGAATATTTTTCGGGATTCGATGTCGGATGGCGACCTTGCGTTTTTTCATCACTCGAATGCCACCCCAAGCGGGATCGTGGGGACGATGCGAATCGTTGGTGACGCGTTTCCCGACCCGACTCAGTTTGATCCTTCCAGCGACTACTATGACCCCAAAGCTCCGGCGGATGGGTCGCGCTGGATTTGCCGAAATGTCCAACTCGTTCAAAAGTTTAAGAGGTTGATTCCAATGAGTGAATTGCGGGAGACCTCGGGATTAGAAAGCATGCTAGTGCTGGCACGAGGACAGCGGCTTTCCGTGATGCCCGTCACCGAAGCCGAGTGGCAAATTATCAACTCTTTGAAAGGGTTGTGAAGGAAAGCAGTCCCGATGTAATCGGGACTGCTAAAGCCCCGATTGCACCGGGGCAATCTAACCAAACCTCAGTACGACTTAGGCGCGATGATCTCGGTCTTTGTCTTCAGGATTGTTCCGTTGACGTTGATGCGGATGGTGTACTCGCCAGGCTGAGGGCGAGTGAACCCCCTGGCTTGCCAGGTGAGGACGCTGACTCCACGTTTCTTCATCGCCGACATTTGAGGGTCCGAAATGATGATTGATTGCTCATCACCTGTAGCTCCTTGGAAGGTGGCAGTTATGGCTGCGTTTTCCGGAAGGTCTTTGGGAATCCAAACGTAGACGCGGACTGAGCTTCCGGTGTTCGCCGAACCACCAAAGGTGTCGCCATCGAGAGGCGATCCCGACTCCCAGGCGCTGTAGACCGCTGGTGATGCACCAAGGATCACGGGCTCTTTTGGCGCTCGATCGGTTGAGTCTGCAACGAAAGTCTTCGGCATTCCTTCCAGCGCGGAAATGTCAATCGTCCAGATCGAACGGCCGTGAGTTGCAATCACCAGATCCTTCATTCTTGGGTGAACTTTGAGGTCGTGGACGGCGACGGTAGGGAAGTTTCCTCGGATTCTGCTCCAAGTGGCGCCTCGGTCCGTTGAGAATCTAAGGGACATCTCTGAGCCCAGGAAGAGCAGGTCCGGGTTGGTTTCGCCCTCTTTTACAACGTAGACGCTATCGTAATCAGGAAGCGAGCCAGCGAGAGACTTAAAGGTCTTCCCGGCGTCTTCGCTGACGTACACGTACGACCGGAAGTCATTGTTTCGGTGTCCGTCGGCCGTGACATAGAGGCGATCCTTTTCCCACTTTGACCAAAGCACTCGGCTGATCCATGTGTTCGCTGGCAAGCCAGAAAGTTTGGCAGTGACGTCCGTCCAAGTTTCGCCATTGTCGAGCGAGATGTTGACTTGTCCGTCATCAGAGCCAGTGGCGTATCGACCTTTCACGAGTCGAGATTCGTCGAGCGTGATGATGGTGCAGTGGTTCTCCGCACCGGTCGATTCGATGTTGATACTGAGCCGCTTACTGAGTTCTCCCGACTTGATCTTCCTTGGGCTCATCGTGGTGAGATCAGGAGAGATTGGGTTCCAAGTGTCGCCGCGGTCGGTTGACTTCATCAGTCGGTTAGCACCGATAAAGATCGTCTTCTGATCGTGAGGCGAGAGCATAAACGGGGTGCTCCAGTTGAAGCGCAGAGTCTCTCCGTTGATAGCTGGTCGAATACTCTTCCGGGCACCGGTCTTTCGGTTAACACGGGACGTTGCCCCGCCTTGGCTTTCGCTGAATACCCACTCCGATTCGTCTTTGTCGACTGCGACGTGAAAGCCGTCTCCTCCGTTCAGGTTTGTAGCGTGCCAAGGTCCGACCGGTCCGTTGGTGGTTTGAGTGGGAAGCGCCCAGCTACCGTTGTCTTGCAGTCCGCCGTACACCCAGTATGGGAACTGGCTGTCAAAGTCGACGGCATAGAACTGACCAAGAGCGAGCTGGTTGTGGTGCCGCCAAGTGACGCCCTTGTCCTTGGATGAGTAGATTCCACCATCGCAACCGGTGAGCAGGTGATTAGTGTTCTTGGGATCCACCCAAAAAGCGTGGTGATCAGCGTGAGTGTTCTGACCAATCATTTTCCAGTCTTTGCCTTGATTCTCGGTCACAAGGAGGTTGAGGCCGCCGATGTAGATTCGGTTCGGATTGATCGGATCGATGGTTGGGTTGCTGAAGTAGAACGGTCTTGGATTGAGCATTCTGAGCAGCGACCAAGACTCGCCTCCGTCCCGGCTGATAAAGATGCCTCCGCCGTTCATCTGGCTGCCAGCCGGGACCGAATTGCGCCATGCATTGGGGTCTTCAGGCTTCTTGGGTGCTGGTTTTTCCTGCGGCTTTTGGGTTGCAGGCGCTGGTGGGACCTGCCCACCCTGCTGAACAAACAGGTTGGCTTCACTTCCGTCAATGTCTCTCTCGCGCTCTTGTTCCTCTTCACCTTCTCCGGCGAATGGATTCTTGGGATCCTTGGGTGGAACGAACTCCACAGTCGCGATCATGATGTTGGGGTTCTTGGCGTGGATGCTTACCGAAGTTCGGCCGAGCACCGTGTTTGGAAGTCCCTTCGTAACCGGCTTCCAGGTTTCTCCTCCATCGGTGCTTTTGAAAAGTCCACTTTCGAGTCCGCCGCTTGCCATCACATACGGCTTTCTTAACCGATCCCAGGCACAAGCGAACATGATGCGAGGGTTCTTGGGGTTGACGTCGAGGTCGATGATTCCCGCTCGGTCGCCTCGACTGAGGACCATGCGCCAGGTCTTTCCACCGTCGGTTGATTTGTAAAGACCGCGCTCCTCGCTCCGACCCCAAAGCCGACCGATGGCGGCGACGAAAACGACATCTGGGTTCTTCGGGTCGACGTAGATTTCGGAAATGTGTCGAGTTTCTCGGAGGCCAATGTGAGCCCAGGTTTTCCCACTGTCGACAGACTTGTAGACGCCATCTCCCCAGGCGACTGAATTTCGACTTGATTGCTCACCTGTTCCCACGTACACAACGTTTGGTTTTGATTGGCAAATGGCCACAGCCCCCATGCTGACTGAGTTTCCGTAATCGAAAACTGCATCGAATGTGTCGCCACCGTTTTGGGTTTTGAAGAGTCCACCGCTCGCCGTTGCGACGTAAAACAGGTCCGGATTAGCTTCCGAAACGCTGAAGTCCATGATTCGTCCACCCATGTTGGTCGGTCCAACTTCTCGGGGTCGAAGTGCGTCGAGGATCATGGCGAGGTTGCCCTCGCTCTTCGGACGCGGAATCGGAGTTTGTGCGATGCTAAGTCCGGGAAGTGAACAGAGGACGGCAGAGAGGGCAAGGAGTTGCCGATAATGCATAGGGAGGCTTTTACCTTGTTCTAGGGTCAAATGAGTTCCAGTACCGGAAAGAATTTGTCGTAACACCTAATGTTTCGTGGCAAGTTGCACGAAAATGAGTGTAGAGCTTTAAGGAAGCGTCTGTCGTTATGAACTTCGATCAACTAACAGTGTTACCGTCTCTCCTCGCCGGGGGTGGAATTGCATCCTTCATCTGGTTGCTACTTGATAAGGGGAATTCCGGCAAGACCGCAACCCAGGCTTTTGTGGGCGATTCATCCGAGGAGGTCGCTCGACTCCAGGCCGAATTGGCGGGCGTGAAGGAAGAAGCTGACAAAGTCGCCGATCTTCACTCTTACACTCGACAGTTGGAAGCCAAGGTACAGGTTTTAGAAGCAGCCTCTGCGGAGCCAGGAAGCGAAGAGCACGAGATGCGCGTGAAGGTGCTTGAACAGCAGCTGAGCGAAAAGGCTGCACTAGAAGCAAAACTTGCTGCGACTCAACAGGAACTGTCTGATCTCAAAGCCAAGTTTGAAATGCACCAGGCGATGTCAGTTCCGACTCCGGTAGCTTCCCCGGTCGCAGAACTTAAGCCAGAGCCCGCCTCTGCACCGGCTGCAGTAGAAGCTCCACAAGTTGTCGAAACCCCAAAGCTTGAAGAAGTCGTTTCTCCTTTCGCCGAGCCTGTCAAGGTCGAAGAACCTTCAGCTCCGGTTGAAATGGAAGTTGTTCATAACGATAATCCTGTGCCTCCGACCGCTCAGCCGATGGTTGCCTCAGGTGGCGTAGCAACCGCCGCCCAGCTTGAGCCGATTGAGGACCGCCCTGCTTTGCGGGTCGAAGTTCCAACTCCCGTTGCCGTGGGTGATAATCGCGATCCGCTCGAAGACATTGACGGCATCGGTCCTGTGTATCAGCAAAAGCTCTATGAAGCCGGCATTAAAACCTTTGCCCAGCTCGCAGCAGCTTCGCCGAGTCGAATCACCGAGGTGATTGAGCCCCAAAACTGGCAGCACATTGACGTCATGAAGTGGCGCCGAGAAGCCGCTCTGTACGCCGCAGGAGAAAAGTCGTGAAGCTAACTTCGAAGCAGACCAAACTCGCCGCCGGACTCGTCCTTTTGGGTGGGGCTTTGGCATTCGGCATGGGGCCTTCCCCAGCCACTCCTGTGGCAACAAAGGTAAAGAAGGGAGCAAAGACCGCCGACACGGTTGGTCTACTCGCGATTACCCATCCCAGCGATGAAAAGCACTACGGCGAGGGTACGTACGTTTTCGAGGGACAGATTGGCAAGGGTAAGAAGGTCGAAGTGCGACTCGATGAACGTGATCCTGTTCAGATGAGCGCGGATTCGGATGGGGCGTATCGATTTGAAGCCAAAAAAGTGAAGGAAGGCGCTCACAGTATCGAAGTTATCGTCAAGGACGCTGGCAAGAGCGATTCGAAGCCTGAGACGCAGAGCCTCGAGTTCACCGTTTCAAAGGACGCTCCGAAAGAAATCGTTGCCCATTCTTCCCCGAAAGGCTCAGCGAAAGTTTCTCCTAAAGTGGCGAAGAACGACGCGCACAAGGATTCAGACGAGCTTCCGATCGACCTCCTCCCAGAAGACGACGGATCGGATGTGGTGTACCCCGGCAGTTCAGACTTAGGCACGGACGACGTGGCTAAGAAGGACAAGGTCGTCGCCGAGGAAGCAAAGGGCAAGCCTGCCGCGAAGCCGCACGAAAAACCGAAGGCACTTGGCGGAAAGAAGCCGGCTCCGAAGAAGCCTGCACCGACCAAGCCGGTCAGCAAATTCGCTATCAGCTCCCATTCCAATTTCAATGTGGTTCCCCATGGAGTCATCAAAATCGGAGGAAAGGGAACTCCTGGCGATAAGGTGATGCTATTGGTGGATGGAAAGCCATCGATGCGAGGAACGGTTAAGGCCGACGGTCGCTGGTCATTCCCGGTGAAAGTCGCTAAACCTGGCTTCCGAAAGATCACTGCGCAGAACTTGAAGACTCGACAGCAAGCCTGGATAAAGCTCAAGATCAAGTAACTTCGAAGAGATTCAACACCCCTCGTGAACCGAGGGGTGTTTTGTGTTTCAGGGTCGGTAAACTTCTCCCATGGACTTTGCCCTGACGCAAGAGCACGAGTTGATTCGTGAGATGGCCTACAAATTCGGACAAAACGAGGTTCTTCCCGGCCTCGCCGAGCGCGACCGTGAGCACCGAAGCGATGCTTCGATGCTCGAGAAGATGTCGGAAGGCGGCATCATGGGCATCTCGATCCCGGCGAAGTACGGCGGGTCGGATACAGATTACGTCTCACTTGGAATTGTTTGTGAGGAGCTTGAACGAGCGGACTCAACGGCTCGCGTTGTGATGTCGGTTCACAGTGGTTTGCACTCCTTGACTCTGCTTCAGTGGGGCACCGAGGAGCAGAAGCAGCACTGGCTGCCGGATCTTGCGAAAGGGAACCGATGGGGGGCGTTTGGACTTACGGAGCCGAATGCTGGTTCTGATGCGGCTAACTTGCGGACTACGGCAACTCGAGACGGCGATTCCTACATTCTCAATGGAGAGAAGACTTGGATCTCGCTGGCAGACTATGCCCACCAGTTTTTGGTCATTACTCGTTTGACGAATACGGACGCGAAGGCTCCGTACGCCGCGTTTATCGTAGATCGGAATACGCCGGGATTTTCTTCGAAAGCTCTGAAAGGGAAGTTGGGAGTTCGGGCAGGGAATACCGGACAGATCTTCTTTGAGAACATGCGGGTCGACAAGTCTTGCATGCTCGGCGAGGAAGGCGATGGGTTTAAAGTCGCGATGTCGGCTTTGGATCATGGTCGGTACACGGTTGCAGCAGGAGCTGTGGGGATCATTACCGCTTGCCTTGATGCTTCGGTGAAGTACGCGAATGAGCGTTCGGTTGGCGGTGAGGTCATCGGCAAGAAGCAGTTGGTTCAGCAAATGATTGCCTCGATGGTTCGGGGTCGAGATGTTGGGCGGTTGCTCTATTACCAAGTTGGTTGGATGAAGAATCAGGGGCTTCGACATACTAGGGAGTGCTCGATGGCGAAGTGGGTGAACTGCGAGGCGGCGTTTGACTCGGCGAATAAGGCGGTTGAGATTCACGGAGCGTACGGCTTCTCGGATGAATTTCCGGTCGAGCGGTATTTTAGGAACTCGCGAGGGGCGATGATCTATGAGGGAACACACGAGATTCACACGCTGATGCAGGCGGAGTATGAGTTGGGATACCGGGTGGATCGTCCGATCGCACGTGTACTTCCGACTTGGCCGGTTGTCTGAGAGTAGAGTCGCTATTCCACAAGCTGAGCGATTCGCTCGAGCCCACGATCGAACGACTTTGAAATCATCTTTTCGGAGTTAAACAACACTCCGAAGAACTTGGCGATGAAGTTGTTGGTTCCTGACATGATCCAGGAGACTCGGGTGCCGGCGCCTTCAGGAACGAGTTTGAAGTCGGCCCGGGCTGAGGACTTCATGGGCTTCTCAAACTCGAGTGCGACATCGACCGCGAGGTGTGGAGCAGAGCGAAGGATGGTGCAGGAGCCTGAGCCGGTTTTCTTGCCATCCCATCGATAGAATGCGCCCTCGCCTTCGGTCTTGTCTCCGTAAGTCAGAACTGCGGTTGGTTCCATCTCAATCCAGGGGGACCACTTTTCCCAGTTCCGGAATTCGTTGACTTGCTCGAACACCTTTTCTGTCGAAGCGTTGATCAATCTTGACCGTTCATACCGGAAGTCATTGGGCCGGGACTGGACATAGATGAGCAACAGAATAAAGGCAAGCAGTAGGATTTGAAGAACAAGCATGGAGGGTAATGATATCAGACAGCCCCTGATAAAGCAAAAACTCTTCCCGATGAAATCGGGAAGAGTTGCGACTTGTATGGATGCTCGAAATTAACGAGCGTAGAATTCGACGACCTGCTGCTCTTGGAAGAACTTAGGGAAATCTTCTCGCTCTGGCATGGCGATGATCTTTCCGTTCATTCCTTGAACGTTGGCCTCGATGTACGCAGGAACCGGAGCACCTTCGTAGTTGTTGTTTCGAGCGATGTCTCGGCTCGACTTTCGATCTCGGACTTCGACGACATCGCCGACCTTTAGTTGGAAGGAAGCGATGTTAACGACCTTTCCGTTGACCAGGATGTGGCAGTGGCTGACCATCTGACGGGCTTGGAAGATCGTCTTTGCGTATCCGAGTCGCCAGACTGCGGTTGCGAGTCGAAGCTCGAGAAGGCGAAGGAAGTTAAGCGAGGTGTTGCCGCTCATTCGCTGCGCTTTCTTGAACGTGTTCGAGAACTGCTTCTCGAGCATGTTGTAGTAGCGTCGGATGACCTGCTTGGCCAAAAGCTGCTCGCCGTATTCGGACTGCCGTCGATCCTTCAGGTTCGGGCCGTGCTGACCGAGCGGGTATGGGCGCTTGGTAACAGGGCTGTTTGGTCGCCCCCAAATGTCGTAGCCGACAGTGCGGCAGATGTCTGTCTTTCTTCCTCGATAAGTTGCCATTTCTAAGTCGCTAATGCGCGAGAGAACCCGCGAACATGGAAATATACCCCATCTTGTTGGGGGTTTGGGATGGGGAGTTGTGAGAAAAGTTTCGGCGCGCTCCTGTTTCGCAGTTTCGCACACCCTGCTGATCGGCATCAGCAAGTTCGAAGCGTTTTCCTAACTCCCCACTCCAAATTCCCAAATCCCAACCTAAGAGGGTGTAATCTTAACCTGTAATGAGCAAGTCCGCGCCGGGAGTCAGGTTCGCAGAGGTTGATCGAGAAACGAAGGAGACTCGGATTCATGTGGTGCTGGATCTTGACGGTGGTACCAAGCAGGACATCTCCACCGGAATCGGCTTCTTCGATCATATGCTCCAGCAGCTTGCTTTTCACGGTCAGTTTGACGTGGGAATTGAAGCTGAGGGCGATCTGTTTATCGACGACCATCATACGGTGGAAGACGTCGGTATCGTTCTGGGGCGCGCATTTCATGAGGCTCTGGAGTCCAACACCGGGATTGAACGGTATGGTGTTGCGGTCGTACCAATGGACGAGGCACTGATTCAAGCCGTCGTCGATATCAGCGGAAGGGGCGGATTTTACACGGATGTTGAGTTCAAGCGGGAACGAGTGGGCGAACTCTCGACCGAGTGCGTTCGCGAGTTCTGGAAGTCCTTCGCGGTGAACGCGGGGCTGACCCTACATATTCGAAAATTTGCCGGTGACAACGATCACCACGTTGTTGAAGGCATGTTCAAGTCGGTGGGACGCGCTCTCCATGCTGCGACGACCCGAGTCGAGAGACAGGGAAGTACATCAACAAAAGGTCGGATCGGTTAGTTCACCAGTCGAGCGGCTTTCGATCTCGAAAAAACCCTCCGGTAGGGCCGTCGGACGGAAGCGTCGCCGCCCAAACCACGCCTTTCGCACTCTCTGATGCTGGTCTGGCTCCCATTTCGGCACCGCCTGGAAACGTAGCAGTGAATCCTGGGCAGACGGCATTGATTTTTAGATTCGAATCCCTTAGCTCTTGGGCCAGCTTCGCCGTCAACACATTGAGAGCGGCCTTTGATAGTGGGTACGAAGTCCCCATCGGGTTTCCCGAAAAGACTCCAAAAATGGTGTCGTGGAATGAGCCCGCACCGCTCGACACGTTGACGATTCGCCCGCCGGGAGAGGCTTTCAATTTCTCAAGAAGAGCTACTGTCAATCTCCAAGTTCCAAAGAGGGTTGTGTCTAGGACCGATTGGACGGCGGCGAAATCTGGATTAGAGGCGGTTTCTCCCCAGGGGGCCATGCCAACAGCGTTGTTGATCAATACGTCGACAGTTTGGACAGAATTGGCAAACTGGCGAATGGATTCGTCGCTGGATATATCCAGTTGCCTCCCCTCCACGGAAAGTCCCTCGGCGGCAAGCGTAGATGCGAGTTCGGAAGCCGCATCACTATTGCGCGCGGTGAGGATGACTTTGAATCCTTCTTGGGCGAGCTGTCGACAAACTTCAAATCCGAGCCCGGTGGGCTTTCCAACTCCGGTGACTACTGCAACGGGACTCATCGTTGGGGAGGCTACCATTTGACTGGGATACTTGACAATCTCTAACAAAACGACGCTTGTAGAGTTTGTGCGAATCCTTTCATTTGGCTCGACCGTATCAGACTGCATGATGGAAGCGCGCGACATAGCCCCTTTGATTGCATGTGCGATGATTTTTGGAGTCCCAATCATTGCCATTCTCACGAGTCATCAGCGCAAAATGGCGGAGTTGATCCACGGGAAGCAAGGCCAGCTTCCGGCCCAGGACCTTGCCCCAATCTATCACGAGCTTAAAAACTTGCGCGACTCCATTAATTCTCTTTCGATGAATGTTGACTCTCTCAGGCACGAGGTAAAGGCACAGAGTGAACTATCCGAGCGACTTCGTGTGGGAGAATAGAGAGTATGCAAATTGAAGGCGTTATCGCATTGATGATCCCTATTTTCGCGCTGTGCATCCCCATCGTCGCGATTTTGACGAAGCACCAGAAAGAGATGGCGCAGCACTTTGCTCAGCAGAACATGCAACAGCTTCCTGTGCAGGATCCGGCGGTTGGTCAGATGCGCGAAGAAATGCGTCTACTGCGCGAACAACTTAATCAACAGTCAATCTTGCTGGACGATATTCGATCACAAAACAAGAATTTGCAAGAAAGAGTAAGCGAAAACGCGTAACTTGCGTTACAATTTTAAGGTTAGCGTTGAACTCCGGAGGGTTCAGGGGATAGACTGTATGTTCCTCGGTTTTTGCCCCGGAGTCTGAATGAGAGTTATCCAAGCTGCTTCCAAACGAATTGACCGCCACATCGAAGTCCCAAATCTTATCGAGCTCCAGCTAAATTCCTACCGCTGGTTCGTCGAAGAAGGACTCTCAGAACTCTTCAAGACGTTCTCCCCAATCTACGACTTTACGCAGTCGAACTTTATCGAACTCGTCTCCTTCTCTCTCGGTGAGCCGAAGTACTCCATTCAGGATTGCCGCGATCGCGACATCACCTTCGAAGCCCCCATCAAGGCCATCGTCCGCTTTGGCGGAAAGGAGCGCGAAGTCATTGAGTCCGAAGTTTATCTCGGCGACCTGCCTCTGATGACCGACCGCGGAACCTTTATCATCAACGGCCGCGAGCGTGTCATCGTTTCGCAGCTTTCCCGTTCGCCGGGTCTCTACTTTGAAGAAGGCGTTGATTCTGCGATGCAAGTCATCATCTCAGCTCGTGTCATTCCGAACGAGGGGCCTTGGCTTGAAGTTGAATCTGATGGTAACTTCGTTGTCCGGACCCAGATTTCTCAGACCAAGAAGCTCCCGATCACCCAGCTTGTAAAGGCCCTTTACGGCTTCTACATGGTTGATGACCAAGGCAAGATGAAGACTGACGGTCGCGGTGCTCGAAAGCGCGCACTGAAGGACTCCATCGGAAAGCGAACCGTTGAAAAGGCCGTCGATCCGTCTACTGGCGAAGTTATTCTTGATATCAATACGACGATTTCTGCTGAAACCCTGAAGGGTCTCGACAAGGATCAGCTTGAGATTGAAGTGTTCTCGGCAACTCCGCTGGGAACTAACGAAGAGATCATGATGGCGATGTCCAAGATCGTGACTCTCGAAAAGCCTTCTGAAGAAGATTTGGTTGGCAAGCGAGTGCTTGCCGACATCGTTGAAGCTGGCGAGCTCGTGATTGCCGCTGGTGGGAAGATCGATACAGCGGTTGCCAAGCGAATTGTGGCAATGGACTTGCCGTCGCTCGACGTGCGCCACGTGCCGGTTCTCGTTGACGCAACTCTCGAAGCTGACCCGACCAACAACTCGCGCGATGCTCTTCTCGACATTTACAAGCGAATGCGTCCGGGCGAAGCGGCTAACGAGGATGCGGCTAAGCAGCTCGTTTACGGGTTGTTCTTCGATGTTCGGCGATATGACCTCGGTCGTGTCGGTCGCCGCTTCTTGAACCAGAAGCTCGGCCTCGACATTCCTTTGAACGTCCGAAACTTGACCGCCGAAGACCTCGCGAACATCATGATCGCGATGACGCCTTACGTCAACCGTGAGAAAGATCGGGACGATATTGACGATCTGAAGAACAAGCGAGTCCGCTCTGTTGGGGAGCTTCTCCAGTCGCAACTTCGCCTCGGCTTCGTCCGAATGGAGAAGGTTGCTCGTGAGCGAATGACCTCGCAGGATCAAGAGAACTTGCTGCCGGGAATAATCCTTTCGGTCAAACCGATCTCGGCATCCATCAAGAGCTTCTTCAGTTCTAACCAGCTTTCGACGTTCATGGATCAGACGAATCCGCTGTCGGAAATCACCAACAAGCGGCGTCTCTCCTCGCTCGGACCTGGTGGTCTTCAGCGGTCCAGCGCAAAGCTGGAAGTTCGCGACGTCCACCGTTCGCACTATGGTCGAATCTGTCCAATTGAGACTCCAGAAGGTCCGAATATTGGTCTGATCTCGCAGCTCACCTCGCACGCTCGAGTGGACGAGTTTGGCTTCATCATGACGCCGTACCGTAAGGTGACCGAAGGGCACATTACAGATCAGGTCGTATACCTAACCGCTCAGCAGGAAGATGGAATTCTTGTTGCTCCTGCGGACATCAAGACAGACGCCGCTGGCCTCTTCCTTGACGAGCGAATTCAGGTTCGCTGCGCCGGTGGAGTTCTCCAGGGTGCTTCGTATCCGACGGTTCCTCGCGAAAAGATTGACTACATCGACGTCTCGCCTGCTCAGATCATTTCGGTTGCAACCGCGCTCATTCCGTTCCTTGAGAACGATGACGCGAACCGCGCTTTGATGGGCGCAAACATGCAGCGACAGGCAGTTCCTTGCCTTCGCGCTGACAAGCCTCTCGTTGGAACTGGCTATGAAAGTGTTGCGGCGGTTGACTCTGGTGCGGCGGTTGTTGCTCACAATCCTGGTAAGGTTGAGTACGTTTCGGCGACCGAGATTCGCATCCGAAAGGATGACGGGCAGCTTGATAACTACTCGCTGATGCACATGGTGCAGTCGAACAAGTCGACCTGTTTCACCCAGCGACCAGTCGTTGGACTCGGTCAGTACGTTCTGAAGGGTGACGCCCTTGCGGACGGTCCTTGTGTTGACAATGGCGAGCTGGCTCTTGGTAAGAACGTGGTTGTCGCGTTCATGCCGTGGAACGGTTACAACTATGAGGACGCGATCCTCATCAGTGACCGCGTGGTGAAGGACGATGTTTATACTTCGATCCACATCGAGCGATACGAAACCGAAGCGGTTGACACCAAGCTCGGCCCTGAAGAAATCACCCGAGATATTCCTAACGTCGGCGAAGATGCCCTGAAGGATCTCGACGAGAACGGAATTATCCGAATCGGTGCCGAGGTTCGTCCGGAAGACATTCTGGTTGGAAAGGTTGCTCCGAAGGGTCAGGTCGAAATGACCGCAGAAGAGCGGCTGATTATCGCGATCTTTGGTAAAAAGGCCGAAGAAACCCGAGACGTTTCGCTCCGAGTTCCGCACGGTGAGAAGGGAACGGTTATCGACGTGAAAGTCTTTAGCCGCTACAAGTACCTCTCGCCTTCGATCAACTACATCTACAAAGAGTCCAAGAAGCGAGATCGCCTTATTTGCGACCGAACCGAAGAGCCTCTTCTGCAGATTCCTGGAGACGAGTTGCCAGCCGGTACTAACATGACCGTTCAGGTCTTCATTGCTCAGAAGCGAAAGCTGATGGTCGGAGACAAAATGGCGGGACGACACGGTAACAAGGGAGTTGTCTCTCGGGTTATGTCGGCTGAGGATATGCCGTTCCTTGCGGACGGTACTCCGGTCGACATCGTCTTGAACCCACTTGGTGTTCCTTCGCGAATGAACATCGGGCAGATTCTTGAAACCCACCTTGGCTATGTTGGCAAGCACCTGGGAATCGAGTACAAGTGCCCGGCGTTCCAGGGAGCTACTGAGCACGAAGTTCTTGAGGAAATGGAGCGGCTTGCCGAGCACTTCCGACAGCGCGTTCTTGATAGCTATATCAAGTCTGAGCTTCAACTTGAAGTTGACTTCGGTAAGGGCGACGGAATTGACGCGATGATGGCAAAGGTTGAGGCGAAACTCCGAACCCTCGGCGTCAACGGCCTTGAGCGCGTGGCTCGAATCCTCGCCGCACCTCCTGTTAAGCCGGTATCCGAGCTTATGGAAGTTGATGCAGAGAACTTCGAGTTCGAAGATCTTGAGATTGAGATCGACGAGAAGCCAGTCAAGGCCAAAGATGACGTTTACACGAACCTCATCGCAAAGCTGAAGCACAACGTGTTCGAGCGAGCGGGTCTTGATCCACACACCTGTAAGTCAACGGTCCGCGACGGTCTCACCGGAGACACGCTTCCGAACAAGATTACGGTCGGCGTCATCTACATCCTCAAACTTGAACACTTGGTAGACGAGAAGATTCACGCTCGTTCGATTGGACCATACTCCCTTGTTACTCAGCAGCCGCTGGGTGGTAAGGCTCAGTTCGGTGGACAGCGATTTGGAGAAATGGAAGTGTGGGCGCTTGAAGCTTATGGCGCTGCGTACACCCTCCAGGAGCTTCTGACCATCAAGTCAGACGATGTCGTTGGCCGAGTTCGCGCTTACGAAAGCATCGTCAAGGGCGAAAGCATCGCTGAGCCTGGCATTCCTGAGTCCTTTAAGATTCTAGTGAACGAGCTCCGCTCACTCGGTCTGAAGGTCAGCGTTGAGGATTCCAACAACAAGGAACTCCCGCTCAAGGATCTTGATGAGCTCAGCGGCGGCGACGACATGCGCCTCGCTCGATCAGTTGGGTTCTTTAACTAATTCACATTCCGCTCCGGTTGCAAACGGAGCGGAACTCTCACTCGCAGCTTTACAGAAATAGGAACACGAAAAGGAAATTATGGCAGCCGTTAGTCTGTTCGACAAAATCAAAATTGGAATCGCAAGCCCGGAGGACATCCTCTCATGGACGCATGGGGAAGTCAAGAAGCCGGAGACCATTAACTACCGGACCTTCAAACCAGAACGAGATGGCTTGTTCTGTGAGAAGATTTTCGGACCAGTCAAGGACTGGGAGTGTTCGTGTGGTCGTTACAAAAAGATCAAATACAAGGGAATTGTGTGCGAACGCTGCGGCGTTGAAGTCACACGAAGCAAGGTCCGACGCGAGCGAATGGGCCACGTCGAACTAGCGGCCCCTATCTGCCACATTTGGTACCTCAAGGGCGTTCCATCACCTCTCTCGCTGATCCTTGATATCTCTCCGAGGCTGCTTGAGAAGGTTATCTACTTCGCTAGCTTTATCATCATCGACATCGAGTCCGAGCAGATTCAGGAGCTTCTTCCTGAGATTCGCAAGGCCGTCGAAATCGAAAAGATGCACATGCAACTCGGTATGCGCGAGCTTGAAGAGGAATCTCTGAGCCGCCTCGCTGAGGACATGAAAAACAACGGTGACGAGTACGACGAGGTTTATGTTCGGGAGCGTTCCAAAGCGGTCAACGACCGAATCAAGGCCGAGTATCGCGACTGCGACGACCGAATTAAGGATCTTGATATTGCGGTCGAAATTCTTGGCAAGCTTGAGCGCAACCAGCTCATCGACGAAGATAAGTACCGAGCTGTCTCGAAGCTTCTGGATGGTGTTGGTATGCGCATGGAGCGCGATCTTCGCCCGCTCGTTCGCGCCAACATTGGTGCAGACGCGGTTAAGGAGCTTCTCCATAAGGTTGATCTTGAGTCACTAGCTCGCCAGCTTCGACAAGAGATCGTCATGACCACGTCGCAACGACGTGCTCGTGCGATCAAGCGACTTGAAGTCGTTGAGGCGCTCATAGGCTCCAAGAGCCGCCCAGAGTGGATGATCCAGGATGTTGTTCCAGTCATCTCTCCCGAGCTTCGCCCAATGGTCCAGCTCGACGGTGGTCGCTTTGCAACCTCGGACCTCAACGATCTGTACCGACGCATCATCAACCGAAACAACCGGTTGAAGAAAATCATCGAGATTCACGCGCCAGAATCGATCATCAACCACGAAAAGCGACTTCTTCAGGAAGCCGTCGATGCGTTGATCGATAACGGTCGCCGTGCTCGTCCGGTTGTTGGCTCTAACGCTCGCCCGCTCAAGTCGCTCAGCGACATGCTCAAGGGTAAAGAGGGTCGCTTCCGAAAGAACCTTCTTGGTAAGCGCGTTGACTACTCCGGTCGATCGGTTATCGTCGTTGGCCCTCACCTTAAACTGCACCAATGCGGACTTCCGAAGGAAATGGCTCTGGAGCTCTTCAAGCCGTTCGTCATGAAGACTCTGGTTGAAAAGCGCATTACGCAGAACATCAAGACTGCAAAGCGCATGATTGATCGAATGCACCCGGCGGTTTGGGACGGCCTCGAAGAGGTCATTAAGGAGCATCCGGTCCTTCTGAACCGCGCTCCGACGCTTCACCGACTCGGTATCCAGGCTTTCGAGCCAATCCTTGTTGACGGAAAGGCGATCCAGCTTCACCCGCTGGTTTGTAACATGTACAACGCGGACTTTGACGGTGACCAGATGGCTGTTCACGTTCCGCTCTCCTCGGAAGCTCAGGCCGAAGCCCGAGTTCTGATGCTCTCGACGCAGAACCTGTTCACTCCTTCAGACGGACGTGCCACCTGTGCGCCAGTGCAGGACATCGTTTTGGGTAACTACGCCCTGACGTTCATGTCGATTGAAGGTAAGGCCAAGCTTGAGAAGCAGATCGCTGATCACAAGTCGAAGCCCGAAAAGAACCCGGCTCCCTACATTTACGCTAACCCCAATGAAGTCGTATTCAACCTAGAATCACCTTCCGTAGAGAAGAAACTTCAACTCAACGAACCGATCTTGGTCCAGCTCACTCGCCCGGTCTTCCGACCAGACGACGAAGTTGCATTCCGAGATGGAGTAACCGGTCAGGAGTACCAGAACGTCACATCGCTCGACGACGACGGAAAGGAGTTCACCGAAATGGAAGCTCTGGACATGGAGTACGAGAACGTGATTCGCATGATGACCGCCGGACAGGTGATCTTCCATGCAGCGCTCCCTTGGCCGCTCCGCTACTCCGAGCCGCTTCTCAACGTTGAGTTGACGAAGAAAGCCCTTGCCGACATCATTCTGGTGATTCACAAGCGAGCTGGCGTTGGAGCTACCATTAAGTTCCTTGACGACATGAAGGACACTGGCTTCAAGTGGGCAACCAAATACGGTCTCACGGTCGCCATCACCGACATGGACCCGCCTGCTCGCCGAGACGAGATCATCAAGGACGCAGATGACCGATCAAACAAGATTCTTGGTCAGTTCCGCCGAGGAATGCTCGCGTTTAACGAGATGCAGGGCACGCTGGTTAAGCTGTGGCAAGAAACCTACGACGTTATCGGTAAAGAAATCGTCCAAGGCCTCACCCAGTTCAACCCGCTCAGCATTGTTACCGTTTCCGGTGCACGTGGTTCGATCAAGCAGCTTGCGCAGCTCTCCGGAATGCGAGGTCTGATGTTGAACCAGTTCAACGAAACGATCTATGAGCTTCCGGTTAAGAACTCGTTCCACCGAGGTTTGTCGATGCTTGAGTACTTCGTCACCACCCACGGTGCACGTAAGGGACTTGCCGACACCGCGCTCCGAACCGCTGACGCTGGCTACCTCACTCGTCGACTTTGCGACGTCGCACAAGACGTCATCATCAAGGCCGATGACTGCGGAACCGCCGAAGGAATGACTGCGCACCGCATCGTTTCGATGGGAGAGCAGATCGAGTCGATCGGTGACCGAATGGTCGCACGACTTGCTCTTTCGGTGATCAATGACCCTGAGACCGGCGAGTCGCTGACTCAGTATCAAGCACCAATCTCGGTTGAAACCAGCAAGAAGCTAAACGCGATCGAGAAGAAGTTCTATGCGGCTGTCGAAGGCGCAAAGGACGAAAAGGCTCGGGACAAGATCGTCAAGAAATACGTCGAAGCTGGCTTCGAGATGACTGATCACGGTCTGCTCGCGGCAAAGGTTCGATCTCCTCTCTATTGCGACCTCATCCAGGGCGTCTGTTCCAAGTGCTACGGTATCGACCTTTCGACCAATAAGTTGGTCGAAGTCGGTGTCTCGGTCGGAATTATCGCCGCACAGTCGATCGGTGAGCCGGGTACCCAGCTCACGATGCGTACGTTCCACACGGGTGGTGTTGCGGGATCGGCCACCATTGCTCGAACGAACCAGTATAAGACTGGTAAGTTCATCCGCCAGTTCATGGAGGACTTTGCGATGGCGACCGACAACGACATGAAGGTCTTTGACCCAACGAAGCTGCTTGCAACTCAAGAAGGCATCGTCAAGTCGCTGTTCCAGAACCCAGAAGTCGCACCGATGACGATCAACCAAACTCCGATTGAGGAGATTGAGGATCCGAAGGCGAAGCGAAAGGCTGAGCGATTGAGCAAAGCCGCTGCGAAGGCCGCTGATAAGAGCGATAGCGATAGCCGCAAGCTGTGGGAGAAGTCACGAAAGACGTTCTTCTACTCTTGGACTGGTGAATCGTCCGGTATCGTCCGTGTCGAAGAAATCTTTGAAGCACGACGACAGCCTCGTGGTAAGGCGATCATCTGCCCGGTCTCGGGTGTGGTCGAAGATATCCGCGAGTCATCGTTCGGTCGATTCGTGGTCATCAACGCAACGGTTCCGGTCACCGGACCGCTGAAGGATGCCTACGTAAGTGACATGCAGAACTGGCCAAAGGACAGTAATGGCAGCTACGCTGGCGGTCTCCATAAGGCAGTTGGACAGAAGCTCACCACAGCGATTCTCGCGATCCTCCGAAAGGCCGAAGTGACCGAAGTGAACGTGATCTACGCGATCCTGGTTCCACCGCTCGGAAAGCTTCCGGTCGAAAAGGGAACTCGGATCATCAAGGGCGACCCGCTCACAGAAGGTCCTCGCGATCCGCACGAGGTTCTGGAACTTGCCGGCGCGGCAGCGGTTCACGAGTACTTCGTTGAGAACCTGCAGAGCGTTTACAAGAGCCAGGGAGTTGACGTTAACGACAAGCACGTTGAAGTCATCATCCGCCAGATGATGCGAAAGCGACAGGTTAAGGAGCCAGGCGATACGCCTTACCTCCCTGGCCAGATCGTTGACCGATTCGCGTTCGCCAAGGCAAACGACACGGTCAAAGAAGCTGCTCGATCCGGTAAAAAGATTAAGTACGTCGACCCGATCACCGGTGAGAACGTGGAGCGCGATCCTAAGGAAGCAACCGCAACCTGGATTCTCCTCGGTATCACCGAAGCGTCGCTCGCAACAGACTCCTTCCTCTCCGCCGCATCGTTCCAAAAGACCACTCGCGTTCTTACGGAAGCGGCGGTCCGAGGAAAGAAGGACTACCTGGTTGGCCTCAAAGAGAACGTCATTCTTGGTCGCCTCATTCCTTCGGGAACGGGTGTCAAGGAGTATCGAGAGATCGATGTCAATGTCCAGCGCGGATCGTGGGCCGAGCAATCGCTCCAAGCCCTCGTCGAATCCGACGACATGGAGTTCGATGACGAGTTCGAGAGCCTCAACTTCCCATCGCTATCCGATATGGCTAGCGAAGAAATCAGCCTCGACGAAATCTAATCGTCGTCGGCTCGAGACAAAGCGGCACCTGCATAAGCAGGTGCCGCTTTTCGTTTTTGGGGCGCTCAAATCGAGTTATAGCTCGCTGCGATTTCGGATAATCACATTTGGTACGGGAAGGAGAGATTCATCCTTTCTGATCGGCATGTTTGAGTTCGTGAACATTGCGGTGATTCTCCTTTCCGCTTCGGCGGCATACTCGTTCATCTGCTGCTCCATATCATTCCGCATCTCTTCCATGTCATCGAGCAGCCGTAAAATAATTTCTACCCCCGCAAGGTTTACGCCTAACTCTTGAGTAAGCCGTTGGATGCGTCGAACTCGCATGATGTCGAGCTCTGAGTACAAGCGGTTCTTTGCTCCTGCTCGAGACGGAATCACCAAACCCAGCCGTTCATATTGCCGCAGAGTTTGGGGGTGAACATTACAGAGTTGCGCGGCAACGCCGATCATGTAGACCGGCTGGTTCTCTTGTCTCATTTCGAAACCTCCAGGTCACGAAGCTCGGAGAGCAACTGTCGTTCGTGTTCCGAAAGACTTTTCGGTACAGTGATCTTGATTCGGGCCATCAAATCAGTTCGGCCACCAGACATTCTGGAGATCCCTTGACCTGACAGCCGAAAAGCTTGTCCACTTTGAGTTCCAGGTGGAATCTTCATCGAAACAACACCCCGAAGGGTGGGAATTTTGATCTCGCCTCCGAGCGCAGCGATGGTGTAAGACACCTGGACATCGGTTTCTAGGTGCTCACCCACCATTCGGAATTTGTCGTTTCGTGCCCAGCGGATCAGCACGTAAAGATCGCCGGCGCGTCCGTTCGCTCCCGCATGTCCCTTTGAAGGAACCCGCAGTTTCTTCCCATCCGGAATCCCTGCAGGAATTTTGACTTCGACCTTTTTGGTAGTTGGCACGGTGGCAATGTCGCCACGAGTGCGCTGGGCATCCATGGTTTGGTAAGTCAACGTACGGGTAGTGCCCGCATCAATGTCTTCGAGGGAAATCTCCACTTCTCGCTCAATGTCGCGTGGCTGCGCAGCGTCGTAATCCTGCATTCGGAATCCACCGCCGCCCTGGCCACCGAAGAACTGCTCAAAAATTGATCCGAATCCCCCCATTCCGCCGAAATCCGCGCCGCCGAAATCCGCTGCGCCTGGATTGTTTCGCACAGCTTCCCAGTTCGAGCCGTACTGATCATAGAGGGATTTCTTCTCTGGATCAGACAGAACCTCGTAGGCCTCGCTTGCTTCTTTGAATCTTGCTTCAGCTGATTTATCGCCCGGATTGACGTCGGGGTGATACTTCCGAGCCAATTTGCGATAAGCGGATTTGATCTCTTTCTCATCCGCTCCCCTCGGAACACCTAGTATTTGGTAGAAGTCTGCCATGATCGTATCACCTTCAATTATATGAGTATATGACGCTCAAGTCACTAGGTCTGTTGCGAATATTCGTCGCCCAAATCTGGAGCAACACCCAAACGGTCAGGCGAAAATTTGTCGAAGAAACTAGTGACCTGCGTTCGATACTATGAGGTTCACATCGTGAAAAGTGAAAACCTTGTAGGACTTGCCGTAAAAATTGATCGAGTTCCGAGCCAAATCATACATCTTAGAAGTAGCATTGCTCTAGAAGCACGACTACGCGTAGGGCATCGCGATTCCCACCCGATTCAATTCGTATTGACGCTTCTTTGCTTTTGGAGTTGAGACTTGCTTATTGCTATCTCGCCGTACCAGGCAGCTCCATAGGAATCCATCCACGTAACGATTCATGCCAGTTCAATTGGATCTGTCGATTCGAGTGACTGCAGGTATAGCCTTGCAAATCGTTTAGGTCGAAGTTCAACCACATTGATTCACGCACCAGCAAGTGTGTGCCGTCATGCCTGATTTGGGGAAACCTCGGACCGCTATATCTACTAAATAGGCAACGAACAGGGCACGAATCAACGATCTGGGTTCAATAATGTGCCGAGAGTCGAGATAAAGATGGTGTTCCCTGAATCTGGATTTGGTGTACCGCCTAAGAATCTGCTTCCGATCAACCAACACTTAAATCAGTTCGTGGACCTTCAGCTGCTTATTCTCAAAATATCTCGAAGCGAGAACCTGCCAGTTCTTCCAACTGTCGTAGTTCAGATTCTGAAGCTCTACGAAGACCCCAATATATCTTCCAGAAGCTTAGAGCACATCATTGAGCAGGACCCAGCAATGGCTGCGAAGGTCTTGAGGGTTGCGGGTTCGTCGATGTACGGATTGAAATCCGTCACAACCGTCAACCGTGCACTCAGCGTGCTCGGAATGAACACCTTACGCTCGATTGCCATTTCGCTTGCTTATCAACAGATCTTATCGGGCAAGCATGTGCGTCCAGCGTTTGATCACCTAGCTCTTTGGCGCCACTCATTGGCAGTAGGGATTGGTGCAAGGGGATTGATGCGCTACGTCAACATTGGGCTCGCTGAAGAAATGTACGTTGCAGGATTAATGCACGACATCGGGATCTTGACAATGGATCGATTTGCTCAGCCCGAGCTGGTACGAGCCGTGCAGACCGCAAGCGCGAAGCGAATTCCTCTGCGCGAGGCGGAACTCATGGTTAACGGATTTGACCACACTCAAGTAGGCGGCTACCTAGCCGACAAATGGAAACTGACTCCGATGATGGCTAACGTCATCAAATACCACGACACGCCGGAAGAAGATGAAATCACCACGCAGTCAACAATTGTGGCTGCCGCTGCAAACCACCTAGCGTATCACTGCGGTTTTCCGGCCATGCCCGGACTTCCTGGCTGCGAGAATGGCGAAGCATATCTCTCCAGCCTCGGACTCGAGCAAGAAAAGATCGATGCCGTGTCCACTCAGATCATGGTGGAAGTTGACGCCGCCGACGAGGCGATGGGCGGCGCAAGAGCAGCGTGAATTGGCGCCGGAAGTTGAAAGTCGGAAGTTAGCTTCCGATGGATTCTTTTGATCCGCCAATTACCGTCTTTCAACATCCAACCAGCTCAGTGCACCTCCGCCCCTTCTGCCCGGTGCTTCGCGTACTCGGTGACCAACGCTTGCTGATCCGGATAGGGAAGTTCCGCGTAGTGGGCGAAGTGTTGACGGAAGCGGCCGCGTCCCTTAGTAATAGATCTGAGTTCTAAGGCGTACTTGGTCATATTTGCCATGGGAACCGTCGCCCGGATTCGGCTCTTTCCCGCTGAGATGGGATCCATTCCGAGTAAGTGGCCTCTGCGCCCATTAAGATCACCGACGACGTCGCCAACGTTCTCGTCGTTGACGTCCACTTCTACTTCTAGGATCGGTTCCAGAACGACCGCGTCGGCCTTGCCAAAAGCCTCGCGGATTGTCAGTGCTCCTGCGGTCTTGAATGCCATCTCACTGGAATCTACATCATGATATGAGCCGTCGTAGACGGTGACCTTGAAGTCTGTTGCGGGGTTTCCGCTCACGAAGCCGTGCTCCATTGCCTCCCTAATCCCTTTCTCGATTGCCGGAATGAAATTCTTGGGGATTGCTCCGCCTACAACTTTGTTCTCGAATACAAAGCCTTCGCCGCGCCCAAGCGGCTCGACTTCGATATGGCAGTCGCCGAACTGGCCCTTGCCTCCCGTCTGCCGTTTGTGGCGGCCCTGCGCTTTGGCTTTGCTTCGAATCGTCTCTCGGAATGCAACTTTAGCTTCGCTGATCGTGACGCTGACCCCGAACTTCGATTTCAACCTTTCGATGATCGAATCGAGGTGGATGTCTCCCATGCCTTCAACAATTTCTTGGTGTACGGTTGAATCCCGGAATGACCGGAAGGTCGGATCCTCATCCATGAGCTTTGCCAGGGCTCCGGGAAGTTTGTCTTCATCGGCTTTGGTGACTGGCGTGATTGCGATTCGGTAGATCGGCTCCGGAAGGTGGATTGGTTCGAGCAAAACTTTGGTCTTTGTGGAGGCCAGAGTGTCTCCCGTGTGGGTGTTGGTCAGTTTTGCAACCGCACAGATGTCCCCCGCGCCGACGATTGGCGCGAGTTCTTGCGTTTTGCCATGAGGGAAAAAGAGGTTGTGAATCCTCTCGTCAGTCTCGCGATTCACGTTAGCCAGGTGATCGTCTTGCCGGATTGTGCCGTTGAAGACCCGTAAAAAGTTGATCTTTCCGACGAATGGGTCCGCGGTTGTCTTGAAGCAAAGTGCAGCGGCTGGTCCATCGGGCTGATTCATTGCAATGGCGGGGTCGCCAGACTTGTGAATCGAAACTCCCATCGCATCCTTCGGGGCATCAGTTGGGGATGGAAGTTCGTGGACGATATGGTCTAGCAGGGTCATGACCCCGATTCCGCTGAGCGCCGAGCCGAGCATGACTGGCACGACCCGTCCGTGCTCAACTCCGACGAGGAGACCGTGCTCGACTTCGTCTTCAGTCAGATCCTCGCCTTCGAGGTACTTCATCGCAAGATCGTCGTCGCCTTCGGCGGCGGCGTCCATCATCTTTTCTCGCCGGTACGCAGCATCGTCGGCATAACCACTCGGGATGTCTTCGATCTCGATTCCCCGATCTTTGCCTCTGTAGACCTTCATTCTCAGCAAGTCGAGTACTCCGGAGAAGGCGGCTTGGTGGCCGATTGGCAGCTGGACTCCGACGACTGCTCGGCCGTAGCGCTCGTGCAGGGTCTCCATTAAGCCATCGTAGTCGGCATTGTCTCGCTCGAGCTTGTTTACAAAAATGCACTTGGCGAGTCCGTACTCCTCGGCAACTTCCCAGGCGAGTTCGAACCCTACATCGAGGTCACGCTTTGCGTCAACAACCAATATGAACGCTTCGACCGCCCGGGCGACGCAATGGAGTTCACCAATGAAATCTGGGTATCCCGGAACGTCGATCAGGTTGACCTTGGTGTTCTGCCATTCAATCGGCAGAACAGAAGAAGATAAGGAAATCTTGCGCCTGATCTCAAGCGGGTCGTAGTCGCTTTGGGTGTTTCCCGCTTCGACTGAGCCGACTCTATCGGCGGCGCCTGCGGTGTAGAGCATGTGCTCCACGAGCATGGTCTTTCCGGAACCTCCGTGACCAACAACGGCGATGTTTCTGATGTTTTCGGGCGTATATCGCTGCACCTAGTTTTCCCCCTTTTGCAAGGATTTATCGTTAGGGCGGCGTCGAGACCGGGGTGCCCGTGGTGGTTACCCAGCAAAGGGAACCTCGGGGACGGCGTCGTCTTGTTTTCAATATACGCCGCTGTCGTTTGATTTGGAAGAAGATTTTATCAAAGAAGAGAAAACTTGGGACGTGTCAAACTATGGATAGGCCTATGAATCTCGACACGACCTATCCTCGGCGAAAGACGACCCCATGCCGTATCGGGCCACTGACTATCGGCGCCGGACACCCGGTCATGGTTCAGTCGATGATCACTGAAGAGACTCGAAATGTCGAGGCATGTGTCGAGCAGATTATTGATCTCCACCGTTCGGGTTGCGAACTGGTTCGGGTGACAACCCCCTCTCTTGGCGAAGCCGAGTGTTTGGAAGCCATACGAGCGAAGGTGACGGAGCAGTACCAGTATGTGCCTCTCACCGCTGACGTTCACCACCAAGGGACCGACATTGCTGTCGAAGCTGCGAAGCATGTCGACGAGATTCGTCTTAATCCTGGGCTGTTCGTTTTTGTAAGACACGGGTCGCGAGCGAAGAAAGCGGTGGGTGACGCAGTTGACGTTCGCGGAAGGGAAGGAGACGAGGTTGCTCGGTTGCGAGAGGAACTGGCCTATTCCTCGGACGAATCCTCACAAGAACTTGCCGCCATCGAGGACAGCTTGGTTCCCGTCATCGAGGCTTGTAAGAAGTTCGACCGGGCGATGCGAGTCGGCGTGAACCACGGCTCCCTTTCCGAGCGGTTGCTAGTGACCTATGGAGATACCCCGGATGGAATGGTGGAGTCAGCACTCGAATATCTTCGGCTTTGCGAAAAGCACGGTTATACAAACCTCAATATCTCGTGTAAAGCTTCGCGAGTTCCCGTCATGGTCGCCGCGAATCGCCTCATGGTAAAGCGAATGGCGGAGGAAGGAATGAACTACGCGATGCACCTGGGAGTAACCGAAGCGGGGGATGGCGAATACGCTCGAATCAAGTCCACGGCTGGAATCGCGACTTTGCTGATGGAGGGAATCGGAGACACGATTCGAGTTAGCCTTAGTGAGGATCCGAAGAATGAGATTCCAGTTTGCTACGACATCCTCCAGTCCCTCGGCTTGCGGAAAACCAAGGTCGAGTACATTGCGTGTCCATCGTGCGGGCGAACAAAGTTCAACCTTCCAATCGTTTTGAATCAGGTTCGAGAGGCGACGAAGCATCTTGTCGGCTTGGATATTGCCGTCATGGGCTGCATTGTAAACGGCCCGGGCGAGATGGCGGATGCCGACTATGGCTACGTGGGCGCGGCCGGAGGGAAGATCACCCTCTACCGGAAACGTGACGTTGTAAAGAACAACATTCCGCAGGAGCGTGGGGTTGAGGAGCTCATTGAATTGCTTAAGGCTGATCACAAGTGGGTTGAGCCCGAAGGTGGGCTGAAGATTGCCCAGCCTATTCCTGTACGAGGCTGAAAACCTGGTAGTGAATCTAACACTTTGCTTTAGGTTTTCGGGATAATCAGTGTATCAAGGGCGTTCCTTGAAGAGTTTTTGATTATGTTTAGACGAAGCAGTCTCCTTTTGGCACTCGGTGGTCTTTCCGCATCGGCACTTTCTCAAGTTAACCTCTACATGGTTGGACAGGTTGACTTGTCCTCCACCGCAGTGGGGGCGAATGCTCAATTCATCGGATCAAATCCGAGCGCCGTGGCATGGAACGGTTCCACAGCCTACGTCGGAGGCTACAACGCTGCGGGTGGTACAGCGAACACAGCAATCGCTCCGGTAACGGTGAGCTTATCGCTCAACGGCCTAAACCAGGCAACAGATTTCACATCAGCCGGAGCGTTTGGTACTTCATTCGGAGTCTTCAGCACGGCGAACACTCGAGGTTTCACTCAACTTGCTGTCAAAGGCAACACTCTGGCAGCGAGTCTTGACAATGGTGCTGGAAGCGTCAACAGTGTTCGCGCTTTTAATGCTACGACAGGAGCTCTAAATTGGGCGACGGGCGGCGGCACTCCAGATGCTACTCGGAGAGGAAACGGGGTCGGTTTTGATCCAGGGTTCTTAGGTGGCGGATCCAATGTAGGGGTGGCATATCTCGGGATCGGCGGCGGTCGACGTCACTTGATGGATGAGACGACTGGTGGATATATAAACGGCCAGAACGCTGGTGCCATCATCAATGCAACCGCGGCTCCGGTGACTGGTGGAACCACATGGCGCGGAATGGCATTTTCCAGCAACGGAGACCTGTATGCCCGAAACGGAAACGCCGTTACCAAAGCTGTCCGGAGTGCCGATAACAACTTCGGAGGTTCGAGTTCCATTATCTACACGCCTGGAACCTACACAACAGGCGTTGATAATAACAGCCTCGCCTATGTCGAGGCAGGAGTCAATTCGTTCTTGATTTTCAACGACAGAACGTCCGGCTCTTCTGGACAAGCAGCTTCCTCCATTCTAAAGGCCATTTCCAATACGGGAAGTTCCCTCGCTTTGAACTTGTTCGACATGAACAGCTCCGCGCTCAGTTTGGCGAACGGAAACGGTGCCTACGGCTTCTCGTATGCCGCATCAAACCAAACTCTGGCAGTCACCGACTTTGCGAACCGACAACTCTATGTTTTCTCGCTTAACCAGCCAGTTCCCGAACCAGCTAGCATGGCTGCTCTCGGACTCGGAGTCCTTGGGCTCCTCAAGCGACGAAAGAAAGCCTAACTAGGCAGTTTCGAATCAAAACCATAGTCCCGATGCCTGCATCGGGACTATTCTTATTGAGATGGCATCCGAAACTCTCGCACGACTCAAGACGCTCGGGATGCAAGCCATGCTTCCGATGGAACTTCTTGCATTTGCGGTGAGCAAGAGTGACGATGAAGTTGACCGCTGGCTTGGGGTTTCGCGAGAAATGATGCTAGCTGGGAGGAAGCTCCGAAAGTTCGCCGATCTCTCCGCGGACGAACTGCAACGTGCTTTCGACTTAGACGAACCAACTGCCAAGCGGCTCGTTGCGATGTTTACTCTGGGCCGAAAAGTCGGTGTTGCCGGCAAAGGGGAACTAGAGATCGAGACCATCACCGACCCACAAGATGTTGCCGACCTACTCGACGATCTCCGGCATGAACGGCAAGAACACTTTGTCGCAATCTACCTCGATTCCAAGAGTGTGATCTTGCGGGTCGCGACCATCCATATTGGGACGGCCAACGCATCCATCGTCGGCCTCCGAGAAATCTTCCGCGAAGCCGTCCGCGAGGGCGCCGTGAGCCTGATTGTGGCCCACAACCACCCAAGCGGTGATCCCGAGCCCTCGACTGAGGACATCGAGGTCACCGCGAAGATCAAGGAAGCTGGTCAGTTGCTCGACATCCAGCTACTAGATCACGTCATCATCGGCGAGCGCAGATTTGTCAGCCTCAATCGACAGAAGTTGATGTAAGGCCGGGTAGGGCATTGGCTTGCTTTCGCTTCATCTCGATATTCTTGGGAATGTCCGGAATGTCCTTTCCGTTCGCATCGTAGGCTTTGGTCGCCAAGTCGACGGCGGTCAAAGCCTCCGTCTTGAGCTTGGAGACGACGAAGTAGTTAGCGAGGAAGAAGTACACCATGGGGTCCTTGATGCCTTCCGTGGCCAACAACTTCCTCGCAGCCTCCAGTGCAACCTGGTTCTCGAATCTTACATAGGTGAGGCTGATGGAGAGTTTGAAATATTTCTTCTTCTCAAACAATGATGCGATGAGAGCTTCACCTTTTGGCGAATCGGCTCGTAGCAGGTATTTCAACTCCCAGTCAGATGCTAATCCCCAATACTTCGGATAGTCTGTCTTAAGCTTTTCGAAGGCCTGAATACCCTTGGTCGGGTTCGGTTCATCGAGCTGCGAATCGACGACGTAGAGGAGTTGGTTGAACGCCCGCTCCCGGAGTCCCTCGTCGCCAGTTTCGACGTAAGCCTTGCGCGTTTTCGGAAGATCGTGCGATCCTTCGCGCACGGCCCTCAACGTTCTGGGGAGATCCTCGGGGTGACCGATCCACTGGATGACTCCATCTTTGGCCAAAATGGTAGTCGGGATTTGGCTAATTGCAGCTGGAGTGATCCAGTTCTTCGAGATGAAATCCTTCTTGTCACATGCGACGTTGAACTTCATCTTGTCTCCCATACCAGCCACGAAAGAGCGCAGCTTTGCAGACGTGATGTCACGCTCCAAAACGCTCAGCCCAACGACGTAGATATCCGGATTAGCGGCGGCGAGCGCGGACAGTTCTGGCATCATCTCCTTGCACGGTCCGCACCATGTCGCCCAGAAGTCGATGATCGCGATGCCCTTGTTGATGTTCTTTGGTGGGGCACCCTTGAGCCACTCCCCCACCCTGAGTGCGGGAAGTTTGTCTCCTGGGGCGAGTCTGACCTTCTCCTGTGGGAATACTGCAGTCGCCGTCAGGAGAAGAAGGGAAGATAGGGCAAGTGGTAACCTTCGCATGAGTCTAGATACTCGGCAAGTTGCCGACCTAGTTCCATTTTGTAATAACTATGAGTCACTGGGATGAACTGAGGTCGGACGCGCAAGCGATGCACGAGGCAAGAGAACAGGTTCTTGTACGGTGCCGCAAACTTGGACAACTTAGCGCAAAGTCGATCCGGCATGTGCATCGGCATCAGTTTGATGAGGCTAGTGCTTTGCTAGCCGAAGCTCAGGCGGAGGCAGGCGCGGTCAGAGAGTTGTTGTCCGCCCAACCCAATCTCAATCCGTCCTACCTCCACGATACCGAGAAGGAAATGGTCGAAGCGGCGTGCGTTCTGGCGATTGTTTTGGACAAAGCACTGCCATCGCCCAGCGAACTGGGAGCGCAGACGATGGCCTATCTCCACGGTGCGTGTGAGGCCGCCAGCGAGGTGCGGCGGTTTGTCTTGGATCTAATTCGGGAAGGGAAGATGCCCGAAGCGGAGAGAATTCTTGCTCAGATGGACGGAATCTACGAAGAACTCGTCACATTTGACTTCCCAGACTCACTAACCAACGGACTCCGCCGTGCGGTTGACGCCCTTCGGGCGGTTTTAGAGCGAACTCGGAGCGATCTCACGTTAACCGTCAGTCAGCAAAACCTCATCGCCGAACTCCGACGTGAACGAAGCTAGACCGTTTTTTCGCTCGGGTTTACTCGAACGGCAAGTCCACAGGTGGCTTTGGACGGTTCGGGGGTTCTCGTCGACTGCCACCCCGTTTCGCAATGGCAGCGACCTCGAAAAGCGCAATCATGTAGGTCATGACAGCAACGAAACCCAAAACGATCATGGGCATCGAGAAATTGAACTGTCGGGCCCCGCCGCCGCGATCGGATTCATTCTTCACCAGGATGAGAAGCGGAATCAGAGAGAAGAGCCAAAAGCAAAGGTAGGCAATCCCCTTGACCGTTTGGCCGATGAATATGTGTCCAGACCCGGGAAGGAACAGTGACGCAAAGGTGGCGGCGGTCGGTGAAGCTGTAATGTCGCCTTCGCCGATGAAGGGAGAATCCGATAATCCAGCCCGGAGTTGAGATTCGATCGAACCCGCATAAGCAGCCTTCAGGCTCGCCTGGGCAAGTTTTTCCTCGATCGATTTGCTCTTCGGGGCGATCTTTCGGGCTTTCTTCAGCACGGGTACCGCGGAGACGAAGTCCCTGGCGGCCATCAGTTGATCAGCTTTAAGTTCCAAAACGTCCGGGTGATTTGGTGATGCTTTCTCCAAAGTAGCCAACGCTTCGCGAAGGGCAGGCTTTCGCTCGGCTGAAAAGTGCGCGCGGGCGGCGCGGATCAGTTTCTCGAGCTCGTCAGGCGCCAGCTCCAGTTCAGGTTCAGTTTCTGCCGTCTCCTGTTCTTTCGCTTCCTCGACTTTTTGAATGGCCTCGACAAGCTGGGCTTCTATAGCGTCCTTTTTGAACTTAAGAGCTTCAACAATGTCGCTGTCCGAGGAAGCCGAGATCTTCGCCCCGAGTCGGGCGATTTCGGCTTTCAGTTCAGCAACGTGTGCGCTCGGATCCATGGAGAATTACACCAAGTCTGTGTTTACCTGAGCGGAGGCCCAGAGAGATTCCAGGTCGTAAAACTGCCGTTGTTCTTCTTTCATGACGTGAAAAACGACGTCGCCGTAGTCCTGAAGAATCCAGCCGCTCCGTTCTCCTTCGCTTCTCAGGGGCTTAATCTTGTGCTCTACCAGCTTCTCAGCAACTCGGTCGGCGATCGCGTCCACGTGTCGATCCGACGTTCCCGAGCAGACTAGGAAGTAGTCTGCGATGGAGGTCTTTGCGCGTACGTCAAGCACTTCGATGCGCTCGGCTTTCATGTCGTCTGCCGCATTGCGGATCAGTTCTAGGGTTTCTTGTGATGTCATTTGTACAACTTGTTCTTCTTAATATAGTCGACGATCTCGGGAGTTGTGAGGCTTCCGATGGGCATTCCGCGCTGAACTTTGAGGCGAATGTCCGTACTGCTTGCGTCGATCAGGGGCATTTCGATGATGTCGACTCTTTCTTTAACATAGTCTTCCAGTCCCAATAAAACTTCTTCTTGAACGATTGGTGCCCTGGCCGCAACCGCCAATCGGCATTGTCGGAGGATGCGTTGGGGGTTCTTCCACTCGCCAAATCCTTTGAGGGCATCGGCGCCCATGATGAACCAGTATTCGCCTGGATAAACCATCTGGAGTTCCCCAAGCGTGTCCACCGTGTAGCTGAGTCCCCCTCGAGTGATCTCCATGTCACTAACCATGATCTTCGGGTTCTGCTTGGCGAGCAAGCTCACCATTTCCATACGTTGCTGAGGCGTGGCACCCGCGCGACCCTTCTTGAATGGGTTCTTGTTTGCAGGCAAAACAATGACTTCATCAAGTTCAAGCTCTTCGAGAGCGGACTCGATTAGCCTCAAATGCCCCAAGTGTGGAGGATCAAACGTCCCGCCTAAAATGCCAATTCTCATGATTCGTCAATGTAGGAGAACTCAAAATCGCCGATCACGACGGTGTCGCCTTCCTCAGCTCCGCACAGCCGGAGCTTCTCCAGAACTCCAATTCTTTCGAGGCGACGCTGCATGTAGCGAACCGCGTCCTTTCGCTCGAGATCGGTCATGGCAACCATACGTTCCAATCGTTTTCCAACGACTCGGTAGCAATCTTCCTCTTCAATGATCTCCCAATGATCTTCGCCTTGCTTCTCGAGTGCGGGCATGAACACCGGAATCTCGCTCTCTGGCAGAGCCTCTTCTACAACGTCCGTCATGGCGTTCAGAAGATCCGTCAACCCTCGGTTCGTGAATCCCGATATCGGGAAGATCTGATGACCAAACTTTTCGAACTTCTCAACTGTTTCAGCGATGGACTCCGCCGGAACCATGTCGATCTTGTTGAGCGCAATGAGTCGTGGGCGAGCCGCGATCTCTTCACTGTATTTTTCTAGTTCTCGTTCGATGAGCTCGTAGTTCGCTACGGGATCACTTTCGTCGATTGGAAGGATGTCGACCACGTGGACCAGCACGCGAGTACGTTCAACGTGCTTGAGGAACTGGTGACCAAGGCCAATCCCTTCTGAGGCCCCTTCGATTAGACCTGGCATGTCAGCCACGGTAAAAGTGGTATCGCGGAAGCTGACGACGCCGAGGTTTGGCACGATCGTCGTGAACGGATAGTCTGCGATCTTGGGCTTCGCCGCACTAATGGAGCTAATCAAAGTCGACTTCCCGGCATTCGGTAGCCCGATTAAGGCGACATCGGCAAGAAGCTTTAGTTCGAGCTTTACCTTGACCTTCTCCGCTGGACCCCCCTTCTCGGCAAAATTTGGCGCCTGGCGCACCGAATTAACGTAGTGCATATTGCCGTGCCCACCGCGCCCGCCTTTGGCGACGATGTACTTCATGCCGTGCTTGGTGAGGTCAACCAGCAGCTCGCCTGTCTCGACGTTCGTCACCACGGTTCCTACCGGAAGCTTGATGATGATGTCCTTGGCGTTCTTACCCCGCTTGTTGCCTAGGCCGTGAACGCCGCTCTCGGCCTCATGGTGATCCATGAGCTTGAAGTCATATAGCGTTCGCTTTCCGCGCTCGGCGATGAGAATGACATCTCCACCGCGTCCGCCATCAGCACCATTCGGACCGCCACGCGGTACGTGCTTTTCGGTATGGAATGCAACCGCTCCGCTGCCCCCTTTTCCCGAGGTGAACTCTACAATGGCCTCGTCAAGGAACATAATAAGTAGTTTACCGGTTTAGGTTCATGCGGCATAAACCGACGATTTATGGGGATTTCCAATTTATGAAGTATCTGGTCACGGGCGGGGCGGGGTTTATCGGCTCAAATTTTTTGGTCAAGTACGTCGCAGAGCGACCAAACGATCACTTCCATAGCATCGACAAGCTATCGTACGCAAGCAATATGGCCTCACTTAGTCCGATCGATGCATCGCCGAACTACCAGTTCTCAAGACTGGATCTCGTCGACTTTGCCGCCACGATGGAGTTAGTCACTGAGTACGCACCGGATGTCATCATCCACTTCGCCGCCGAATCCCATGTTGATCGATCCATCACCGGGCCAGCCGAGTTCATTCAATCCAACATCGTCGGCACCTTTAACCTTCTGGAGGCCGCAAAGCAGAAAGGAGTCTTCCGCTTCCACCACGTCTCCACCGACGAGGTCTATGGCTCGCTAGGAGAAGAAGGCTTCTTTGTCGAGACCACCTCTTACGATCCGTCATCCCCTTATTCAGCTTCAAAAGCAGCTTCTGACCACTTGGTTCGGGCGTACAACCGAACGTATAAGCTCCCCGTCACGATCACGAATTGCTCGAACAACTACGGCCCACGTCAATTCCCTGAAAAGCTTGTTCCGCTCATGATTCTGAACTGCCTAGAAGGGAAGCCCTTGCCCGTGTACGGTCAAGGACTCAACACTCGTGATTGGCTCTACGTGGACGATCACAACTCGGCGATCATGGCGGTCGTGGACCGAGGAAGGGAAGGGGAGACCTACAACATTGGCGGCAACGCTGAGCAGAAGAATATTGACGTTGTCAAAACCATCTGCCGGCTTATGGGAGAAGAAACGGGGAAGGGCGATCTTTCTCATCTGATCACGTATGTCGCTGACCGCCCTGGGCACGATTGGCGTTACGCGATCGACGCCTCAAAACTTCGGGACGAGCTCGGATGGGAGCCAACCGAGACCTTCGACACCGGTATCCGCAAGACAATTCAGTGGTACCTAGAGAATGATTCATGGGTCGCGGACGTGAAGTCCGGTGATTATCAGAAATGGCTTGAGACAAACTACGCGGGGCGAAACTGATGGCGCGAAAAGGCATCATTCTCGCCGGTGGTTCGGGAACCCGTTTGTATCCAGTAACTCTCGGGACAAGCAAACAGCTCTGCCCAATCTACAACAAGCCGATGATCTATTATCCGCTCAGCGTTCTCATGCTGGCCGGAGTCAAAGAGATTTTGATCATCACCACACCCGAGGATCAGGCGGCATTCCAGCGCCTGCTGGGGGACGGGTCTCAATGGGGAATTTCTCTTCAATTCACCGTTCAACCGTCGCCAGATGGGCTGGCGCAGGCCTTCCATATTGGTGCCTCCTTCGTCGGCGAGGACCCCGCTGTGCTAGTGCTTGGGGACAACATCTTCTTTGGTCACGATTTAGAGTTGCTTCTTAAGAACGCAGATCAGCGGGAGGTTGGAGCGACTGTTTTCGCTTATCCGGTCAGGGACGCGTCCATTTATGGCGTTGTCGAGTTTGACGAAAACGGAAAAGCAATTGGACTCGAAGAGAAACCCAAGGCGCCCAAATCCAATTTTGCGGTGACGGGGCTGTACTTTTATGACAACTCGGTCATCGCCAAGGCTCGGGACCTCAAGCCGTCGGCCAGGGGCGAGTTGGAGATTACTGATCTCAACCGGTTGTTCCTCGAAGAGGGTTCGATGAGCGTTGAGGTCATGGGCCGAGGGTACGCCTGGCTTGACACTGGCTCGCACGAGTCGATGCTGCAAGCATCTCAGTTTGTCGAATCTGTTGAGCAACGCCAGGGGCTGATGGTGTGTTGTCCAGAGGAAATCGCGTTCCGTCGAGGCTGGATTTCCGCACAGCACCTCACCGAGATTAGCAGACCGCTTCAAAAGACGCACTACGGCCAGTATTTGTTGGCTCTGGCTGAAAAGCGAATTCGATAGCCCAGCAGATGCTGGAACTCGGAACAGGAAATGCATACTCTGTTCCGATTCAACATAAAGAGTCATAATAATGATTATCGGAACGTATGCATATCCTTCTGCTTCGGCTTGAGATGTATAGTGCTTCCTATGAAATGTAGCGCAGTTCTAGTTTGCTTTTGTTTGGCTACAAGTGTGTTTGCTCAGCAAAAAATCACCATTGGAGGTGGCCAAGAATCTTATCAACCACCATTGATCTTGAGGCAATTCAAGCTGGTTCAGGTTCAGCCAGCCAGCGAGAGTACAGGTGTTGCTGCGGTTGTGATCCATTCAAGTTTGTTGAAGGGACCCCTAGTTGACAATCGAACCAAAGAGAGTGCTCCATTAAACATCCTCGACGCGAAGTTCTGGAAAGCGTCGACTTTGTCGAAATCGATTCCAGTGGTTGCAGTTAAATTCGATGAGCCATCTGAGCAGCTGATCATCTACCTGGGTAAGGCAGTCGAGGAGGTTCCTAGACTCGAATTTGGAGGGCAAGAGGTCTACAAGGGCGGCATCACATACGGAGACTCTGTGGGCACCCAAGGGCCATCTTCATTCACTCTTCTAGGATTTCAGCCCGCAGCTCAACTTACTGACGGCTCTACCGGTGGCGTCTACCAGATCGGTCTGAACATGCCCCTCAATTCGAAATTGAGGCTCAATGGCGTGCTGTCGACGAATATGAAAGACAAGCAGGCGAACGTCGGTTTGGATTTCTTTCCGGCGAAAAACGTTAAACTTCAGGCCGCGAGCAGTCAACTTGGAACCTCGCAAATGCTAACGGCCGGATACGAGAAGACGAGTTTCTTCGGGCCGGAGTATCCGTTTAACTACAAGGGGGAAGTCTCGCCGCGCTTTAGCTCTACGAGCGGGATCTACTTCACCCGGCAACTTCGGGTGGACTCCAACACCACGGGCGGAGCCGATCCCGGTTCAGGCATCTACGGAGCAGCAGGTATCAACATTCCTGTGGCTTTTGATGCGTCGGGGTTCACGAAGTTCAATCTTGGTTTGAACCTCTACTACTTCCCTTCTTCAACAGCTAACCAGTTCGGCACGAGGCAGTTTGAACCCGCCTTTGACATTGGAGGCTTTATTCCGTTGCAGCGACCGACTCTGCTAAAGAACGGAAGTTGGTCGGACGGAATGTGGCTGAAACTTGGCTTAATCCAGGGCGTTCAGCCCGGTAACGCATTTGGCAAAGTCAGCGGATTTAGATTCGACATCGTGAAGAGCTTTTGAGGTCGGGCATGCAGTCCTTTCGAGTTCGAGTTCGAGTTCAAGTTCAAAGGTCTCGTTCACAGAAAGCAATGAATCAGTACCCTGCGATATCGAAGTAAGTCGTCTGGCTGCGTAGAAGTTGAATAGATGATCACGCTCAACGATATTCCCAAGATCGACAACTTGGAGCGACCCGAGATTGAGATTGTATACGTGAACGCCAACGTCGAGTCGTCTGGAGTCTTTACGATTGTAAAGCCGCTCAGTTCACGAACACGGGACGTGATCGGCCCAGGTTTCTCCGGCATCGATCTCTTCTCGCCGGCCCGTTTTTCACTTAGAGGGGAACGAACTCAATGGAAGCTCGGATTCAGCTACAAAGTACGCGACTTACAAGAGGAACCGATTAACTTGTTTGACCTCGACAGGTCTGAGTTCTTTTCCTACTCACTGGGTCTCGAGTGGACTCAATCGATTGGTAGCCCATATCGCCTAAGACAATCTGAATCGAAAGTTTTCGCGACAAAGAAGCCTCTAGTTCCTTTCATTGCTTTCGGAATCCAGCACAACACTTATAAGATTTTTGGGAGCAATTTGAGCAGTGGCTATTCTTCGCAAGGGATGTCTTACTCGAGCATGATCGGCTTCGAGAACACTAACCGGGCGCGTTTTGGAATCCGCTGGAGCGTCCATCCAAATTCTGGACCCCTGAGTTTCTCTTCGCTGGCGTTTGAATTCGGCGGAATACTCTAAGATACAGGATTAGCGCTTGAAGCTATTTCAGAAGAATCAGCTAGCCTTCTGATAAGTCTCGAGCTTCAACTGCAAGCTTTTAGTTGCCTCATCGCAGGCATCAACCCAGCTTTTGCCGAGTTCGCAAGTTTCTGTGGCGCGCAGCTTCTTTGCAAGCGCATAAGCAAGGGCGCCGGTTGCGGCGACACCTAGCATCCAAAAAGTGGCTTTCTTCATTTCTACATTCTCCGTGGCCATATTGAGCGTCCCTTCTTCTTTGAAGCCAACACTGTATTATTCGTTCCAAAGAACCTGAACGTTTCAGCGTCGGTACACTCTTAACTATATGTTTGACAACTTAACGCGAAGACTTTCGGGTGTTTTTGCCGGTTTGCGCGGAAAAGGCAAACTTAGCGAGGACGACGTCAACGAAATGCTCCGCGAAGTACGAGTTGCTCTACTCGAAGCGGACGTCAATTTTGGCGTCGCCAAGCAGTTCATGGCCAGGGTTAAAGAGAAGGCCGTTGGCGAAGAACTCTTCTCATCACTAAACGCCGACCAGACGATTATCAAGATCGTTAAAGACGAACTTGAGGAGATGCTTGGCGGTGAAGCCGTCAAGTTCAACTGGGGATCTGCGCCGCCGACCGTTATTCTCATGTGCGGCCTTCAGGGTTCGGGAAAAACCACTACCACCGCCAAGCTAGCCAAATGGCTGCTTGAGCAGGGAAAAAAGCCTATGCTCGCCGCTTGCGATATTGCCCGCCCTGCGGCGATCAAGCAGCTAGAAGTTCTCGGCGAGTCCGTGGGGGTTCCGGTATTCACCAAGATGGACGGCACGAAGCCTCCGGTGATCGCTGCCGAGGCGCTTGCGAAGTGTAAATATCTCTTCAATGATGTTTTGATTGTCGACACAGCCGGACGGACCACCATCGACGGCGAGCTCATGGACGAACTGGAAGCCATCTACAAGGCCGTAAACCCCCACGAATCGTTCCTAGTCCTGGACGCCACTACCGGTCAAGAAGCGGTCAGTGTTGCCGAGGCGTTCCATGCCCGGGTCAACATCACCGGTGCAATCTTCACCAAGCTCGACGGTGACACCCGTGGCGGTGCCATCTTAAGCGTCCGCCAAGCGACCGGCGTACCTGTTAGATTTACTGGTGTCGGTGAGCAGGTCGAAGCTCTCGAACTCTTCCACCCCGACCGAATGGCCCAGCGAATCCTCGGCATGGGCGATGTGCTTGGGCTCATTGAGAAGGTCGAAAAAGCATTCGACGCCAACGACATGGCGTCGATGGAGCAAGGCTTCGGAAAGGGCCAAATGGACTTCAACATGATGCTCCAGAGCTTCACCATGATGAAGAAGATGGGGTCGATGAAATCGATGCTCAAGCTCATCCCCGGCCTCGCCGCTTCCCTGCCCGAGGACGCGATGGAGCACATCAACGACAAGCAGATTAACCGCACCGAAGCGATCATCCTGAGCATGACGAGCAAAGAGCGAGGAAACCCGGATATAATAAACGGTTCGCGAAGGAAACGCATTGCTGCGGGTTCGGGTACGTCGGTCGAAGAGGTCAACCACTTGATCAAACAGATGTACGAAATGCGTCGAGGCATGAAACAAATGTCCAAGATGCAGAGCCGGATGAGCAAGCTCCAACGCCGACGCTAAAACCAAACTGGAACCATGGTAAAAATTCGACTTCAAAGACTCGGAAACAAAGGACGCCCATTCTATCGCGTGGTTGTCACTAAGTGTGAAGCAGGCCGCAACTCGGCTTTCGTTGAGAACATCGGCATCTACAATCCGATCTCTCAGCCAAAGGAAATCCGCATCGACGAGGAGCGCGCTCTGCACTGGCTCCGAGTTGGTGCAGTGCCTACCGAAACCGCCGCTTATCTGCTGAACAAGATGGAGATTCTTCCAAAGTTCCTCGAAGAGCGACCTTCGCAGAAGCCGAAGTACAAGTTCCTGGACAAGCGCACCGCTGCCATCAGCAAAAAGACCGCCGTCGAAGCCGCTCCTGCTGCTGAGTAATTTATGAGCTACTCCCCTTTCGTAGAAGAGCTCGTCAAGCAAATGGTTTCTGAGCCAGATAGCGTTGAAGTCGACGAAGTACTGGAAGGCAACACGCGAACTTTCAACGTTCGAGTTGCACAAGAAGACGTAGGCAAAGTTATCGGTAAGAGCGGACGAGTCATCTCCGCCATCCGGCAAGTCGTTTCTGCGATTGCTAGCAAGAGCAAAGAAAAGGCATACGTTAAAATCGTCACCGAGTAATGGTTTTGTACGTGGTTCCAAAGCCCAGGTTGTCGCAACCTGGGCTTTTCCGTTTCGGAGTCCCGTATGCCTGAAGAACGAGTCAGGATCGGGCAAATCGTCGGTGCCTTCGGCCTCAAGGGCCAAGTTAAGGTCGAAGCCCTCACCAACTTCGAGAGCCGCTTCGAGAAAGGCAATACCGTCTTCATTGATGACAAGCCATACGTCATCCAGAAGTTTCAGATCCACAAAAACCGCCCTCTGATCACCCTCCAAGGAGTCGATCATATCAACCAGGCCGAAGCTCTTCAATGGAAGTACATGGAAGCGGAAGGCGAGCCTGAACTTGAAGATGATGAGTTCCTTATTGAAGATTTGATTGGGTTACGAGTCATCACCGAAGAAGGCGAAGAACTGGGCACGGTCACCGACATTGAGGACTACCCCGCCCACCAAATCGTCCTCGTCGGCGACATCATGATTCCGCTTGTCGACGAGTTCATCATCGAAATCGATTTGGACGAGGAAATTATGCGCGTGAAGCTGATTTACGGCATGCGCCCCGGCGAAGATTGATAAACTAGCGGCATGCGTGTGATGATGCTCTCCTGGGAATACCCACCTCGAATCGTAGGGGGGATTAGCCCGCACGTGCATGAACTCTCGCAGGAGCTGGTGAAGAAGGACATCGAAGTCCACGTCATCACGAAATCCACCCCCAAAGCTCCAGATGAGGAGATTGAGGAGAGCGGGGTTCACGTTCACCGCGTTCACCTCGACGACGAACCCAAAGACTTCGTCCACGAGATCCAGCTCTTAAACAAGGCCACCGACCGAAGGGTGCGAACGATGCTTGAAGACTGGCGCCCGGGTGGACAGCCGACCGTTTTCCATGCCCACGACTGGCTCTCGCTTGACGCCGCGAGGAACCTGAAGTACGAATACAAGCTCCCCATCATCGCCACTCTTCACGCTACCGAGTGGGGGCGTCATGGCGGAATTTTCAGCGACATCAGCAAGTACATCGCCGAGCAGGAGTATTGGCTGACGTACGAAGCCTGGCGGCTCATCGTCTGCTCTGAGTTCATGAAGGGCGAGGCGGTTCGTCTTTTCAACACCCCGGCGGATAAGGTGGATGTGATCTTCAATGGGGTGGACTCAGCAAAGTTTGAATTCGACTGGACCGAAGCCGAGCGACTGGAGACTCGTCGCAAGTACGCAAAGGACGACGAAAAGATCGTGATCTACGTCGGACGCTTTGTGCGCGAGAAAGGAATCCAAGTGCTTCTAAATGCGGTTCATGCAGTGCTCGCCGAGCAGCCAACCACCAAGTTCCTCATTGTTGGCGGAGGAGTTCGAGACAAATTCGAGAGTTTCACTCGCTGGGCCGGGCTTGGTGACAGCGTCAAGTTCACTGGATTCATGTCCGGTCGTCAGCTCCACGAGCTCTACCGTTGCGCCGATGTCGCCGTCTTCCCTTCTCTCTACGAGCCGTTCGGAATTGTGGCCCTTGAGGGCATGGCTGCCGGAGTTCCGGTCGTTTCTTCCGATGCCGGTGGGCTCAAGGAGATCGTACAGCATGGGGTAACCGGAACAACGAGCTTTGCCAACGACCCGGCCTCCTTAGCGTGGGGTATCCGTCAAGCTCTAGGAGATGCGGCTCACACCCGAGAGATGGCCGCCAAGGCGAAAGAACGGCTCCAAACCGACTTCCACTGGGCGAATCTGGCTGATCAGACAATTGCTGTTTACGACCGCGTTTGGCGCGAGTTTCTCGACAGCTACTGGGCCGCCAACACCGTCTGGCCCGTCTCGCCAGGTGCCGAAGAGCGATACCAGCAGATGGCACTTCGAGAGAAGGCAGAGGCAGTTCAAGCTGTGGCAAGGCCGATGCCGAGGCATACGATCACCACGACTCCGGAAGCCGAGGAAGAGGACGTTATCGCTCAGATGATCGAGCCGTAAGGGGTTCTGGAGTGCGCGAGCTTGCTCGCGCTTTCAGTCAGCCGAGCTTGCTCGGCGTGTAGCTTCGGGAGTTTCTTAACCGAGGAATACCCGCTCCAAAACATCCCGATAACTCTCCACCGCCGGAACAGCTAGCCCAACCACCTTCGCCTCATCATCCCACCGCCGAACCTGAATCGCGGTTTCGAAGTTCGGCTCACTCCGCTCAAACTCGGCAACTTCCTCGTCCGAAAAAGGACCGCCCTGCAAGCGCAAGCTCTCAACGGACGCCGCCGAGAGTCCCTCCAGATAACCCGGATCAGCAGCAGTCAGATACCTCTTAGCCGCCACATGAAGTCTTACACAATCAATGACAACCTGCGGAAACTTCCCCTCCAGCCAGGACGCACCGACATCCTCGTGCTTGCCATCAACTCCATGCTCGGCAATATCCTCGCCCAGTCCGTGCATCAAATGCCCGATATCGTGAAGCAAAGCCCCCGCAATCACCTCATCAGCCGCGCCAGCCTGACGTGCCAGATGTGCCGCTTGCAACGCATGCTCCGTCTCTGTAACCTGCTCGCCAAAGTAAAGCGAACCTCCATGATTGTTAAAGAGATCAAAGATCTGCTCGATCACCGACATATCGCTAGTTTCCATTGGTTTCGTTAACAGAGTGTAAAGCCTCGGTCGGTTCAGGAGCAACCTCATTCACCGTCACCCGAAACTGCCGCTCGATCCAAACGATTTTATAGATCAACCAAATCAGAATGATCCCTAGAGTGCAGACCAGAATTTGGTTCCTTGGAGTAATTCCCGCAGGTGCCACAAGGGAAACCATCATCCCGATAACGATGAGCGGAGCCACAAGAGGAGTCTTTGGTTCCTGGAACACGGGCTCCGGATTCGTTTCCCGAGGGTAGTTCGACTTTAAATCCGGCTTCCGATCCATTGCACAACCCAGGCTCCAATATACGCGAGAACGGTCATGTAGGTGAACATGAACAGTGGCCACTTGCGTGAGTTTGTCTCGCGCCGGACTACTGCCAGAGTTGACAAACATTGTGCGCACAGCGCAAAGAACACCATCAGCCCAATCGAAGTTGGCAGCGTGAAAAGGGGGCGTCCGTCGGGCCACTTCGCCTCCTTAATTTTTTCCCCTAGCTTCGCTTCTGCCTCATCTCCAGAACCCAACGAGAAAAGTATTCCCAACGACGGCACGACCGTCTCCCTCGCCGGAAACGCGCTAAGAATCGCGGTCGAAATTCGCCAGTCAAACCCAAGTGGTGCAAAAGCCGGCTCCACCGCCTTTCCGACTCGCCCCATCAAGGAATACTCTAACTGTGCAACCGCAGCCTCATTCTCCGGAAGCCTAGACTCCGCTTTGCGAGGGAAGTAGGAAGCCGCCCAAATGATCACTGACATTACGACAATCGTCGTTCCTGCCGTTGTCAAAAAGACCTTCCCTCTGTTCATCATCCCCAGGAAAACATCCTTCCATCGAGGCATCTGATACGGCGGGAGCTCGAGCATAAACGGCAATCGCTTCCCTTTCAACACTCCTCGGTTCAAGAGGAATACGACCGGAATTGCTACGATCAACCCCAAGAGATGCATCGCAAACAGCGCGAATCCGGCCCAGAAAGCACCGTACTGAGGTTCGATGAATGACCCGATGATGAGCATGTAAACCGGAAGCCGCGCAGAGCAAGACATCAGTGGAGCGACCAGAATCGTGGCTAAGCGCGCCTTAGGGTCAGGCATCACTCTCGCTGCCATCACCCCAGGAATTGCGCAGGCAAAGGAAGACAGCAACGGAATAAACGCGCGCCCGTTGAGCCCACACCACCCCAGCAATCGATCCATTAAAAAGGCCGCGCGAGCTAAGTATCCGGTGCCTTCGAGCATGGCGATAAAGAAGAAGAGGATCAAAATTTGTGGCAAGAAAACGACGACTCCGCCCACCCCGGCGATAAGGCCATCAACAATAAAACTCTGCAGTACCGGGATGGTCTCAAGTCGAGGCGAAATCGCCGCCCCGAGCCAGCCAAACCCGGCTTCAATCGCATCCATAAACGGTTGCGACAGCGTGTAGATCGAGAAGAAGACGCAGTACATGACTGCCGTAAACACGATCAGTCCAAACACTCGATGTGTCAAGACCTTGTCGATTCGGTCCGTCAGAGTGAGTTCCCTTTTCGGAGCCGCCTGTACGATCGCTTCGCGTTGGACTTGTGCGGTCCAGGCATATCGCGCGGAGGGGTCCGTAAACGCCGCATTTTCAGCCGCTTCTTTCGCTTTATCCCATGCAGGTCGAAGCTCGGCGAACGGGACGATCATCGTCGAAGCGTCATTCAAAACTTCCGAACGTAAATCGCCTATTGAATGATCATAACCCCTTCGAGCAAGTTCGATTTGAAGTTCTCGAAGAGCGCCGATGTCGGACAGCAGCGTTGGCTCGGAGGGTGAAGTCAAAGCTGCTTCGATGGCCGCCAGAAGTTCCTTCACACCTTTTTCTTTGTGTCCAACCATCGGAACGACGGGGCAACCAAGAAGACGCCGAAGGCGATCCAGCTTAAGAATCGATCCCGCCGCCTCAACTCGGTCAGTCATCGTCAATGCGACAACAACCGGTCGCCATAGCTCGGCAATCTGCGAATACAGATAGAGGTTTCGCTCCAGATTGGAGGCATCGATGACGCAGACGATCAGGTCGGTTGCTTCCCCAAGAACTTGAACTGCGACTGCCTCATCTTCGGAAGCGGGGGTCAGAGAATAGAGCCCCGGAACATCAATGAACTCACAATCAAACGACCCCACCTTGCGGGTCGCGGAAACTCGCTCGACGGTGACACCAGCATAGTTCCCTACTTTCTGTCGGGAACCTGTCAATGAGTTAAAAAGTGTGGTTTTACCCGCGTTGGGGTTGCCCACAAAGGCAATTCGCTTAGAAGACTTCGACGCCAAAACCGGTCATTTCCTGCTTGCGAAGGCACAACCGATAGCCTCGAAGGTCGATTTCGATTGGGTCGCCCAGAGGAGCAACTTTGATGACTTTGAACTCGGTGTCTTTGACAAGTCCCATTTCCATCAGCCGTCGGTGGTCGTCTCCGATCGACGGAACTTGTACGATCCTAGCGGACATTCCCTTCTTGAGTTCTGCAAACGTCATCATGAGCCTTGCTTCTTTAATCTACCCTAAATAGTATAGTTTCCTTCAGTTGACTTTGAAAAGAGCCTGATTGAGATCAGAGTTTAACTTCAACTCCCCTTCCCAGATGGTGCTAATGTTCAAGTCTGTAGGTACATTGCTTCCTTCCGGAACAATTCGAACCGACTCAACCGTTTGCACCTTCTTAATGTCGAAATCTTTGCTGATCTGCATCTCGAACCGCTCAATTCGATCAACTTCTTCGGTGACACCAATCTGCTTAACTTCTCCGGCGAACTTGGCACCCCACTGGATCATTCCCTTCAGAGCCCACCCATCAGAGCCGTCCTTAAGCTTACGCGGAACAACCGAGAGCTTCTGCATGCGATTGATGTAGGCCCGCAGAGATGTGTTGTTGCCTTCACCGGGCGACTGCATCGTGAATTGAAGATAGGGGTTCCAGGGGTCTCCGAGGCTGCGCCGTGCGCCATTGATGAAGTCATTGAACTTGAGCACTCGCCGCGTGCCAGTGGCGGTCTCTTCAACGGCCGTTGGTTCAAATTGTGGCGGAGCATTGATGAACTTCTCGCTCTGCGGGGCGTCATAGCGCCACTGCGCTCCATCGGAAATGACTGTCCATCGGCTCGTTCGTCCTGCCGTAGGTTGTAACCACTCCTGGGTGAGAAACAGTTTGTTTGGTCGCTGGGCTTGTAGCTGAGTGACATAGACTTGCTTCACGTCAGCAACTGTCTGCGTCCTCGTAATCGTTCCAGCAAAAGCCTCCGCGTCCAAGTATCGCTTTGCAACACCTTGGATGACGTCAGCGACGCTTGGCGCAGCGGATTGATCTCCCTGTTGGGTGATCAAGATCATGGCTAAACTCGAAGCTATCATTGTTCTCTCTTACTCCACGGAATGTCGGCGACCCCGGACTCAAAGTTCGCAAGGCGACAACTACAGAATATCCAATCTGAAAGACGATTGACGAACTGTAATGGTTCATTTCTGACTTTTGTTTGACCAGAAAACGCCACAAGTGAGCGTTCCAGCCGACGACACACCGCCCGTGCGATGTGCAACTGAGCCGATAATGGCGATCCGCCAGGGAGAATGAAGTTCTTCAACTCAGGCAACACCGCAGTCATCTCGTCGATTTCAACCTCTAGTCGTTCGATATCTGCTGAATTCACGGATATCAACTCGAACTTCCCATCTGGCGGGCATGCGAACTCCGATCCAACATCAAACAACAAACTTTGCAGCCAACTCAAAGTGTTCAGAACAAGCATTGGCCCCGGACAAAGCAAACAAACCCCCAGCGAAGCATTGAGTTCATCAAGGGTCCCAATCACCTCCATTCTCAGGTCAGCTTTCGAAATGCGGTTACCACCCAATAGGCCGGTCTCGCCTGCGTCTCCAGCTTTTGTATAAATCTTCACTTCGTTGCTCTACGCACCATGAAGTAGAACTTCGGCAAGTTCTTGACCTTATCGAGTTTCTTTGGGTTCAAAAGCGTCCTCCACAGCCACTCGATCTTCAGTTTCTGAAAAATGACAGGCGCCCGCTTCACCATTCCAGAGTGCACGTCCAGCGAGCCACCGACTCCGATCCCAATTTTTGCCCCGATGATTGAAGCCGTATCCAGGATGAACTCTTCCTGTCGAGGCATCCCCATTCCGACCAACAAGATGTCAGGCGCACTTCCTGCAATGTCCCTGGCAATCTCCTCATCGCTCGAACCACCAAAGAATCCGTCTCGGGAGCCCACAATCACGCAACCGGGAAACTTAGCGGCCAAGTTCCTACCCGCAGCCTCCGCCACCCCAGGGGCAGATCCCAAGAAATACATCCTCGCACCTGTCTTGGCCGAAATTTGGCAAAGTACCTCAACAAGGTCAACCCCGCTTACGCGGCCCTCTATCGACTTCCGGTAGCGTCCTAAAGCCCAAACTGGCCCTGCAGAATCCGGAGTAATCAGAGCAGCTTCATCGAAACAGCGAGAGTATCTGGGGTCGTTCCCGGCACAAACAAATGCGTTCGAATCGGCAGTGAAGACCAGCTTCGTACCATCATAGCTCAGGAACTTTGTTAGGATTTCTTCCGTCTGAACCAGAGAAACACGGTCAATCGGAAACCCGAGTACGGAGACGCGCTCGACCGACGACTCAGAAGGCATATTTCAGATTCTACCAAGCATGATTGCTAGTCTTGTAGGTTGCTCGAACCCGTCATTCGAGTTTTTTCCTTAACAGTGGCATAACACTTGCAAAATCTGTCACTATGCACTGCGGGTCGAAGAAGGCTGACAGTGTTGTCGATCCGAACTCATTGACATTCTTTTAGGAGAACTTGAACATTAACATGACTCGCACAAAAGCATTCACGCTCATCGAGCTGCTCGTGGTTATCGCTATTATCGCGATCCTCGCTGCAATCCTCTTCCCCGTTTTCGCACAAGCAAAAGCTGCTGCGAAGAAGTCCGCCACGCTCAGCAACCTGAAGCAGAACGCAACCGCAGTTGCGATCTATCTCTCTGACTCAGACGACGTGTTCCCAGCAAGTGCTTACTCGGCTACCCCGCAGGCAACTCCGCAGAGCCCAGTCGGAACGCAGATCTATTCGGTGTACGATGCTTTGATGCCTTACACTAAGAACCGAGACATCATTCTTGACGTCGCCGAGCCAAAGGCGATCAACTGGGTGAACGCCCTCGCAACCGTCGGCGCGCTTCCATTCCTTAACGGAGCTGCAACCTTGGCTGCTGCCAACGGCAACTACATCCAGTTCGCTGGTGTAACACCTAACTTCGCAGTCTTCGAAGACCCGAACCTCGGGCGATCTTCCGACGTCACCATCAGCGCAACCTCGCTCGACCTTCCGGCAGACACCATCATGTTCGCAACCGGAAAGCGAGTCAATGCAGGGATTACGAACACTGAAGTTTCCTTGCTTACCGCTGCCGAGGCAGCTGGAATCGACGCAGCCGCGCCTGGTATTCGAACAAAGTACTTGACTCCAGTTGGTCCGTTCGCTGGCGAGAACTTCCCAGGAACCGCTCGACACAACGGACAAATGCTCCTCAACTTCGCAGACACCCATGCCAAGTCGTTCAAGAGCAACGCAAGTCTCCAGTTCTTCGGCACCAATGACGCCGCTTGCATGGGTAACACCAACATCAACCAGCGCGTTTACAACCTTCCGTTCGACATCAACGGAATTCCAAACGGCATCGCTGAGCCCTGTCTCTAAGCGAACCGTAGATACCAAGAATCGCCCTCGCCATCAGGCGAGGGCGATTCTCATTTGAACCCTCCTCAAGTAAACTACACCCTCCCAATGAGCAACGAAGAATCTATCAGAGATATCCGCCTTGCCAAGCTCGCCCGAATGCGCGAGCTTGGCTACGATCCTTATCGGGTCGAGAAATGGAAACTCACTGATTCTGCAGAGGCCTTGCTCGAACAGTTTGAGGATGACCGTGAAGTTTCCTTCGCAGGTCGAATCGTTTCCTATCGCGATATGGGAAAAGCAGGCTTTGCCCACATGAGCGATGGCGAGGGCAAAATCCAAGGCTATTTCCGCAAAGACGAACTCGGCGATGACCTATACGAGGTTTACAAGCTTCTCGACCTCGGCGATCACGTCGGTGTCGAAGGCAAGATGTTCGTCACCAAAACCGGCGAGCAGTCGATCCACGTCACTTCCTTCCACCCGCTCAGTAAGGCACTGCACCCCCTGCCACTTGGGAAAGAAAAGGACGGCCACGTTTTCTACGGCCTCCAAGATGTCGAGACAAAGCTCCGTCACCGTCACTTGGACCTCATGTCGAGCAAAGAGGGCCGCGCCAAGCTCCTCAACCGAGCCCGCATCGTGTCGGCAGTTCGGTCGTATTTCGATGGACAAGGATATCTAGAGGTCGAAACCCCAGTCCTGCAAATGGAAGCTGGCGGAGCCGCTGCCCGCCCGTTCATGACCCACCTGAACGCCTACGACGTTGAAGTAAAGCTCCGCATCTCGCTCGAGCTGTATCTTAAGCGAATCATTTGTGGCGACGTACCAAAGGTGTACGAAGTAGGGCGCGTCTTCCGGAACGAAGGCGTCAGCTACAAGCACAACCCCGACTTCACGCTCCTCGAGTTTTACGAGGCTTACGCAAACCTCGAGGACATGATGGAGCATGTTGAGAACTGCTTCAAGTACGTGGCTCTCGCCGTGTTCGGTGGGACAAAGGTAGACCTCCCGCACCAAGACGGCTATGTTACGGTCGACTTTGCCGAGCCTTGGACACGCATCGACATGCTTGATGAAATCTCCAAGCACACCGGTGTCGCTCGTGAACTGCTGCTCGACCTCAATACGGCGGTTGAAGCCCTTGGCGACGGCGTTCGGGTCAACCCCGTGACCGGAAAGAAGGTCGCTCCCGCCGACGAGAGAAATCTTGGTGGGCTGCTGGAGAAGCTTCTCGAAGTCTACGTCGAACCGACCCTGATTCATCCTGCCTTCATCGTAGGCTATCCGCTCGAAACTTCTCCACTCGCGAAGAAGGATCCCAACGACCCTCGCTTTACACGTCGCTTTGAGGGCTACGTGCTCGGCAGCGAGGTCTGCAACTCTTTCAGCGAGATCAATGACCCAATCGACCAGCGCGAGCGCTTTGAGTTCCAAGTCGGCGAAGCCGAAGCCGGAGACGACGAAGCCCACCCAATGGACGAGGAGTTCCTCTACGCCCTCGAATGCGGAATGCCGCCCACCGGCGGCTGCGGAATCGGCCTCGACCGTATGGCCATGCTCCTGACGGGCTCAAACACCATCCGCGAATGCCTCATGTTCCCCTTCATGCGCCCCGAGAAGGATCCCAGCGAAGATGAAGACTGATCTTGGAGCGATTCTCGAAGCGTCGGGAGCAATCCTGAAAGGACACTTTGTGCTAACAAGTGGACGTCACAGCGACACCTACTTCGAGAAGTTCCGAGTGCTTGAGCAACCCGAAGTGCTCGTCGCACTCTGCCGCGAAATCGCGGAGAACTTCAAAGGGCAGGACATCGAATTCGTCGCCGGACCAACCACCGGCGGCATCATCATCGCCTTCGAAGTCGCCCGTCAAATGGGCATCCAGGCGGTCTACATCGAGTCCGAGAATGGCGAAAAGACATTACGAAGAGGCAAAACCCTGCCCGAAGGCGCGAAAGTTCTCATCGTCGACGATGTCCTCACAACTGGTCGCTCACTCTTCGAGAGCCGAGATGCGATTCAAAAAGCGGGTGGAACCCCCGTCGGCTATGGGGTCCTCATCAACCGCGCCCAAGGCCAGCTCGATCTTCCAAACCTCTTTAGCGCTTTCACTGTCGAAGCGACGAGCTACGCCCCGCACGATGTTCCCGAATGGCTAGCCGCGATCCCCACTTCGAAGCCTGGCACAAGAACGTAAAGGGCGGTTTTGCCGCGGCATGGTTGACAAAACCCGATTCTTGTCGCTTATTAGTGATGGTCGATGAATGTCTGAAAAGGATTAACCAAACGTGGTCCGCGCTGGGACTCAGGACGGAGATCCATATGAATTTGGGGTGGCACATCGCGAAGCAGTCGGGGTGTCTCGCCTTTCCACACTGATGTTCGAGCAAAGCGACCGGCCAAAACCAGTTCCAACGTCCACCGGCCTACCCAGCCCTACCCACCTTTCAGGCAAAATCCGAACTTCGTTGAACCTGACTACCCACCAAACTGCGTCGCAGTTCTCTTCTCCCGATGACCGAAAACCCACTCCCAACTCAGAAGCCTGTCCCCACTTGTCCCCACCAAAATCGAGAAATGAAGACCCTTTTGAACCCAGTGTCCCCACCCAAACGCGTCGCAGTTCTCTCCCCTCAGGCGCCGCGCAGCGAGGACAACAGCCCGCCAAAGGAACCGTTGCTGAAGCTGACAACCAAATCGCCTTCCTGAACGACTCCCACAAGCCAAGCCAAAACATGTCGACCCCAATCCTTCTCACTTCCCTGCTCCAATGAGATCGCCATCGAAGGAACCCCCAAAGCCGACAGCCGAGCCGCAATGCCGCGCGTGTCCAGACGCTCCGACTCCGAATAACGCTCGGGCCGATCCAAAGCTCCAAAAGCAACCGCCGCGCATCCCTCAAAGCACTCCTCGATCTCCTTGGAGTAGAAAGCACGAGTCGTCGTATTGGACCGAGGCTCGAAGCAGGCCACCACCCGCCGTCCCGGATATTTGGAAAACAGCGCCGCCAAAGTCTCCCGGATCGCCGTCGGATGATGTCCAAAGTCGTCAATCACCAAGGCCCCGTGCCAGGTGCCAACCTCCTGCATCCTTCGCTTTGGCGAAAGGTATGAGGCCACGCCAGCTTGCAACTGAGCCAATGTCATCCCGAGCCGATGGCCCGTCGCAATCGCGACGAGCATGTTAAGCGCGTTGAACCGACCATTAGCGGGAGAACCAAACTCACCAAATTCAGAGCCATCTCTGAGAACGGAAAAACGGGAACCTTGAGGACCCTCGACCAGGCCGCGCACCTGCCAGAAGCAACCTTCGGAGAAACCGAAAGTTTCCACCGGAGAACAGGCGACTCGAAGCACATCCAGAACATTGGCATCGTCGCCATTAGCCAAAACTACTCCGTTTCGGGGAACCAAGCGAATGAACAGCCGAAAAGTTTTTTTGACCGCTGCAAGATCATCGAAGATATCCGCATGATCGAACTCGATGTTGTTGACCACCGCAATGTCCGGCCGGTAGTGCAAGAACTTGGATCGTTTATCAAAGTAAGCCGAGTCATACTCGTCTCCCTCGATAACAAAAACCGAACCCCCGCCGGGCCGGCAAGAAACATTAAAGTTCCCCGGCACTCCGCCGATCAAGAAACCGGGTTCCAAGCCGCCGGCTTCCAAAACCGCCGCAGTCATCGCCGTCGTCGTTGTCTTCCCGTGCGTTCCGGCGATCACGACCGAAGTCTTTTTGCCAATTAAACGCTCGCCAATCAACGCAGGCAAAGAAACACAGTTGAGCTTCTGCTCCAACGCAACCTCAAGCTCCTCGTTCCCACGGGAGACAGCGTTCCCAACCACCACCTGAGTCGGCTTACACTCCAGCATGTTGGCTGGATCAAACGAACGGAAAACCGAAACCCCCGCGTCTTCAAGGTAAGACTTCATCGGCTCATAGAGATCCTGTTCGGAGCCGAAAACCTGATCACCAAGGGCCGCGCAAGCACCAGCGACGCCACCCATCGCTGTCCCACCGATCCGAATAAAGTAGAGCGTTTCCAAGGTCAGTAGTGAGTATGTCGCCGAAGATGGCGTAGAATCCATCTAACCATGATCTCTGCCGCCGCAATCTACGCAATGCTCGCAGTCGCCCCCGTGGCGGCAAACTCACTGTACGACTTCACCATGCCAAACATTGACGGCAAGCCAACGAGCCTCAAGAAGTTCAAAGGCAAAGTCGTTCTCGTCGTCAACGTCGCCAGCAAGTGTGGACTCACACCACAGTACGACGCACTGCAAAAAGTATACGAAGCTAACAAAGACAAGGGCCTCGTCGTCCTCGGCTTCCCTGCCAACAACTTCGGTGGACAAGAGCCTGGAACGGAAGCTGAAATCAAGACCTTCTGCTCGTCGAAATACAACGTCACCTTCCCAATGTTCAGCAAGATCTCAGTGAAGGGTGAGGATATCCACCCGCTCTACAAGTGGCTCTTAGAGCAAACCGACAATCATAACGACATCGAATGGAACTTCGGCAAGTTCCTCATCGGACGCGATGGAAGCAAAGTCTTAAGGTTCTCGCCACGAGATACCGTCGAAAGTCCGAATCTGAAGAAGGCGATCGAAACTCTTCTCGCTGAGAAGTAAGAGTCCTAATCTAGTCCGTGGATTGCGCGGAACTTCGAATCCGCGTAATCCAACCAAGGCTGTGCTTGCATCTTGCTTCCGGTAACATGCTCGACCAAAAACTTCGGCGGCATGAGTCGGCCATACCCATAGACTTTTTCAACGAGCCAATCCATGATTGGACGAAAGTTGCCTCTTGAAATCATTTCGTCCACGCCATCAACTTCAGATTTCAACTTGTTCCAAATCTGAACTCCGATCAGGTTTCCGTAACTGTAGGTCGGGAAGTATCCTACCGAGCCTCGCGCCCAGTGGACGTCCTGTAAGCAACCAACGGAGTCATCCAGAGGGAACACTCCCAGATATTCGTCGTACTTGTTGTCCCACGCTTCCGGCAGGTCCTTTGCGTCGAGCTCGCCCATCATCAAGGCAACTTCAAGCTCAAAGCGAATGAGGATGTGAAGGTTATAAGTCACCTCGTCCGACCCCACCCGGATGAACCCTGGTTCGACTTTACTGTACGCTGCGTAAAACTCTTCCGTGGAGTGGTCGCCAAGGAATGAAAACTCCTCTTGGAACCAGGGAAAGAAGAATGACCAGAACGGAAGGCTTCGACCTACGACGTTTTCCCAAGTTCGGCTCTGCGATTCATGAACGGCAAGGCTCACTCCTCCGATGAGCGGCGTGCCTTCCCAGTCCGACCTTTGGTTTTGCTCGTACAACGCATGTCCCATCTCGTGCAAGGTCGATGAAACGATGCCTCGGATATGATTGCTCGGTCGAGTCGTCATACGGACGTCGCCAACGCCTTGATTAGTGCAAAATGCGTTAGTTGAGATATCAAGACGACCAGCGTCCAAGTTGAACCCGATTTGGCCGATGACTCGTTCCATGACAGACTTGAGTCTTTCTTGATCCCACTTACGCTCTAAGAAAGATGAGTCAATATGCCGACCTTCTTCCTGGATCTCGCGAACCAGGTTGATTGCGGGTTCTTTGAGTGCTCCAAGCGTTTCGATGGCCTCGGCGTGAGTTGAACCCTCTTCGTACTGATCGATGAGGGCGTCGTAAGGATGATCTTGATAACCGAGAGCTTCGGCCGTCTCTCGGGCGATCAGAAAGAGTTCGGAATAGTACGGAGCGAGGGGTGGATAATCGGCCTCCTGACGGCACTTGCGCCAAACATCATAGGCGTCGCTACTGACTCTGGACTTGCGCTCGATGAGTTCTAGTGGCATCCGCTGAGCATGATCTATCTCGCGTTTAAGTACCGTGATCTGCGCTTGCTCTTCTTCGGAGGCCCACCGAGAAGCACCGTCCATGTACTTTGCCATTTCGTTCGAGGTCAGCAACTCGTGCCTCATTTTTGAAAGGCGTCGGACGTGCTCCGTTCGTGCAGGGCCCCCACCGACTGGCATAATCACTTGGCGATCCCAATTCATGAGACCCACGGAGGCTTCCAAGGCGCAAAGATCGCGATAGCGGTTTAGAAGCTGTTCGAATGCACTCATTGAGCCTTCGCCTATTTTGACTGAATTACCTGAAAATGGTTGTGCAATTGGCGAAGATTTGGGAAATTCAAGTTGTTCTCAAGTTGCGTTGCGACTCGATCGATTCCGCAATCTTTTTCGTACTGAGACTCTCCGACGCTTCTAAACAAGAGTTTTTTAGGATATCCAACGAACATCCGGTTGTGGCCTCCCTTATCCGGCAGTCGATGCACTCCATCCGGTGTCGATCAAGAAAGTCCTTCTCTTCCGCAGAGAGCATTCGATCCCGCTTTTCTCGTATCATCTTCCCGAACAAGTAACAGCGAAGCCGAAGCATTAGCTGAACACCTCGTCCATCCAAAGGGCTCGGAACCGCTCGCGCGCACTGTGAAGTCGAGAGCGAACGGTCCCAACGGGAATCTCTAAGATGTCGGCAATTTCGGAATAGTCCAGTTCTTCGATTTCCCTAAGCACCAAAGTTGTCCGCAGGTCGGTTGGAAGTTTCGCCAGCACTCGCTCAATGTGGACTCGGGATTCGATGTCCTCACGCTTGGTCGCTCCCTCTCGGATATCGGATTGAGGCTCAGGTCGAATTCTCCTCATTCGGTCGATGCACAACCTGACGGCAATTTGATAGAGATAGCGCTTGAATCCTTGGTCGTCTCGCAGTGCCGAAAGTTGGTTAAACACCTTGAGAAACGCCTCTTGGGCAACATCCTCCGCCTCGGATGGATCGCGCAGAATATTGGCGGACACTTTGATCAGGCCGACCCGGTGTCTTTCGATGAGCCTTGCAACGGCATCTTGGTCGCCTTCGCGAGCGCGCAGCACCAGGTGACAATCCTGTACTCTGAGTTCAAGTGTTCTCGAAAACGCCATGTCCTTTCCTTTCAATCGTACAACAGGACGAGACGAGGTGGGCGTTTCGTTCGTCGGTAAACTGACTTTTTATGCCTTTTCCGTTTTTTGACATGGCTCCGGTATGGACTTGCGTTCAGCAAAGCCAGGTCGAAGACATTGAGATCAAGGCGTACGACATCGAACGCCGACTCTCAGACGGATACATCATTTATCGCGGAGGAGTTGAGGCAATCCTTGGCCCGACGAGAATAGTCACCGACACTCTGATCGTCAGAGACGCACCCGAAGGAGCAGTTCCGATCGATATTGAGGACGGCGGAGCAACTTATCGGCTAAACAACCACGAGGCTCGTGCCATTGGCGCTGTGAAGATCATTGATCCCGACGGAACAATTCAAGCCAGCGATCTTTGGGTGACCTGGGCCAAGGAGTTACCTCCGGGAGGCACTACGGCAATTGCAAAGGACTTCAATGTGGAAATCGGCAAGTTCTTGATGACTGCCGCCGAGGCGAAGCGTGAAGGAACCCGATGGCGTCTGGGCCAAGTAAGGGCTACCACCGACAAGGGTTCGAGGCCCCTGTATTCGCTGTCGATGGATCAACTCTTAGTGGATCCGGGTCGACAAGGCACTGGGAAGGGAGTCGTTATCTCGTTTCTGGGCACCAAGTTGCCAAAGATCCCTTCGATGGCGTTCTCATTGGATCGCCGAGCTAGGGCGACTCGGATTCCACAGCTCAGTTATCGCCAGCGAGACGGGTTCGGTGTCGCTTGGGACGGTAACTTTCTCAGTGGTGACCAGAGTCTTCTGGCCACAAGCATTAGCTCGTTCCCAAAGTTGCCGCCGACATTCGTAACGACATTCTCGACGTCAAGAATTCCTTACGAGAGGTCTATCCAAAACCAGTTCCAGGTTCAATCGGACCTCGGAGAGCGAAACCCTTTCTCCTTCTTTAGCAATATCTATCTTTCAGATATCGAAGCTCAGAACTCGTTTCAGTCCGCCTCACGCGATACATTTCAGATCGCTTCGACGTTCAATGTAAGAACCTTTGGACGTCAAAGCGACTTCCTCAAGCAGTACAGCAAACCGGTTGAAGTCATCCAGGAGAAGACCGGCGTAAGCCGTGGAAATACTTACGCCACTCAACTTCGTGCCGGGCTGTTTCAGGAAGACGGCGATAGGGCCGTTGGACGAGGGTTGCTCACAGGAGCAATTTCACCGCCTCTCAAGCAAACCGGACGCATGATCTCCAGTTTTAGACTCGACGGTGGAGCCCACATTGATGCAGGTCGCTATAGTTGGTTTGGAGGCGAAGCCGGAATCTCGTATGAGCCTCGCGAGAACACCCGGCTCAGCGTAGGTGTCTACGGCTACAAGACCTTCGGCAGGCCCCTGTATGATGCGGACATCTTCAACTCTGAACAAGGGCTAAGCCTCCGAGGGGACATCTACGGAAAAGCGACCAAAGTCAGCATGCTATGGCGTTACGATCCTGCTCAGGGTTGGTTCGACCGCCAGTTTCGGATATCTCAAACGATGGGACCGCTCGAACCCGTCATCATCTATCGCCAAAATCCCAACGAATACCAGTTCGGATTGCGATTCCGGATGGATGAAGTTTTGGGGCTATTGCTCAATCGTTCGGGCGGAAGAAACGGCAAGCCTACAAAAATTCGTCCGTAGTCGCCAAACTTATAACCACGGATGATCTACTCGCTCGATAGCCAGCAGTGCAAAAACCTCGCCGTCTCCACGAGACGCGAGTGGCTCCTACCCAACGGGATCGGAGGATTTGCGATGGGTACTGCAAGCGGAATAAACACTCGGCGATATCACGGGTTGTTGATCGCCGCGGTCAATCCGCCAACCGACAGAAGGCTCTTGCTTGCCGGAATCGATGGCTACGCGTCCTGCGGGGGGACAAAGCTCGGATTAAGCTCCAACCAATACCCGGGCGCGGTCTACCCGGATGGCTATGAGTTCCTCGAATCATTCTCAGTATCGGATCGGGCTGTATGGAACTACCGGAGAGGACAAGTGAAAGTCCAGAAAACCATCTACATTGTTCCGGGCGAGAATGCAGTTTGGATCGAGTACAAGAACACTGGTAATAAAGCAATCGAGCTGTCTTTGAGTCCGTTGGTTTGTCATCGAGACTTTCACGCGAACTTTGCCGAACGTGAGAGCTACCCCCAGTCGATTCAAATCGGATCAGATCAGACCATCATCGAAGAGGACGGAGTCGAATTACTGATCTCCCATCCAGGAGCAATGCGTTCTCCGGTTGCCGGTTGGTACTACCGATTTGAGCATCAGCGCGAACTAGAGCGTGGCCTTGATCCGCGAGACGACCTTTTTTGCCCGTGCGAGCTTTCCTATACATTGCAGGCTGGTGAATCAGCCTCGATTTCCGCGAGCGTAGGCGAAGCACTTTTGACCGCGCTTCCAGCAGAAACTTCAAATGCGGACCTATCGCTCACTTCCAGGCTGAAGGAGGCTGCGTTGAAGTTCCTAGTAACCACTGAGTCGAGAACCACAATCTTGGCCGGATACCCGTGGTTTAGCGATTGGGGCCGAGATACGATGATCTCCCTTCCCGGTATCTGTTTGGAAACCGGTCACGTCGCCGAAGCTCGGCAGATTCTGCGTGATTACGCCTCCCAGCTCAAGCACGGCCTCATTCCGAATCGCTTCGTCGAACGGGGTGAGATTCCGGACTATAACACGGTCGACGCCACCCTCTGGTATGGCAACGCGGTTTACAAAACCCTTTTGGCAGAATGGGACGAGAAATTTGCCGATCAAATGGTCAAAGTTCTTGAGCAAGTGATCTGGCACCACCGCCACGGAACCGACTTTGGAATCATGGTCGATCCTGCGGATGGACTTCTGAAACAAGGCGAACCGGGCCTCCAACTCACTTGGATGGATGCCAAGATTGGCGACTGGGTGGTTACTCCGAGGCACGGCAAGCCAGTTGAGATCAACGGACTCTGGATCAATCTCTTGCGCGTTACAGTCTGGCTAAAGGCAAAGCTTGGAGCCGATTGGTCAGCGGAAGAAACACTGGCAAATCTTGCAACGAAACACTTTGAGGAGAAGTTCTGGCACGAGGCAAGAGGCCACTACTTCGACACTGTCGAACCAGGTGATGCTTCACTGCGACCAAATCAAGTCATCGCCATGTCGCTTCCCTTCTCCCCCTGCCGTGAAGAAAGAGCAGAAAGAGCATTAGCCGTGATTGAGCGGGACCTGCTGACTCCGGTCGGGCTAAGGACGCTCGGACCTAACGAGCCCAGCTACATTGGTCGATTCGAAGGCCCTGTCCGAGAACTTGACGCCGCCTATCACCAAGGCACCGTTTGGCCGTGGCTTATGGGGCCCTACATCTCGGCCAGGGCCCGTTTCGGAGGCGAGATAAGCTCGCTCCGAAAGACTTTGAAACACTCGATAGAAATGCTCGCAGATTGCGGTTTTGCCGGAATCAGCGAATGCTACGACGGAGACCCGCCCCACCGCCCGAATGGTTGCCCTTGGCAAGCTTGGAGCGTGGCGGAGTATCTACGGGCTTGGGTTGAAGACTGTGGCGGAGATTAACGACAGACTTCGAAGAGGTTTCGCGCGGTCTCATAGAGCCTAACCCTTTCCAGCTGTGCTGGCAGAGCGCCATCCAAGCGTGAGAAGATCTCGATGGAAACGTTTTCACTGGTCGTTGCTCGACCTGCAAACTCGGCGATATCTTCGTTAAGGTTCCGATGGTCGTAACGGTCGACGACGCGCTCCGAAATGATCCGGTCGAGATCATCGATCGAACAGATCATTCCTGTTTTGGTATCGACCTCACCACTGATCGTTACCTCAAGAACGTAGTTGTGTCCGTGGCCCGCTGGGTTGTTGCACTTGCCAAACAGTCTGAGGTTCTCTTCAGGCGGCAGATTAGGTGCATGAAGCCGGTGGCTCGCAGCGAATTCATAAATGCGTGTGATCGTGGTTTTCATGCCGTCAAATTCTCCGTAAAGTGTGGGGATTTCTTCGAGTTTGATGTGGGTTAGCGTCACTTCGTGAGGGAGTCCGATGCGCTGAATCTCGGCCCAAACGTAGGCGAGCACGTTTTCTACCGTCGGAGCATGTCGTTCAAAATGTGGAATCTCGTCGTTCAAGCTACGATTGGTAAACTGGGGCAACAGGTGCGTCTTCAGAACTCCGTCAATGTCCTTGATATTGACGATCATGCCGTTTAAAGGATCAATCTGACCATCAACGGTGACGTGTAGTGTGTAGTTGTGGCCATGGCTAAACGGCGAAGCCCATTCGCCAAACAAACGTTTGTTCTCTTCCGCCGCAAGATGGGCGAACCAATAACGATGCCCGGAAGAAAATGATACGGTTCGGGTCATTCGTAGGGTCATCTCATCCCCCGATAAGGCTCGCCAAGAGCTTCAGGAGCCTTTGCCCCTTTGCCTGAAAACACCAGCACAAGCAGTGTTGCGGCATACGGAATGGCAATTAAGAGCGACTTTGGAATCCCCTGCTGGTTCATTTGAAGTTGAATTTGCAAGGTCTCGAAGTAGCCCAACAGGCAAGCCGCAAGTAGGCCCCAAACCGGTTTCCACCGCGCGAACGTGACCATTGCGATTGCCATAAATCCCCTCCCCGAAATCATATCTGGAGCGAACGAACCTGCTACCCCGATTGCGTAATATGCTCCACCCAAGCCAGCCATCACTCCCGCGATAGCACACGCCTCATATCGAGTTCTTGCTACGGAGAACCCGGCCGCCTCAAGTGAAGACGGATACTCACCTGCTGCCCGAGCTTTGAGTCCCCAATCCGTTTTGAAGAGAGCGTAACCAGTGGCCCCCGCAGCAAGTATTAAGATGATAAGAACTGCGTCGATGCCCCAAATGAGCTTAGGCAAAGCTGGAAGTGATAGCAGTTGGCCAGTTGCTCCGTTGGACTTTTCAAACAGCATCCCACAAATTCCAAAAAAGAGAAGATTGAAGACGGTCCCAATCACAACTTGGTCTTGACGCATGCTGATGGTTAACACTGCCGAAATTAAGGTCACAAACAGTCCCGCAAACATTCCGGCAAGTATTCCGAGCCAAGGGTTACCTGTGCTCAGGCTCACTCGCATCGCCACGAAAGCACTGGCCAGCATCGTGCCTTCTAGACCGATGTTGATGATTCCAGCTCTCTGACCCGCCGTCTCTCCAACCGCAGAAAATCCGATTGGAGCCGCATACCGCAGAATCGAAATTGGGTCAATCATGCGACGGCCTCCTGACGCTGTTCTGCAAGTAGCCGATAACCCAGGAGTGCCAAAACTGCGAGAGCTTGCACCACATAAACGAAGTAGCTTCCCCCTCCGCTGAAGCGGGAGAGGTTAGACGTTCCTGCAAACAGCGATCCGAAGAACAGGCTGGACGCGACAACCCCGATTGGATGCAAACCTCCGACAAGCGCAACAGGAATGGCTAGAAACCCGTATTGCTGAGAGAATGAAGACGTGAGTTGCCCGTTGATTCCAAGATACTGGACACCGCCCGCAAGGCCGCAGAGTCCCCCGCTGAGCAACATTGCCTTAAACTGAATCCACTCCGGCCTGTATCGGTTAGCCCGCACAAATCTCGGATTCGCACCCGTGGCGCGCAGTAGGTATCCGCTCCTGGTTCTAAACACGTACCAGCCCACACAAAATGCGACCACTAATGCCAGAAGCACTCCCAGGTGAAAGTCGGTCTGACGAGATGGTTTCCAAAGCATCCAGGCGTCCGGGAGTTGGTCTGTCATTGGAGCAGATTGCCCTGCTCTTCGAAGTGGCCCATCGACGCTGAATACGAGCAACTGGACGCCGATAAAGTTGAGGAGAATCGTGGAGATGACAAGGTTAACACCTCTTTTTATCCAGAGCCAGCCTGCAATCGCCGACCAGGCGGCCCCTCCGAAGACGCTAGCTACCAAAATCAGCAATGTAGCAACTACGGGCAATCCAATGGCGGCAAGCATTTTTGCGACAGAGGCTCCCGCCAAAGCGCCGATCACAAGCTGACCTTCGCCACCGATGTTGAAGACACCAGCTTTCCAGGCGATCGCAACTCCTAGCCCAGCAAGCAGAAGTGGAGTGGAACGAACGAATGATTGAGAGATTGCAAAGCGATCCCCGAACGCACCCTGTACCAAGAGTCGCAACCCTTCAAGAATCGGCACACCGGCCAGCAGCAGGCCGATCGAAATGATGGCCGTCAAACCTGCCAGCCCAATACAGACAGATTTCATGCGGACAGGGCCTCAGCTGATGTTTGAAGTAGTCTTCCTTTGGAAAGGTAAAGCGTTCGGTGTGAAATTGCTGCGATCTCGTCCCGATCTGTCGAGATCAATACCACTGCTGCACCACGAACAGCGGCCTCACCGATTTGATTGAGCACAAACGTGGACGCTTTCACATCCAAGCCCCTGGTCGGATTCACGACAACAAGAAGCTGAGGATTGCGGGATAATTCTCGAGCAAGAACCACTTTTTGCTGGTTCCCACCTGACAGGGCATTCACCGTTGACTTTCCGCTTAAAGCCTTGATCTCGTAGTCCCGTATGGCTGAGTCAGCGGTCAATAGAGTAGCGGCAATTTCAAGATTCTCTTCGATCGACATCGAAAGGGCCAGACCATCGTTTTGTCTATCCTGAGGCACGTAACCCACCGAGTCCACCTCGGTCATTGAGCCACGAAAACTCCGTACTCCCGCGAGAGCTTCCGCAAGTTCAACTTGGCCGTTTCCATCCACACCACCAATTCCGAGTACTTCACCGAAGCCGACAGCAAGGTTCAAATCCACAATCGGACATTGTCCGTCAACCATCAGGGAGTGGCACTCAAAGATCCCTTTGTGATCAGCTCGCGAAGGGTTAGAAGTAGCGAGACTTGCGCCGACCATCTCTACCGCAATTTGTTTCGGAGACGATTCAGATGCCTTGAATGTGCCTCGAAACAAGCCGTTTCGCAAAACAGTGATCTGATCTGCCACCGAAAACACCTCCACAAGCTTGTGAGCAATCAAGATCACCGTCAGCCCTCTTTCGGCAAGCGCACGAAGGGTATTCAGAAGCCCCTCAACTTCATTCTCTGTCAACACCGCCGTAGGTTCATCAAAGATCACGACTCTTGGCGACGACGATAATGCCTTGAGAATTTCGATTCTCTGCCGCTCTCCAACCCCCAGATTTTCGCACCGCGCGGGCAATTGTAGCTCCCAGCCGAGTTCTTCCGCGGTCCGTTCGGCGTCTTCAACATCACCCTTGGAGGCGAGGAGTCCGAGACGCAAATTTTCGGCAACCGAAAATGCCGGTACTAATCGGAAATGTTGGTGAACCATCTGGATGCCATTGGCCCGTCGCGAAGCCGATCCTTCGAGACGCACACCATCCAGCTCGACAACTCCAGTACTCGGCGTTAGAAACCCGGCGAGGACGTTCATCAAAGTGGACTTCCCTGCCCCGTTTTCACCAACAACGGCATGTACTTCACCGGGCCTGAACGCTACAGAAATGTCGTTGAGAGCACTCAGTACCCCAAACTTCATCGAGATGTTTTTCGCCTCTAAGAGACCGCCAGGCATCAGAATTTGTCTTTTGGAACGATTAGCTTTCCGTTGAGAATATTTGCTTTGGTCTCTTCAACCGCTTTGATCGCGGCTTCGGGCAGTTTGCTTTTAAGCTTGTCATTGAAGACGAAGTCGATCGCACCCTTCTCCATTCCAAGCTGAACCACGTTGCCGTCAAATTTTTTATCCTTTACGAGCTTTGCGACCTCTAGGAAAGCGGCTCTGGCAGAAATTGTTGCGCTGGCAATAACGATTCCACTATCGTTATCGTTTTGGTTCAGATTGGCGCCAAGCGCCCAAGCTTTCCCATCCTTGCATGCCGTGAACACTCCTTGGGCAGCCGCATTTGCTTGGTGAATCAAAACGTCCGCGCCGTTCTTGATCATAGCTTCCGCCACTTGGCGAGCTGCAGCAACATCGTCATTCTTTCCGGTGAAAACTTCGAGAACTTTGATGCCGGGTTTTGATGCCTCAGCTCCGGCCCGAAACGCTTTGAAGGTAGATCGAATACTTGGCACATCGGGCCCGCCCACCATTCCCACCGTACCGCTCTTGCTTGTTTGGGCGGCGAGGACTCCGGCAATATAAAACGACTGTTCGAGGTAGAAACGAATTGCTCCAGCGTTCTTGGCAGTTGCACTTCCAGAAGAAGAGACGAAAACGGTGTCCGGGAAGTCCTTAGCGACTTGAACTCCTGGTTCGTTGTACTCAAAGCCGTGACCGAACACTAGGGAGTAACCCTTTTGGGCATAGCTCCTCATGGCTTCTTTGATATCGTTGCCTTGAGCAACTTGGTTGCTCGTTTCGGCGCCGAGGTCGGTCTTGATCGCCTCGAGTCCCTCATATGCCATCGCAGACCAACCGGAGTCGTTCACTGGCCCCGGCGTCAGTAATGCTACTTTGAAGTCAGATTTAGGAGAAGACTCAGAAGGTTGGTTGCTCGCGGTTTCGCCGCTACCACAACCAGAAATCAACAGTGCACATGCCATTAGCAGAGCCAAGAAGGATCTCATGTCCCTGATTCTACGCTGATCACCCTGCTGAATTGCGAGTAAATCGAGCATCATAGTTGTGATGTCCCGTTTGGTTCCGATCCTTTTCGTGATCCTCTGTGCGCTACTCATCGCATGTGGGGGCGGAGGTGGAGGCACTACCGGAACAACATCGACGACGTCAACAACATCTACAACTTCCACCACAAGCACGACTTCCACGACTTCGACAACCGCTTCGACAGGCAGTACCACGACGCCTGTCAAGCTAGGAATCAACTGGGCGGCCCGTAGTCGATCCGTAGATGCCCCATCATCCGCTCTATCGGCGGTCGTGACAGTCTTTGGGGGAATCGACACTTCGACAGATTACAAGTTCACGATCAACCGCAGTACCGATCCAGCTGCCTACAGTCAGAACTACACGTCGCCGGGAGCGGTTCGCAAAGGTGCTCTGCTGGTTGATGTTGCATTTTATGCCGATCAAAACGGCGCGGGTGCCGTTGTTGCGGCCGGTGCGGCTGACGTCGATTTCAGTCTGAATGGTGGTGATATTGGCAATATCGTTATCCAGTCCATCATCCAAACTGTGACGATTCCTCCTAATCAGAGCGTACAAGTGGGTCAAACGAAGGACTTGCAGGTCGAATGTAGGGACGCAGACCTGAATATCGTGGCCGTCTCGCCGGGCTCGCTCTCAATCTCGGTTGCGAGTGGAAGTTCCTTTTTGGGTGTCAATGGTCCCTCTGTCGTCGGCCTCGCTGGGGGTGTTGGCTCCGTAATCGCACGCGTGAACGGTATATCTAGTTCCTCTACACCACTCAACGTCACGGGAGGTGGAGCTACCGGAACTGGACGCATTTTCTTTGTGAGTGATGGACCGATATTGAAGTCGATGTCCGGTGATGGAAGTGATCTTGTCAATGTCTTGGACGGAATTGGAGTATTTAGCGCGATCTCCTCTCCGGCTCCAAACTTCAATCGCACGAAGCTCGCATTCGCGGGAACCAAGTCAGGGTTCGATGCTTCGATTTTCACATGTGGGCTCGATGGTTCGAATCTAATCGACCTATTCCTAGGCTCATCGCCGAAGCCAGATGGGCCATTCCAGCCCAGGTGGTCGCTTGCTCCAAAGATTTCTGGAGACTTCTTCACTGGCACCGATCTGCTCTGGTTCATTGCGATTGCCCCGAGTTCGGGGCTTAGCGCCTACGCTGTTGACACAGCATCGGGAACGATTCTCCAGTCTTTCATTGCCGACCAGCTTGCTTTAGGGTCTTGGAATGCCGCGCCGCGCGCTTTGCTTGCGAGCTCAACATCTACAGCCAATGGCTGGATTTCGACGATTGACAACGAGAACATTGACCAAGAAGCAGTCGGTTTGAGCCAAATCTCGGTCAGTAGCACAACGGGGACGACGTTCTTCTTGGTCGGAGTCGATGCGAGCGGAAATCTTCGTCGGTACGACTGCTCGATCATGAACGATGGCTTCGGAACCGTTTCCGTCTCTCTCGTATCTAGTGCTTTGCTGACCACCGAGGGAGGTTACTCAAACCCGACGATCTCGCAGGATGGAACTCAAATCGCCGCCGAGCGTGGTTCATTTGAAGCTCCTGAGATCGTCATCATGACCTCAACGGGCACGAACATTCGTGCGATTGCAACAGGCAGACAACCCTTCTGGCGGTAACATTCGCCTAAGATGACTTCGACATTAGCTCTTGCGATGATGATTCAGGGAGGCTTCGCTTCCCAGTACGACGCTTACGAATACTCAATCCCCATGCGAGACGGCGTGAAACTCTACACCGTCGCCTGGGTGCCAAAGGATCTCACCGGCAAATCGCCACTCCTCATGGAGCGAACTCCATACGGCGCAGGCTCCCCCAGTTCCGGTCCGCGCCGTCGGTCGGTCTATCTTACTGAGAAGAAGTACATTTACGTCTATCAGGACGTTCGCGGAAAGGGCAAGAGCGAAGGCGACTTTCTGAACACCCGACCGATGCGAAAAGCGGGAGTGGTCTTTGACGAGACGACGGATACCTATGACACTGTCGACTTCTTAGTTAAGAACGTTCCGAAAAACAATGGCAACGTTGGGCTCTGGGGCATCTCTTATCCGGGCTTCTACGCGGGCATCGGAGCCGTGAACAACCATCCAGCATTGAAGGCGGTCGAACCAGGAGCACCAGTGAGCGACTGGTTCCTCGGTGACGACTGCCACCACAACGGAGCTTTGTTCCTCCAGGAAACCTTCGACTTCGTCGGCGGCTTCGACGTGCCCCGCGGCGGTCAGCGACCGACGATAGATCGAGGCACAAAATCGGCCTACCAGTTCTATCTGGATACCGGAGCTTTGCCAAATTTTGACAGGCTGCACTACAAGGGTCTGATTCCCTACTGGACAAAGGAATTGATGGCGCACGACACCTACGACGCCTACTGGAAGGATCGTTCACTTACTCGCAACTTCAAGAATGTCAAATGTGCGGTAATGACCGTCGGCGGGTTCTTTGATAAAGAGGACCTCTGGGGGGCGCTTAACCTCTATCAGGCGGGCGAAAAGCAAAACCGCACGGACAACTACCTTGTCATGGGACCATGGTTGCATGGAGGATTCTCTCGCGGAACTGGAGCATCGCTTGGACAAGTGAAGTTCTATCAGAACACGGCGGAGTTCTTCGGTGAGAAGATCGAGCTTCCCTTTTTTGAAAAGTATCTCAACGGAAAGACTTCTGCCACCGCAGAAGCAAACATCTTTGAGACCGGAGCGAATAAATGGCACACGTTTGCCGAGTGGCCACCGAAAGGTCTGAAAGAGAAATCGGTCTACTTCGATGGTCGAAAGTCGCTTGAGTGGCTACCAGAGAATCAACCAGGCTCTGACTCATACGTGAGCGATCCTGCAAACCCGACACCGTACTTGGAGGACTGGCAAAACAGCAAGCGAGCACCTGGTGATTGGCTCATTCATAACCAGGCTTGGGCCGAAAAGCGGGGAGATGTACTGACATACAAGTCTGCTCCGCTCGTTCAAGATGTTCAGATCATCGGAAAGCCAACTGCTGACCTATGGATCAAAACCACAGGAACGGATTGCGATTTGGTTGTCAAGATCATCGACCAATTCCCTACTAGTACCACTGAGACAACCGCTGGTGCGGACGAGAAATCGATGGCGGGATTCCAAATGATGGTTCGATCAGACATCTTCCGCGCTAAGTTCCGAAAGTCGTTCGAAAAGCCGATACCCATCAAGCCGGGCGAGCCAACGAAAGTAAAGTTTGATCTCAACGAAACGATGCACACCTTCCGAAAGGGTCACCAGATCGTTGTTCAAGTTCAAAGTAGCTGGTTCCCGATTGCCGATCGCAACCCGAACAAGTTCATGAACATCCATGAGGCAAGTGACACGGATTTCCAGAAGGCAACGATTTCACTGCTCTGGGGTGGAAAGTACGGCTCAAGGATTATCTTCCGACAGTTACCCAAATGAGGCTCTACCTCGTTCGCCATGGCAGGACAGACTACAATGTGAACCACCTTGCTCAAGGGCATATCGATGTGCCCTTGGATGAGGTTGGAACCAGCCAAGCGATCAAGGTCGCTGAATTCTTTGTTCGTCATCCGGTTCAAAGAATGATCTCTTCTGATAGCCAGCGGGCCTCGGAAACTGCTCGGTTGGCCAGCGTTGCTCTTGGAATCCCACTTGAAACGAGCATACTGCTCCGAGAACGCTCGTTGGGTGAACTTGAAGGCGCCCCGTTGACTACCTTGGTCAAAGCGTGGGATGCCGCATGTTCGGAAGGTCAGAGCCGCTTTAGAGTCAAGCCGCACGGCGCAGAGAGCGCTTACGAAGTGATGGAGCGAATCGAATCGATCACCGCTGATCTTCATCTGGACACCCGCTCGACAGCGATCTTCACCCATGGGATGACCAAGGAGGTGATTCTTTGCCGGCTTCTTGGAGCGCCCGTGGAGGTCAGTCGCTCGTTCCGTTTTGATAATGCTTCAATCACTGAACTTCGCTGGGCTCAGGATGTCTGGGTTCTGGAGAAGTTCAACAACACGGATCACTTGCGATGATTCTCCCTTCCCAGTTCGCTCTTGGTACGGCGCAGTTGACCCCGGTATTGACCTATCACGACATCATTCGTAAGCGAGATTCAAAGAGTCTTTGGTTTGACTGCACTGTTGACGAGTTCCGCGAACAACTCGCCTTCCTCCGCAAGCGAAATGCCAGTTTCGTATCTGTCGACCAGCTTCGGATCTCACTGAGCACGGGCCGCCCGCTTCCCAAGAACGCGATCTGCATCACGTTTGCAGATAACTATCTGGGCTTTTACAAGCACGCTTGGCCGATTCTCAAGAGGGAAAGAATCCCAGTCGCCCAGTTTGTTCACACTGACTTCGTCGGCAGCCCGGTTGGAAGGCCGAAGATGTCCTGGAAAGAGTTGACTGAGCTTGACCAGAGTGGTCTCGTAACCATCGGTTCCCAAACTTGCTCGCATCCGGCTGATCTCACCAAACTCAGCGATTCTCAACTCAAGCACGAACTTGAAGATTCAAAGAAGAAGCTGGAGCTGAAGTTGGGTCACACGGTCACAACAATTGCATATCCAAATGGAAAGTTTGATTCAAAGGTAGCCAATGCTGCTAGAAAAGCCAACTATCTCATTGGGTTCACGGAGAATCTTGCTCCAGCTCAAAAGAGACTTGACATGTGGAGAGTGCCGAGATATGTTCATACAAAATATCAGCGTGCTTGGAAAGAATGTTTTGGTAAATCCTAAAAATCCGGAACAGAACTACTGATAAGTCTTTTGAGAACTCGATTGTTCTCCCAATATAGGCTTCTGATGGTATCGCGAGGAACATGTTTTTGGGTTGGGTCGGAGAGTCCGATGGCAACCGCATTCCTCGAACGAGAAGGATTCACTGTCAAAACAAGAAGTTTTGAAGAATTCAAAGACTTCTCTCAAGAAGGGTTCTACTTCTATCTGGTTCACGACCAAGGATCGCCCGCCGAAAACGGTCAATTGAATTTGTCTTCGGCCAATCGGTTAGGGCATTTCGTCCTGGTATGGACTAGCGAAGAACAGGAACTCGCTTGGTACAACGCAGGCGCCGATCAAGTGGTGGTCGGGGTGCCCGATGATCGTTGGCTTGCCAAGGTTCACTTCATCGCCAAATTGTTGGACGAACGACATCAGTGGCAAGAGACGGAGGAGAAATTCACGCGAGCCCACGAGGATTTGCATGCGACAGTTGAAAGTCTAGAGTTTGCATCTCGACGTTTCGAGGCGCTATTCAACGGTCTGCCGGTTGCGTGCTTCACCTTCGATGCTCAAGGACTGGTTCACGAGTGGAACGGACTCGCCACCGAAACGTTCGGCATCGAGGCCTACGAAGCCTTTTTTAACACCGTTTGGACCGTTCTAGATCCCGACGAAACAGGAGCGTGGAGTCAGGAAAAGGTCGACAAACTCTTTGCCAGCAACAAGAGTATCGAGTTCGATTGGCAGTTCCGCCGTCCAGATGAGACCGAGGTCCACTTGGCCTGCAAAGTCGTTTGCCTTACAAACCGAAGAGGCGAAGTCATCGCCGCAGTCGCTGGAAACTTGGACATCACAGAACGCGTTCTGTCTCAGCGCAAAATCGACGAGCAAATGCGAGAGATCAAGAATTACATGAAGGTCATGGAGCGTCAACGGCTCAAGCTCCAAGATGCCAACCGACAGCTGCGACGGCTGGCAGTTACCGATGGCCTTACTGGCCTGATGAACCGACGCCGGTTTAACGAGCTACTTGAAGAGACTCTTGATCGCGCAATTCGGCAGGACCACAAGTTCTCCCTGTTGTTGTTCGATATCGATCACTTCAAGGCTCTGAATGACAATTTCGGACACCAAGCGGGAGACGAGATTCTCATCCTATTTGCAAAGATTCTCAATACGACGGCAAGACGCTACGAGCGACCTGCTCGGTACGGTGGAGAGGAATTTGCAATCATTTTGGATAACTGTGACGCGGCTGCCGCACAGCTTGCGGCTGAGCGATTCCGCGCAGCAATCTTGGCCGAAACTTGGCCACACCGGGCGATCACGGCCTCGGTCGGATGTTCGACGTTCACAGGGGTAGAAAGCGCTCGCGGGATGATCGAACAGTCCGACGAAGCTCTCTACCATTCAAAGCGAACGGGTCGAAATCGTGTAACCCATTATAGGGATCTCACTGAAGACCAGCTCAAAGCTGCGTAAGTGTTAAACTGGGCAGATGCCCAAAGTTCAACCCGGCGACAAAGTAGACCTCAACAAGTTTGACGCCGCCGATCGCGGCAAGTTTTCGGAAGAGGAAGTGATTGCCAAGCTGGCAAAACTGACCGAAAGGGTCTCCGCACTGCAAGAACTCATGTTTGCCGCAGGGCAGACTTCCTTACTCATCGTGTTGCAGGGCCGGGATACGAGCGGTAAGGACGGCACCATTCGCCACCTCCTCAAGTTCATGAATGCTCAAGCAACCAGGATCGCCCCGTTCAAGGTCCCAACGCCGGTAGAGATTGGACATGATTTCTTGTGGCGCATCCACCAGCAAACTCCGATGAAAGGTGAAACCGTAATCTTCAACCGATCGCACTACGAGGATGTCTTAGTCGTACGCGTTCACGATATCGCCCCGAAAGAGGTCTGGAGCAAGCGGTACGAGCACATTAACAACTTTGAGCAGCTCCTTGCTGACTCCGGAACGATCGTTCTCAAGTTCTTTCTGCACATCAGCAAAGATGAGCAAGAAGAACGGCTGATCGAGCGGGGGAATGACCCGATCAAGTCGTGGAAACTCTCGGTTGGTGACTGGAAGGAACGTGAGTTCTGGGACTCCTACTCCGAGGCGTATGAAGATGCGTTGGCAAAGTGTTCAACCGAGAATGCACCTTGGACGGTCGTCCCTGCAAACCACAAATGGTATAGAAACTACGTTATCACCAAGGCAATCTGCGAGGCACTAGAGCCGTTTGAAACCCTGTGGCGAGCCAAGTTGGCCAAGTTGAGCGAACAGATGAAGGCGGAAGTGGCTGAGTTTAGGAATTCTAAGGCTTAATCCGAATCGATTCAGCGACTTGTTTTTCAATGGACTTGATAACGTCTGCGTTTTCCTGCGTCACGAAGCGTAGGCAGTATAGGTCTTTGCCGTTTGGAATGACGTAGCTGATGGTCGTCTTGACGCCACCGTCAATAAGAGTCTTGGTTTCCTCCATTCGATGGGCTTTGCCGACCGGAAGGTCGACTTCCTTGGCAGCAGGCTTATGGAAGTATTGGCCGCCTTCATACTGATGGGCTCCGTCCCAACTCCAGTTGCCGCCTTGAGTTGCTTTCTGCACGTAGAAGCGGGTTCTCGCCTCGCCAATAATCGGCTTGTTGCCAGTAGAGATCACATTGAGTATGTTTCCTTTCTTCTTAAGTCGCTCAAGGGCCTCTTGTTCGTCCTCGTTCGACATTTGTGTCAGGGCGCTGGACATCTGTTCGACCGCCTTTGAGGCCTCTGGATCGCTCGGTGCTGATGATCCGAACTCGTTTCCTTGTCCAAGCAGAGGCGACTCCATCATCCGGTCAACACCCTGACGCCAGCCGCTAGGAATTCCTATCTCCACCACTCCATCATCACTCGCACCTTTGGTGTGCCCAGGAGGCAACGCAAACGCCGTGGCCTTGGTTTGGATGGCTGGTCCACCGCATCCTGCTGCAACCAGCGCGAAAGGGATGATCGTTCGAATGTGCATCTCCGCCATTCTATCAAGATGGCGGAGCTAAACGGAAGTATTGTTAAGCAACAACTTCTTCTGCGGCACTTAATTGTTCAACAAGTGCTGGAGAGATGGCTTGCTCCCAGGTTGGAGCCGGATAGCCCTGCATTGTTGGCTCTCGTCTTCTCCAGCCGCGCCAAGCAGCTTTGATTTGCGATCTTGAAGGAAGGTTGAGTTCCCTAGCAAGCCCGAAGAAAGCAAGGGTCTTGATGAAAACGGCGGAAGGATCAAACTGCCAAGCAAAGACGCCATGCTGCGCCCAGAGCTCGGATTTGTGATGGGTGTTGTGTCCGCCTTCTCCGAGTGCCAAGATTTCGACGAATGCGTTATTCCGCGAGTTATCAGGAACTTGGAAGGGCTGCTCGCCCCAGATATGGCTCACAGAGTTCACGCAGAATGTGGCCCAGTTTACGTAGCAAATTCTAGCTAGGACTTCCCAGATCGAGATTCCCCCTAGAATCATCGGTGCTCCGACGCTAACCGCTAGGATGCTCAAGTAGATGAGTGGCTGACCGAGCATTGAAATCGTTTTATCTTGCTCGATCCCAACAATCACATCCACAAATCTGCCCCAGCGAGCCTTGATCAGCTTTTCGGTCGAGGCAACGATCTTGCCGTCCTTGTCCTTTACTTCCCAATGTCCACGATCTTCTTCGCGGAACTTGAAAGTCGAAGAATCGGGCGAATTCGCGAGCAGATCAGCCTTCCAGTCCTCAATCGACATCCCCTTCGGTCGCCGCAACGAAGGCTCTCGAAACGCCCACATCATGAAGCTGTGCATGAAGGCATAGAACTGTTCGATGAAGATTCCCCGCTTGGAGTCTTCAAACACATACGGAGAGTGAACATCTGCTGAGGTTTCGCCAAAAGCATGATGTTTCGAGTGCTTCTTGGTCCACTCGCTCACCGGACCCTGTACAGCCATGGAACCCATGATGAGCAAAATCGCTCTCACCCACTCGGGGGCTTTGAATGAAGGGTGAGTGCCGATACGGTGGTATCCAACCGTGATTCCAAAACCCGCGACGACCCAGCCCATCGTGAACCAAACAAAATTGGCTCCATAGATCGAGTATTGGCCGATGAAGAATGGTAGCGTCAGGGCAAAAAAGCCGATCCGATAAGCGGAACGTAGAATCCGAGATCGCCAAGCCGAAGCTGTTAGTTTGGCGTGGCGGCCATTGTAACTCTTGATCTTTTCAGCAATCTCCTTGTAACCCCGGACAATAGGATAACGGCGGAAGTATGGTCGAACGAACTTGATGTGAGCACCAATCAGCAGGCAGAGCCACGCAAGAAGCCCAACAGATTGGCCGAACTTCGTCGGATTCTGCAGCGCCTGATAGAGCGCAACAAGTCCACCGATGGGGGGCATGAAGATGAAAAAGCCGATGATACCAAGCTCGAATCGGCGGTTCGCTGACGTGTGCGTTTCAGACATAACTGCTGCCAGGGGAGCCGACTGAACGACTAACAAAACGACCCCGACCAGCTAAGTTTAGCACTTCGTACCGGCCGGGGTCGTTTTGTTGTCCCCGTAATTCACTACGGGGCACGGAATGGATTCGGTTCAGAGTTTGGTCGGAACCGTGATTTTCTTAGCAACGATGTCTGCCTTCACAGCCTCAATCTTCTTAAGATTGTCTTCGCCAATCTTGTCCTTGGTGTTCTTGAAATCGCTCAGGCCGACACCGTTTGAAGCGAGGTCGTAAACCTTCGATCCGGCGGTGAACGAGCCGTCCTTGATGTCTTTGATCGTCTGGAAAACCGACTCATCGACTCGCTTAATCATTGAGGTGAGGACGAAACCAGGAGCTTGATCATCCTGGTTGCTGTCCACTCCGATTGCAAGCTTTCCGGCTTCTTTAGCCGCCGCAATGACGCCTACGCCGCAGCGTCCTGCTGCGTGGTAAACGATGTCCGCGCCCGCATTAAAGAGCGATTTCGCAGACTCTTTACCAAGCTGCGTGTCGTCCCAGCTTTCGGTGTACTTGCTCGGTAGCATTTCGACTTTCGGATTGGCGGCCATTGCGCCTGCCTTGTAGCCAGCCTCAAACTTCTCAATGAGAGGGATCTTCTTGCCTCCGACAAAACCAATCTTGTTAGCCTTGGTCGCTAGTCCAGCGGCGTACCCGGCCAGGTAACTTCCCTGCTCCTCGCTGAAAAGAAGAGAACGGACGTTTGGTGCTTCAACAGTGGCATCCACGATCGCAAACTTCACATCAGGAAACTTTGGCGCAACTGCCGTCAGGGCTTCGCCTTGGGTGATTCCGATCGCGAAAATGACGTCAAACTTTTGCTCGGCTAGGGTTGTCAGGTTGATCGAATAATCCTTTTCGGCCTTGCTGTCAACGGTCTGAACCTCGACGCCAAGTTCCTTTTGGGCCTTCTCTAGTCCGGCGTAGGCCGAGTCGTTGAAGGACTTGTCGCCTCGTCCGCCGCTATCGAAAACCATTCCGATGCGGAGCTTCTTTCCTCCTGCGTCGGTGGCTGGAGCGGAAGACGACGAAGGACTCGAACTTGTCGAGTCAGTGGAACCTCCGGTGCATCCGGCCAAAGCGAAGACCAGCGAAGCTCCCAGGAGGGCAAACAGAATCCTTTTCATACTCATCTCAGGTACGACAACGACTTGCGTCGGCGAGGTAAACTGGCACATTATGGCGCAATTTTATGTTGCGTCGATAAGGAGCAACCCAGTTTGATCATTTGTAACCTCACGAAGCTTGAATCCGCCGTCGATCAGATCAGAAAGACTCACCCCAAGCTTCTTGCCGCCGATGCCGCACTCGTCGCGTCCGCGCTCAGTCTCACGGGTCGCCACGCCAAAGCCGTCTACGAAGGCGAGTACTTCATCTGGCCAAACGATAACGAGAAACTCATGGTCTCGATGTCGGGCCATCTTCACTCGATCAACGCAGCCATCGTTGAGTCTTTGCCAAAAAAGATTACTAAGAACACCGTCTTGGACGACGAACCAGTCGTTGTTAACATCGGACTGGCTCCAAACATCGCTGCCGGCGAAGAGCTTCTCAACACTCGAGAAGATTTGAAGACCATGCTTTCCGACATCCTGCAGGCCGGAGTTGAGTTTAGCTACTCGTCCGCTGATATTGGCTGGCAATGGGCCCTCGACCGTGCAAACTGGAACACGATCAGCGACGGCGACCTCAGCCGACGAATTAGGATCAAAGCTCACTTCACCGAAGGAGCCGTAGGCTCTGAGCAAGGAACCACGACCAAAAAACGAGCAAGCAAGAAAGTTGAAGAAGCAGCTCCGGTAGCGGTTGCTGTTGAAGAAGAAGCTCTAGCAGAATAACGGCGTGAGCCGATACATTCTGGAACAACAGCGCTCGGCAGGCTCGCGGGGCGCTCTTGTTACCGGAAGCTGACGGAGGAATTCTCGATGATTGATCGCAGTCGCTTTTTAGCGTCGGCGAGGCTGCTACCGGCGAGCCAGGAGCTCGAAGAAAACGGTGGCGAGCTTTTTGCTGCGAGGTACAGATCACGAAAGAGCATCTCGTTCGCATCGCCTCCAGTAAGTTGAGTATTCCCGATCCTGATAGGAATTCCGGGCTGGCCAAGTTCGAAGAAACCGGTCAACAACCCTTTGGCGTGGGAAAGGTCGGCTTCGGAAAGTTGGTCAACCGATGTTAGCAACTTTGACTTGAGCTGGTTAACCGCGTCTTCCTCCAAGATTCGCTTGTCGGTTGCGATCGCAATCTTGAACTCCCACCCGCTGCTCGTCGGAATCAGAAAAGCGTCTTGTTGATAGCTCATCGTTAAGCTCTCCCGGCATACCTTCCAAAGAATGGTGTCTTTGCCTCCGCTCAGCAAGGTCGCGGCCATGATGTCGAGTGGCTCGAGGACTGAAACTTGGGAACTAAACAGAAGAATCGGCGGGTTCCCAATGTCAAGCCTCAGCTTCGGGGATCGTCCTGAAACAGTCTTGTTGGGCAGATACTCCTGCCAGAATCGCTCTCGTTCATGCCAAAGCTGGGTTGCGCGACCAGCGGGAATCGGACCACGGACGCCAACTGTGATGGCTTCCGGACGAATGACATACTTCCAAATGTCTTGCAACAGGCCCTGATCTACCTCCATCGGAACCAGGTCGAAAGAACGAATTGCCTTTAGCCAAGGACTGATGGCGGGCATCGACTCGACTTTGATCGCGTCCGGGAGAAAGGTCGGTTCCGTCAGCACGCTCGACAAGACACTTAGACCTGAACCGAGGTCCTTTGGCTCTACGGTCAGCCCTATTCTCAGCGTGTCGGCCAACTGATCGATCCTGAAGCGGTAGCCAGGAGCCAGAATACGGGAGATGTCTCTCTTTCCATATTGAGGAGTCATCTTGACCGCGTTGTAAGCCGCTTGTTCCAGGCGAAACCGGTGGCCCGGTTCCAGTTTGGGTAGACGGATCAGAGCCTCAATAGCGACAACTTCCCCTTCGGTCGTCGGGAATTCGATCATCTGAGGCGTCACTAGCGGTTGCGCTACAGCTAACGCCCATAGAATCACTTTGCCACCGCCTGGATTTGGCGCCAGTAGTTCAGGAATTGAGCGTAGTCGGCATATTCCACTTGCTCCCAAAGTTTGGAAGGACGCTGGCTCAATCCGGCACTCAAAAGCGTTCCATTGAACGTCGCGGATTTCGTCGGATTTCCGACTTCACCCTTGATCCAAGCATATAAGTACGCCTTTCCCGTGCGGTAAGCCACGGCCGGATCTTCCTCCTTCAACACTTTAGCAATCTCTTCTGCTTCGTCGAGAGAACCCAAGAGGGCAACTCCCGGGCGGGCCGATGGCGTGTAGCTAAAGAACGGGCGCGATAAACGGGCGCTTGCTCCAAGGGCGGCGGCAAGTGCCGAGATTGCACCTGGAGAACCAATGGGCGGGACGACGATTGCCGCGAGCTGCTTTGTACCGTACGAACCAGAAATCGTTCGGCTCGGCCATGACTTGACGGGACCCCTTGGAAACCCCTCTAGCTCATTGCGTACTAGCTTGGTCAGGGCCACTTTATCCACCGGACCGGCAACTGAGACGACGATTTGACTGCCGACTGTGATCTTTTTCCAAAGACTCGTCAGCTGCTCCGGAGTTGCTTTAGAGCACGACTCCTTGTCGCCCATCATCGAAAGACCCTGCTCCTCAAAGACCGCATTCCAGGCTTCGGCCGTTGAGTTAGCAACTGAATCCTGTAGCGCAAGTTCGTGCCCGATGATCGCTGATTCCCGAGCGATCTCGGCCTGAGTGACCGTCTTCCAGTCAAGAAACTTTCTCATAGTGGAAACCACGACGGGTACGAGGCCTGGCGGGACTCGCCATTCAAATCGAACAATGTCGCGCGATGTCGCCGCATCGAGTGCCCCTCCAGATGACTGAATCAGCACATCATGGCCAGGAACTGACCGGGCGATGATGTGCTCGATCAAGTGCCGGTAGCCGTAGATAGGTGCGGAATCAGGGTTGTTCGCATTTGCCACCAAGAGCTGAAAGGTGACTAGCGGTGCCTGCATCTGCTGCACGTAGATCACGGAGTCATTTGCCAGCACCGTCCGCAATCCGTTCTCCTCTCGGAAGCGAGTCTGACCGAGCACCAGTAAAGCAGCAATTGAAGTCAACGGCAAAACGTAGGAAGTATACGACGGCGGTACAATCTTGCCAGGTCTCCAGGTTGAAAACTAGCATGAAATACGCTTGCCTTCCCTTCCTTGCTCTTGCATCCCTTACGGTTTCTCAGGTCACTCCAGTCTCCGGAGGCAAGTACAAGTTCTCGACAAAATACGTCAAGGGACAGAACTTCAAATACAACATGAACGTTCGGTTTGCCGGCCCACAGGCATCAAATCAGTCGATGAGCGTTATCGTCAAAGTGCTGGACGTCAAACCAAACGGCAACAAAGTAATTCAGACTAGCACTGTCTATCCCGGCGAGAAGCCACAGTCTGTGACGATGACTCTGGACAAGTACGGCAAGCCGACGGACAATAACTTCGGATCGTTTACCGGCTCCCTAGGATTACCATTGGATGCGATTAAGGTTGGTCAAAAGTGGACTGGCGACGTTCAAATGGCTGGTGGAGTCGCTGGTGGAGTCCCGATTAAGGGGAACTACACCTTTGTCGGAATTTCAACCGTCAAAGGAACGCGAGTTGCAACCATCAACTTCAATATGGACATGAAGGCTCTGTTCAACTCTACCGGTTCAGGAACCCAAGTGGTCAGAGTTTCGGATGGGCAGCTTTACTCCATGAACATGGTGATGAACATGGACATCCCGGACCAGAAGACTAAGAAAATTAGTAAAGCGAAAATCAACATGTCCGTGAGCCTAGCAAAATGATTCATGCTGGCTCATCGAATCCGATCATCACAGAACTGCTTGGGCAACATCCGAGAGTGGAACTTGTGCCATCGAATCATCCGGGAATCGAGTTTGGCTCGCGCTCGGTGAACGCCGGAACGGGTGAAGTCGGAGGACTCATCGAGCTGATTGATAACAATCCGCTTGTCTGTGCAGACCACTGCTGGGTTCCATCTCCCGCTGGAACACTTGCCCTTTTGGCGCTCGGACCGATCAGCGAGGCGGGACTTCTTATTGAAGCACCGGCTGTCCTGACTTCGTTCCCGGATGCCCAGCAGTCGGTCATCGAGACAGAACTAGCTTCGGCAAATTGGACGGGCGGAATCATGCTGCAATCCGAGAACCACGATCTTGGTTCGGTTCGGGGAGTCTACGTCGTCGCCAAAATCCGCAATCCAGACAACTTCGACGACCTCGACGAGATCTACCGCGAACGATACGCCAGATCTTTCTTTGTGAGGGAGCGGAGGGACAACGAGTGGAACAAGGAGTTGGTTGCGGATACTCCGTTCGCATCCTACTACTTGGAACTCTCCCCCGGAGAAATCGAGAGCTTGCTGAGCATCCACGTGATGGCAGACATCAACGGCAAGCTTGGAGCCGCACAATACGTTCACATGATGAATGTGATGTGCGGCTTTGAAGAGTCCCTCGGCATTCTCTAATTTAGGGCATTCTCTAAAGTAGAATGCGCGGTATGGCGGCGTACAAGCGCATTCCCCTTTTTGTAAAGATCATCATCTCGCTCCTGATCGGCGCGGTGCTGGGTCATGCGTGGCACTCGGGCTTCGGTCCGCTGGTCAGTTTGACCGAAGCAACGGGAATTACAGGCGAATCGTTCAAGTGGATTGCCGATATTGTTCTGCGTGTTTTGCGTCTACTTGCAACTCCTCTGATCTTTACAGCCGTCATTGGGTCAATTGTCGGAGCAAACATCACAGGTCGCAAAGCCGGAAAGCTGATGTGGCTCTTGATGAGCAACACCGTTGTCGCGATTCTAGTCGGGCTGCTCGTCGCCAACATTGCCCGACCGGGTGACCACCTTCGAAACGTTTTCACCGAGAAAGGTGCTGCCCCGGAAAAGGAACCCTACAACATCTGGAACCACTTGCTGGACTCCATTCCCACCGACTTTGTCTCACCATTCCAAAAGAACGACATCATTGGCATTATCCTCATCGCAATCGCGTTCGGTATCGCAATGAGGCTACTTCTACACTCCGAGCAGCCAGCGCTCAAGTCAACCATCGAGCACTTCCAAAAGACGCTCAACGCCTTCTTCCAGCTCACTTCTAAGATCCTGCATTGGGTTTTTGAATTGGTGCCGCTTGCCGTCTTTGCGGTGGTCACCCGTGTGGTCGCAACTAAGGGACTTGAGAGCCTCGCCGGGATGGGCGTTTGGGTTCTCAGCGTGGTTTTTGCGTTGCTGGTGATGGGAGGGTTCTACTTGCTCCGAATGTCGCTGTCCAGCCGCATCTCACCTATGGTCTTCCTAAAGGGTGGCAAAGACGCATTCTTCATGGCGTTCTCTACCGCGTCTTCCGCGGCGACTCTGCCCGTCACTTACCGATGCGCCACCGAGAATCTCAAGATCAAGGACGAGAACGCAAGCATGGGAATTATGGTTGGCGGAACCTTCAACCATGACGGAACTGCTCTGTACGAGGCGATGGCCGCCCTCTTCATCGCCCAGGGAATCGGTATGCACCTGCCTGTCGGCCAGCAGGTGATCGTTGTCATCATGTCAGTCATTGCGAGCGTCGGCGCCGCCGGAATCCCCGAGGCCGGCCTTGTCACGATGCTAGCCGTCTTCAAAGCCGTCAACCTCCCCGTTGAGTACATCCCTCTCCTTCTCACCGTCGACTGGTTCCTTGACCGTTGCCGTACGACCATCAACGTGATGGGCGACATGGCGTCGACTGCGATTCTTGAAGGGCGGGAGCCAGTTACGGCAGGTTGACCAGCGGGGTTAGAGTGAGGGACTTTCGGTAGAGTTCACCTTTTCGAGAGAGGGTTAGTTTGATTTCCGAACCTGCAGGGCCTTGGAAACGCTTTCGCATTCGTAGATAACCGATATTGCCGACCTCTTCAGTGCCGAATCCTAGAAAGACGTCGCCGCGCTTGATCCCGGCTGCTTCGGCAGGGCCACCCTTAACGATAAACGAAACGATCCAATTTTTGGACTTGTCGTCCCAAGCTGTAAACATCCCCGCCTCTCCAAGCTTTTCATCAGTGGTCTTGCCCGTAAAGTTCTCCATCCAGACGCGCCGACGTTGGTAGTCGATAGTGACGTTAAAGTTTTTCAAGAATCCGAAGCCAACGGTTCCGTCGCCTTCCGCAGATGAAGACGGGAGATCAATAATGTCCCAGACACTTGACTCGACCGGAACTCCGAAGACGAACATCTTCGGCATCTGGACGCTGTAGGAGTCCACCGGACCCGATGCGACATAGGATTGCGAGACATACGTTGGGCGCTTGGACAGCGGCATCACGCCAACTCGATCCAGCACGTCCTTGTGAGTCGTGATGTAAAAACTGTTTCCGGTGTCGAGGGCAAGCACGAGTGACTTCCCGGCCTCAGTCTTCACCAGCATCTCTAGCGAAGAGTGTCCCGCCGGAATCAACTTAGAGAGAAACGTCTTCACCCCGTCTGGCTTCCGGGTCGAAATATCGTATGTCTTTGGATAAAAGATGAACTTCTTCTTCTCAAAGTTGATCTCGGTGATGTTCTCCGAGATGACGGAGAAGCCCATGATACCGTCGCAATGCTGCCCATAAGTAAGGCTGTTGTCCGCTCCTTCTCGTAAGACTGCCGCCGCTTTTCTATCAGCGACCGGAATCGACATACTTCCCAGTTTCAGGGACTTGATCGTCACTGTGTCTACGTCGAACGATCCGACAAAGTCGCGAAGGCCCATTTTACCGTCGGGTTTGCCAAGGTTTATTCCCGCGTCGCAAAGTACGAAGCCACCAAATCCCGTATCGAACATCAGAGACACCTTCTTGCCGTTGACTTCAGCATCAACTATGATCGCGGTATCTGATGTGCGGAATGGCACCTCAACCGGAGTAGTGATCTCCTGAACTGGAAGTACGGGCGGTTTTGCACCGCCCTGACTCAATACAATTGCACCGAGGAAAGAAAGCATTGCACTATTCTAACGTACAAATGCCGCCCTAAGTAACAACTATTTGCGACCAAACAGAATGTAGATCGGCAGCGTCAACCACCCAAACCCACAGCAGGAGCAAGGAAGATGCGGGATCAGCCAGACCATGTTCCCTTTTCGATGGATTAGGTCAAGCAAGCCCCAAAGAACTGTCAGAACCCGAACCCCGAGTCCGAGGGTTGCGAGAACCATGTTCTGCTTACCGGCCATCTCCGCCTGCATTTGCTTGATCTTTTCGGGGTCACCTTTTGCGGCCATTCCCGCCTGAATACCTTCAAGCAGAGGGCCGAGATCCATGATAAAAAATGCGAGCGCGGCGATCGAGATGATCCAGCCAAGCAGAACCCATCCGCTACCCATCTTGGTAATGAATGGAAGACCCGCAGGCTGTACTTCGTCTGCCATCTCGAAGTCGCGAGGATAACTTGCTTGCTGGCTCGTTACCGGAATCCGCTGTAGGAGTCCCTTGGCACCTTCATGGTTTGCGTCCAGGTCGACTGCCTGCTTGGCAAGCGAACGCGCCAACTCCAGGTTCCCCAAGTTGTACTCGTGTACCGCAGCATTAAACCTCGCCTTCGGATCTCCAGGTGCCAAACCGATTGCCTTGTCGAATGCCTGGGAAGCCTCGCTTGAGTTCCCAAGCTGTGACAGACACACGGCGCGAGCAAGTGAGGCACCGGGTGAGCTCGGATCAATCGCAAGCGCAGCGTCCGCTTTGGTTAGTGCCTCAGCGAACTGCCCCGAGTTGACAAGATCAGTGGATTCGCTGACCAAAACATCCAGTTGGGAACTCATTTCTTAAAGTTTGTACGAACGCCGAAGATGTTTCGGTGCAATTTTCTGTATACTTGCCGAACTCCAAACACGCCGAGAAAGCTCGGCAACCAAGGTGAAACCAAGTGAAAATCGGGGGAAGCAATCTTAACATACTCGCGCTGGCTGCAATCATTGGCGGCGCTCTCGTCGGATGCGGTGACAATGCAGCCTCAGGCTCTAACGCAGCGGGTGGCACCTCAGCACCTGCCGGTGGCAACGAGGCTCCCACCACGGGCGCTCGAAAGGTTCCAACTGCCGAAGGGTTCAAAGTTGAAGGCGATACCATCAAAATCGCCGTCGTGACCAGCATTTCCGGTGACAATAAGCCCTGGGGAACGGATCAACTTGACGGCTGCAAACTCGCCGTGGACGAAGTCAACAAGGCTGGCGGAATCAATGGAAAGAAGGTTGAAATCGTTGAAGGCGACACCGCCTCCAAACCAGACCAAGCCAAGCTGGCGGCCGAAAAGGTTCTCGGTCAGGGAGTCATCGGAATCGTTGGCGAAGTCTCCAGTGGTAACACGATTCAAATCGCGAAGTCAGCGTTCGATAAGGGCGTCCCAGTTGTCGCAGTTGGCGCAACTAAGACCGACCTCACCGACGAAGGCTCCCACGTTTTCCGAGTCTGCTACACCGACGCATTCCAAGGTCCTGCGATGGCTCACTTCGCGTTCGAGAAGTTGAACAAGAAGAAGGTTGCAATTCTTACGGACAACGCTCTTCCTTACTCGCAAGGTCTGAGCGACAGTTTCCGTGCTGAGTTCAAGAAGCTCGCCGGCGATGATTCCATCGTTGCCGACGAAAAGTACGAATCGGGCTCCAAGCAAGGCACCGATTACCAAGGTGTTCTCACCAATATTGCCAAGGCGAATCCTGAGGCACTATTCCTCAGCGGTTACTTCACCGAAGTCGGGCCAATCGCAAAGCAAGCCCGAGCCGCTGGGATCAAAGCTGTCTTCTTAGGCGGAGACGGCTGGGACAGCGACACGATCCTTGCCGGAGCTGGCGATGCCATCATTGGAGGATTCTTCGCCAACCACTATAACAACCTCGATCCGAGCCCAGAAGTTCAAGGCTTCCTCGGACGATGGAAGGCAGTACACGGCGGAAATGAGCCATCGACCACAATGGGCGCCCTCGGCTACGATGCCATGGCGGTCACTCTTGATGCGCTCAAGCGAAGCAAAACCATGGATTCCAAAGGCCTCATGGCTGCTCTAGAGGACACCAGCGACTACAAAGGCGTCTCCGGTAGCATCACCCTCAAAGGTATGAATGGCAACCCGCCGAAGAAGCTCATCGTCGTTGAAGTCGTTCCTAAGACTGGAAACAACTGGCAGAAGTACGCAACCAGCTACACGCCAGACCAAATCAAGTAAGGCAAATAACAAAGAGTGTTAGACCTCGTATCGCTTAATCTGGCAGGGTTGGATTTCACAACCCTGCCTCAGCAGCTTGTCAATGGCTTCCTTTTGGGAGCCATCTATGCGCTTGTCGCCCTGGGTTACACCATGGTGTACGGCGTTCTCAAGCTCATCAACTTCGCACACGGCGAAGTATTCATGCTAGGCTCCTACGGTGCCATGTTCGCGTCGTGGATGCTCGGCTTTGGACCCGGCGGCTCCGCAGTAGCAGGCTCCTGGGTGACTCTGCTGCTGATGCTATTGATGGCGATGCTTGTCAGCGGCGCATCTGGCTTCGTAATTGAACGGTTTGCCTACCGGCCCATCCGAAACCACCCCCGAATTGCCTCGCTGATTACCGCAATCGGTCTTTCGCTATTGCTCCAATACGGAGGACAGGCTTTTCTTCTCGAAGGCAAAAAGCAAGCGATCACATCGAAGGTTAATCCCTTCGCAGACGATTTCGTTTTCACTCCCAAGAAGGCTGATGCCTCGTTGATTGCCGAAGCCGCAAAGGTTCAGCCCGAAGTTGACGCGGCTCAGCGAGCTTTTGACGAGCAAAAGAAACTCGAAACGAGCATTTATGATCTTTCCCCCGAAGGTGATCGGCTCAACAAGGTTCTTGCCGCCGCCATCGCCAAGCGCGACGACTTAAAGAATCGCGCCGACACAAGTGCCGTCACGATTCGGCTCCCCAAAGGCAAGCTGATCATGCTCACCACGACGATCATGCTCATGATCGGCCTATGGTATTTGGTCATGAAAACCCGCATGGGCCGTGCGATGCGCGCTGTCTCCGTCGACTTTAATGCGTCGTCTCTGATGGGAATCAACCTCAATACTGTGATCTCCTTCACGTTCATCCTCGGCTCAGTTCTCGCCGGAGCCGGTGCGATGATGTACTCCACGTTTCAAAGTGCCCCGATTGATCCGTTTAGCGGAACTGCCCCGGGCGTTAAAGCCTTCGTTGCCGCAGTCCTCGGCGGAATTGGAAACATCCCCGGCGCAGTCGTCGGAGCCCTCCTCATGGGTGTCGCCGAGAACCTCGTCACATGGGCTGGATACTCCTCCTACCGCGACGCAATCGCCTTCGTGATCCTCATCGCCGTCTTGCTCTTCAAGCCCGGTGGGCTTCTGGGCTCAAACAAGGTGGAGAAGGTATGACGCAGTTCAACTTTGGAAAGTGGTTCGGCACTCGGGCGATCTCGATTCTGGTGGCGCTTGTCTTCTGCTTCCTGCTCGACAAGTTCATGCAGGGTGCTGACAAGTCCTACGGACGCTTCTTGATGTCTCTCGCCGGCATCTACGTGACCCTGGCGGTGAGCCTTAACCTCATCAACGGAATCACAGGCCAGTTTTCCATCGGTCACGCCGCCTTCTACCAAATCGGCGCCTACACTGGCGCAGTGTTGGCGGCTAACAAGTTCTCTGCCCTGGCCGCTTCAAAGCCGCTGCTCTGGCTCTTGCTTTCCGCGTTCTTCGGCGCCATCGCAGCCGGATTGGCTGGGTTGATTGTCGGAATTCCCTCGCTCCGACTCAAAGGCGACTACCTTGCCGTCGTGACGCTGGGCATCGGCGAGATCGTGACGATCATTGCCAAGAACCAAAAGTCACTCGGAGAAGCATACGGTCTCTCAACTGCAAAGATCGAATCTGTCTTCCTTATTTCACTTCTTGCGATCACCTGCATCGCCGTTTGCCGAAACCTTCTGAAAAGCGCCCACGGTCTTGCCTTCCTTGCCGTCCGCGAGGACGAGGTCGCCTCAGCCGCAATGGGAGTTAATCTGACTCGAATAAAGGTCACTGCTTTCGTCATCGGTTCTGCCTTCGCGGGAGCCGCTGGGGCGCTGTACGCCCACACCAAAGCATTTGTAAGCCCGCCAGACTTCTCGATGGACGTATCGTTCTTGATCCTTACCATGGTCGTCCTCGGTGGCACGGGGTCAATCACGGGAACAACCATTGCCGCGATCGTTCTCTTTCTCATTCCTGAGAAGATGCGCGATCTGCCTTACGTCCAGATGGGCACCCCTCTCGGAGTTGCCATTGGAATCATCGTAGCCGTCGTGCTCCTCCGCAAGATCCAAGAGAACTTCCACGGCGCTGGTTCACAACGCCTCGCCCGAAATCTTGGCGCAGTCGCAATCGGAGCAGTCGTTGCGTTGGTCATGGCGAAAATTCTCATCATGATCCCTGCCTTTCAGGGCCAGATCAACGGTGCGCTCTTCCGAATGCCTGTCCTCGCCGTTACTCTCGTCGTTCTTATGCTCCTTCGTCCTCAAGGAATCTTCGGGCACCACGAATTCTCATGGAGCTGGGTTCAAAAGCTCCTCGGCAAGAAGGCTCCTGAAACGGAGGTGGCAGCTTGAGCCTCCTCAAACTCGATCAAGCCACGATCAAATTTGGTGGACTGGTTGCGGTCAACTCAGTCTCCTTCGAGCTGGAAAAAGGTGACCTATTCGGACTCATCGGTCCGAATGGAGCGGGAAAAACGACCTGCTTTAACATCATTACGGGCGTCTACGCGCCGACAAGCGGAAAGATCAACTTTGATGGCCGCGACATCACTGGCACCCCATCCAATAAAATCGCCCAACAAGGCATCTGCCGGACGTTCCAAAACATCCGCCTCTTCCACTCGCTCTCGTCACTTGAGAACGTCGTGGTAGGTGGCTTCTTGCGCCACAAAACGATGCTCGGCTCGGCACTCTGTTACCTCCCTTCAGCAATCAAAGAGACCGATGAACTCAAGGCAAAAGCGATGGAGCTTCTCGAACTCGTTGATCTTGCCGACGTTGCGAACACCCGCTCGCGAGACCTACCTTACGGCAAGCAGCGCCGACTAGAAATCGCCCGCGCTTTGGCGACCCAACCAAAGCTTCTACTTCTTGACGAGCCTGCCGCGGGAATGAACCCACAGGAGAAGATGGAACTGCTCCAGATGGTCAAAAAGATCCGCGACGTCCTCGGCGTCACGGTTCTTCTTATCGAGCACGACATGAAGTTCGTCATGAACCTTTGCGAGCGAATTTTGGTTCTGGATCACGGTGAAGAAATCGCTCAGGGGCCCCCTGCAGAGATTCGGAGTAACCCAAAAGTTATCGCCGCCTATCTCGGCGAAGCAGTCTAAGACAAAGAAGAGAGGCTCCAAAAAGGAGCCTCTTTTTCATTCTTTCGAGCTAGGACATCAGAACCGAACAAGCCGCACGGCTTCGTTCACAATCTTTTCAACCGAAGGCAGAACGTGAAGCTCCAGCGGCTTCACCCACGGCACTGGTGTATCCATTCGCGTCACTCGGCTCGGAGGAGCATCCAGCAAGTGGAACGCCTTAGTCGTAATCCGAGCGACCACTTCGCCCGCAAAACCGCAGGTCATCGGAGCCTCGTTCACAACGATCACTCGCGAAGTCTTAGCAATTGATGCGAAAATTGTCTCTTCATCGAGAGGAACGAGTGATCGAAGATCGATCACCTCGGCCGATATACCTTGCTTCTCAAGTTCAGCCGCCGCCTCAAGACAGTGATAGACGTTCTGACCATAAGAAACCAGCGTAACATCCGTTCCTTCGCGTCGAACTGCCGCCTTTCCGAGTGGAACAATGTAGTCATCAGTAGGCAGTTCTTCCTCAATCTCGCGCTTTCGGTAAAGCTCCTTGATCTCGTAGAAAATGACTGGATTACCGTCGCGCAGGGCCGCTTTCAGCATTCCCTTAGCATCGTAAGGGGTTGAAGGGCAAACCACCTTCAGACCTGGCGAGTTACAGAACCACGCCTCGTTCATCTGACTATGATACAGAGCACCACCGCCGTAAGCTCCGGCTGGACCGCGAACGACGACTGGAATGTTCACTTCACCTGCGGTTCGATAGTGGTAGGTCGCCATCATGTTGACGATCTGGTCGAAGCCACATGAGATGAAGTCGATGAACTGCATCTCGGCCATAACCGTCATGCCATTCAGCGCCATTCCGACCGCCGAGCCGATGATCGCCGCTTCCGAGATCGGCATATCGACAACTCGATCCACACCGTACTTTGCTTGCAAACCGTCGGTGACGCCAAATGCGCCACCGAGTCGGCCAATATCTTCGCCCTGACAAAGCATCAGCTTGTTACGCTGCATCTCTTCGTCGAGAGCTTCTTTGAGCGCGGTCAAATAGTTCTTCTTCAAAGCCACCGGAGCTTCCGTTGTTGCCGCCATGATTAGTTGTTCTCCTTGAAGACCCACATCGCGCCTTCCTCTGCCGCAGGAAGCGGGGATGCGATCGCCGCTTCGATACCTTTGTTCAGGTAAGCCACAACCTCCGGTGGGAAGTCGTCATTGGTCGCTTCCGAAGCGCCTTTTCCTTCAGCCATGAAGCTCGTTGCGGCATCGCCTGTCAGGTGCCCAAGCTCGATCAGCCGCTTGCGGCAAACCGCAATCGGGTCGCGCTGTCTGCCCTTTTCAACTTCTTCGGCTGGGCGATACTTCTGCGCCCGATCGTCATCGTGATCGCCGTGCCCGTAAGCGCGGAATGTCTTACACTCCACAATCGCTGGTCCCTTGCCTTCTCGGGCGTGGTTCACTGCCTCCATGACCTTGTCATAAACATCAAAAACGTCCTGTCCGTCGGCGATCAAACCCGGAATTCCGTATCCCTTGGCTCGGTCAGCAAAATCCTCTAACGGAGATTCTAAGTCCGTAGGAGTTCCGTACGCCCACTGGTTGTTCTCAATGATCGTAATCACCGGAAGCTTATGAACTGCCGCGTAGTTGATTGCCTCATGAAAGATTCCTTGCGCGGTCGATCCTTCGCCGTTATAAGTGAGAGCCACGCAGTTACCACCCTGAAGTCGGTCTGCATAGGTGACACCCGCCGCAGCTGGAATTGTTCCTGCAAGCATCGAGGTCGAGTGGATGATCTTCTTTGCCTTCGAGCCGATGTGCGACCAGTTGTCGCGCGCTCGTCCAGGGGATCCAACCTTGCCCCACACCTGGCAGCAAACCTCTTCGATGGTCATTCCGATGCGGTTGTCATTGTCCCACCCCGCACGAATGTCCTTCAAAAAGAACGCAGGCATGTCGCGGTGAATCGGGCTGATCCAGTCCGTTGGCTGAAGGCCAAAAAGCGAACCAACCAAAATCGCCTCTTGGTTGTGCGACGAGTAGAGGGTCCCTCGGAGTCGTCCCCGCTTCTTCTCTTTGATGAGGCGGATATCAAAATATCGGGCGAGATAGAGCTGCTTGAACAGCTCCAAACACTCTTCGCGAGTCAATGACTCGCTGGGTCGACGGCTACCTTGCCTTTGCTCCGCTCGCTCGGCGGTCGCACTTCCAGATTTCGCGCTCACACTTTCTCCAGTCGCAATACAACTATTACTTCGGAGAATACCCAAGGATCGGTAGCGTTCCAGGTTCAAAAAGGTCTTAAAAGTGAAACAACCCCATGCAAACTTGCCTGGGGTTGCTTCGGCCCATGGTTGCTTACAGGGAGTTGACGAGTCCGTCCATCTTAGACATGAAGGTGCTTAGCCCACTCCAACCCAAGATTGATCCGACCTTAGTTCCGTCGGACTTAAGAACAAACACGTTCGGAATCGCCTCAACGCCGTATTTCTCTGCGAGCGCTGGATTCAGGTCGATATCGATTTGACAGAAGACGACTTTTTTGCCAAACGCTTTGAATTCCGGAGTGTCGAAGGCAGTTGCGGCCATCATCTTGCACGGCCCACACCAGCTCGCCATGAAGTCCACAAAGATTCCCTTGTTGGTCTTCTTAGCAATCATCATTGCCTCATCAAAGTCGTATACCCAGCGCGATCCGAAGAAGTCCTCGTAGGACATTTCCGTCGAGCCTGTAGGAGCCTTGAAGGCGAACAGAGTGTCTACCGCTGCGCCGTCGATCACAACGTTCTTGGCCGAGAAAACGAGTTGCTTAGGCTTTGACTGCCCTTTCGCCTCGGCCGTCAAGTTAGCCCTTCGTGCCACTCCGTCTGGCGAAACAAAGAAGGAAGTGGTTTTCTTTCCGGACTTGTCGAAAAACGCCTTGACTTCGTTGACTGGCTCGCCGCCAAGAGTTCTTGAACCGGCGTCGACAGTTTTCACAACTTTGGGAGCACTTCCAAAGAAACCACTGAACATCGCATACTGGTCCTCATTCAAAGTCACCTTCAGCTCTTCTGCGGTCTGGGGCTTCTTGTAGAAGACGTTGTCCTTTTTAGAGAAAACCGTGATGTTGGTCCCGTCGGCGACGATTGTTTCCTCGGTTGTCTCCAATCGAAGCGACGCAGGCTTCTTCATGTCGATCTTATAGCTGCTGGTGACACCGCCAACTTCGTTGATGGTGACCGTCGCCGAGACCGACTTCTTACCGGCCAGAGCCGTCTGCCAATCAGTAAAGCCCTTACTCGGAGTGTCCAGAAATCCCGCGATTGCGGAGAGCGCGATGAGTGTTGTCATGACCTTTTCCCTCGCTTGTGCAGTGAGTTAAAGCTATCATACACAGAGATTGCTCATGTCAGCGAAATTTGCGCGAATTTCCTTAGTCATTTTGATGGTCACCCACTTCTGCCTGGCGGCATGGTTCGCGATGATCACGCCGTACCGAACGGGCGGAATTCTTCAGACCCAGGGTGACGGTAAAGGCGGTCGCCAGCACGTCAGCGATGTTGGAGCACCGGATGAGAGACAGCACGCAAACTACATCCGACATCTGTTGACGAAGAACTCCTTGCCGATTCTTAAGCCTGGTTCCCCGGATTTGGGCGAGGAATACCAGAGTCATCAACCTCCACTGTACTATTCAGTCGCCAAGATAGTTGCCGAGGCCACTGGAAAGACCGACGTTGAGACATCGGAGTTTGGAAGAACAATTCGCTTGCTTAACTGCTTCATCGGCACGATCGGCGTCGCGGGAGTTTTCTTTGCTGGATTGTGGGGCTCAAAACGAGAAGAGATTGGGACCCTGGCAGCTTCCGTTGCATCCCTGTTGCCAATGAACGTGGCTCTGAGCGGTGCAATTTCGAACGACCCGCTACTTTTCACCTTTATGAGTTGGTCAGTAGCGTTCCTGCTCAAGGCTTGGACTACAACTGACGATCCGGATCAGGCTACTTCGGCACTTCAAAAGTGCGCGTTCCTGGTCGGTTTTGCCCTCTGTACTAAGACATCGGCCTTGATTGTCTTGATTCCTCATATCCTTGTTGCGCTCTGGTTTCTCCTGAACTCAGTCGGTTTGCCGACTGATACACCTAGACAGATGACACTACGAAAGGTCCACGTTGCCTTTTTAGCAATTCTTCCAATCTTGCTCGTTGTACGTTTTTGGCTTAGAAACCAAAATCTTTACGGCGACCCGCTGGCCCAAAAGGTCTTTCGGGAGGCGTTCCCCGGCTCCGCACAAAAGTCGCTTATGATTAGCATCATTGAAGCTGGACCTGGCGCGGGTTCGTCCGAAGTCCAGTATTGGATCAACTGGATTGGCTACTGGACCGCCCGTTCTTTCATCGGCGTCTTTGGCTATATGGACATCTGGTTCAACGAATCTGGAAATCCCTACGGAAAATCGCCTGACTTACTGTACAAAGCAATCATCCTTTTCAACTTCCTCGGCCTCGGCGGCGGAGTTCTGTGGCTACGTAAGAACTGGAACGAAAACAAACGACTCGGTGCGATCACCCTTGGCCTCATCGGCCTCACCCTTGCCCTGTTCGTGATGTTCAACAACACCTACTTCCAGGCCCAAGCCCGCTACCTCTTCCCTGCCCTCAGCGCATTCGCAACCCTGATGGCGATCGGTTGGGTGCACGTCTTCCGCAAATGGCAGATCGCTCTGGCCCTGGTAGTCATCATCTTCGGCGGCTTCACTGTCTACGCCGGAACCCAGCTTCCTGGCGAATTTGCCAAACGGATCCAAACGGAGTCACCTTCGCCGTAGTTTGCGCGTCAGAACAAGGTGATCGTGGTGTCGATGATCTATGAAGGTGCGGGAAGTTTCGACGAGGATACAATCCTCGTCGAGCGCTTCGTCGCCGGTGATCAAAGTGCCTTCGAGACCCTCTATTCGCGCTACTACACTCGCGTTTTCAACCTGGCCCGAGGCGTCCTGATCGACCCTGAAGAAGCCGCCGACGCGACGCAGGAAATCTTCGCGCTTGTCTACCGCAACCTGCCAAAGTTCAATCGCCAAAGCAAATTCAGCACCTGGCTCTTCCGAATCTCCGTCAACCGAGCGATCCAGGAGTCTAGAAAGCGAAGGTTCCGAAACAAGCCACTAGAACTTGACCAAGCCGCCGAACACCCGGCTCCGCCTCAAGGTGGCGAGGAGCCAGATCCACGCGTCCAGCTTGCCATGGAGAAGCTTGCCCCTCAAGATCGCGCAATCATCACCCTTTTCTACTGGCAAGAACTCAGCCTCCAAGAGATTGCCGACTCGATGGACATCAACCTCAACGCGGCGAAAACCCGCCTTTATAGAGCCAGAGAAAGATTCCGCCAATACTTTGAACAGGAGCCCGAACTCTGATGCAAATTCCACCAGATATCGACGAGCTCATGTGGGCCATCGCGGAGAATGACACCGTAGACGCCGTCCACGATTTCGAACACCGCTTCCCCAAGTACAAACAGGAACTGTTGCGGCGCATCAAAACCGTCCAAGCCCTTAAGGCTCAAGGAAAGAGCGTCCCCAGCCGCGAGATTCCCGTCTTCCAGGCAAGGCCAGTCAACATCGACCGCAAACCGATCCAATGGCTCGGCTACGCTGCCGTCTCGCTTGCCGTCATCTCAACGGCCGTACTCGCCGCGACCCGGAATCAACCCACTCCGGTTACCAAACCGGCTCCAGTCAATACGGAGCGCAAGTCACTCATGCCCGAGATGCCGGTGACGAACCCAACTCCCCCGGTTGCTCAGGCGACCCCACCCGTCGATCCGGCAAAGAACCCGCCGCCAAAACCCGTAGATAACTTCAAAAAGGCAGATCTCATCCTCGAAGTGTCAAAACTCCACGCGGCGATCCAGCTCATCGCAGCCGCTGGCGAAGTCACCGTCACAATCGCACCAGGGCTCGAGAACCCGGATGTCCAAGTTAACTTCACCCAGATGACCGCGATGGAGATGCTGAGCGCCCTCGGCAGGGACTACGCCTTTACGCCCGTGATCGACGGCGACAAGCACATCCTCATCCTGCCGGTTAAGGATGATAGCGAACCGTCCGATAAGAACGACGAACTCAACTAAACCCCTTGCCGGAATCGCGGGAATCAGCTATATTCACTGGACAAACCTATGCGAATCAAACGCACCTCCGACGTCATTGAACTCATTAGCGAACGCGCGTTCTACTTCTTCGGCGGTGGAATCGCTTGCGGAGCACTTGCCTTCCTCTTTCTGAAATACAAAGGCGACGGCATGTTTGTCGGGCTTGGTTCGGTTCTGGGTCTGGCAGCCGTCGGCCTCATTGGCTACGGAATCAAAGTCGCTCTTGGAACCCGCAAAGTCGCTTCCTTTTCGGTGGACTGCCCAATCTGTACGGAGAGAAACGAACTCGTTGCAAAACCCGAAAACGAGGACGTCACATGCGTTGCGTGCAATCACCTCATTCCTATCAAAGACAGCAAGGTTCTGCCAGTTGAGCAAGTCCGCTGCGGCTTCTGCAATTCCCTCAACTACTACTCAGAAAAAACTGAGCTCCTCATCTGCGAAACTTGTAACCACGAGATCCCCATTACCCAGGAAGAAGGCAAACCAACCAAGCAACTCCCTAAAGGCTACGCAGTGGTGGATGACAACCAAAGCTACGAGCTCGTTCTGATCGACGGCGGCAAGAAGGATGAAGAGATCATCAAAGTGCTCCAGCACATGCTGGCTTTGAACCGAAATCAGGTGAAAGATATGCTCGAAGAGACTCCCGTAACCCTGCTCCAGGGCATCCCTAGAATGAAGGCGGAAATGCTCGCCGCCCAAATCGGTAGCCATGGGGCAAAAGCCGAAATGCGGGTTCTGAGCCAGTAGTCTTTACAGGTAGGAGCGGCGGGTACACTCTCCGCATCTTGGCGAGCGGTAGACGACCCTTCAAACGCGCACTTATCAAACTCAGCGGCGAAGCCCTCGCTGGAGACCTCAAATTCGGTCTTGACCCCCACGTTCTGAACTACATCGCAAACGAAGTGGCTGCTGTTCACCGAGCCGGCATCGAAGCCGCAATCGTTGTCGGTGGAGGAAACTTCATCCGTGGCGAAACCTTTTCTGCTGAAGGAGGAATCGACCGTTCAGTCGCCGACCAAATGGGGATGCTCGGCACCCTCATGAACTCCCTCGGGTTACTTTCCGCTATTGAAAAGAAAGGCGTTGAAGTGCGCGTTCAAAGCGCAATCACCATCGCCGCAGTCGCCGAACCATTTATCAAACGACGCGCAATGCGCCACCTGCAAAAGGGTCGCATGGTCATCTTTGCGGCTGGAACAGGTAACCCGTACTTCTCTACCGACACCGCTGCTGTCCTGCGGGCACTGGAAATTGACGCCGACGTTATCGTCAAAGCCACCAAAGTCGACGGAGTCTACGACAGCGACCCGAAGAAGAATCCGAACGCCAAGCGGTACGACAAACTGAGCTACAACACTGCAATCCAGGATCGCCTCAAGGTCATGGACCAGACCGCATTCACGATGGCCGAGGAGCACAAACTCCCGCTCATCGTCCTCGATTTTCACAAACCAGGTGCCCTTCTCGACGCCCTCAGTGGCGGACCGACAGGGACCCTCGTAGGAGACGAACAATCATGAGCGTAAACGAAACCCTGCAGGAAGCAGAACACAAGATGCAACAGGCCCTTGAGGCCATGATCCACGACTTCGCGAGCTATCGCACCGGCCGCGCCTCCCCGGCGATTCTCGACCGTGTTCACGTCGAGTACTACGGAGTCGAAACTCCGATCACTCAAATCGCAAACGTCTCCGTTCCGGAAGCACGGCAACTCATGATCCAGCCATATGAGAAGAGCATGGTTGGCCCGATCGAAAAGGCGATTATGAAGAGCGACCTCGGAATCAACCCGAACAACGACGGCACCGGCATCCGCCTCATCTTCCCTGCCATGACCGAAGATCGCCGAAAGGACATGGTCAAACAAGTGCACGCCCGAACGGAACAGGGACGCGTCGCCATCCGAAACGTCCGCCGCGATGCAAACGACTCGATAAAAGGACTTGAGAAGAAAAAGGAGATCACCGAAGACGAGGTGAAAGGCGGCGAGGCGAAGGTCCAGAAGCTCACCGATACCTACATCGCAAAAGCCGATGATCTAGGCAAGAAGAAAGAAGAAGAACTGATGCAAGTCTAAAGCTGGGTTCCTACGAAGGTATGGATACCAAGCTTAAAAAGATTCAAGTTCAGGCGCAAGAGCAAGGGATTGACCTTGATGCTCTTCCCCACCATCTTGCTATCATCATGGATGGCAACGGTCGCTGGGCGAAGAAGAAGGGCTGGCAGCGACTTTTGGGTCACCGCGAAGGCTACAAGGCCTTACGCGGTGCTTTGCTGAACTCAAGCGACCTTGGGATCAAGTATCTTACGGTCTATGCCTTTTCTGCAGAGAACTGGCGCAGGCCCTCAGAAGAGGTCGAAGGGTTGATGACCCTAATCGAGAAAGCCACCCGAGAGGAGCTGAGGATTATGCACACGAATAATGTGCGTCTCAACTTCTCGGGCCGAATCGAAGAGCTCCCCGCCGGGCTGCGAGACGCTCTCGAAACCGGCATGGAGATGACCGCCAACAACACCGGCATCGTCTTCACCCTCGCCGTAAACTACGGCGGAAGGGCGGAAATCGTCGACGCCGTCAAAGATCTCATCGCCGCAGAGTTTGACCCGGAGGACATCACTGAAGAGCTGATCTCCGCTCACCTTTACAATCCCCACCAGCCCGATCCAGACCTCATGATCCGCACGGCTGGCGAGATGCGCTGGAGCAACTTCCTCCTTTTCCAAGGAGCCTATTGCGAGCTCTGGGTTACGCAAGATCCGTGGCCTGAATTCTCCAAGCAGCATCTTCTCGATGCCGTCAAAGAATTCCAGCGGCGCACCCGAAAGTTTGGCGCCGTGGTTTAGCCAAAGCAGTGAATGTGTCAACGGATGTCCATCACTGATACGTAGAACTAGGCAAGATGATCACAACGATGTTGCTCACTCTTGTCGTCACGAAAGTGAACGCCCAGTCCACAACCGGACTCGCGTACCCGAAGGGTCCCCGGCAGCACATCGCCGTCGTGGCCCAATCTGGTCGCCAAAGCGCGGTCACTGCACGTACTGGCTCCTATCCCAAGGACATCACCGCCAATCTGGCTCAACCTGCGATCGGAACTGCCGTCGCGAGTCAGAAGTTCAAGCCCAAAGGCGCCTATCCTAAAGACCCGCGAAACAACCTCGCCTGGCCCTAAGCCCGGCGTTCACCAAGTGCCAAACTGATCCAACCCAGGATCAGCGATAAACCTCCCAGTGGAGTGATGATTGCGAAAAACTTCACTCCGCTGAGCACATAGATGTAGAGCGAGCCGGCAAAGATGCACATTCCCACCAGCATCAGCCGCTTAGACCAAACTAATTTCTCGCTCAGCAATCCCAACATAAGCAAAACAGCTGAGTGAATCAAATGGTAGTGCGCCGCGGTTTTCCACGTTTCAAGAGCTTCTCCGGTGACGTGTGACTTCAAACCATGCGCGCCAAACGCCCCGAGCGCGACTGCAAGAGCCCCGCTAAGCGCAGCAACTTTCACCCACCGATTCATACATCAAGCATACTTGACCCACGAAAAGGCCCCCTGCCTCAAGTGAGTGCAGGGAGCCGCCAAGGTCAGCCTTTGATTGTCAGCGACTTTCCGTCGATGGTGGTCTGGACGGTGTTCCCTTTGAACTTTCCGTCAGGTGCGAGCATCTTTTGCTGCTCCTTCGTCAGGTCGTTGAACATCAGGTGCCCCTGCTTCTTATGAAGATCCCACTGCGCAGGAGTCATCGAGCCCATCAACTTCTTCATGCGCTCCCCGAGGTCTTTGAGCTGAGACGAGGCCTCGCGGTGCGCACGCTCGGCCTTGGTCATCTCTTCGCGGGCCTTCTCCATGTCTTTACGAGCTCGCTCCATATCGATTCTCGCTGCGCGAACATCAATTTCTCGAACCTTCTCCATGTCCTTTCGGGCTTTATCGAGCTCAGCTCGAGATGCTCGAATATCGACTTCGCGAACTCGCTCCACTTCTTTAAGCGACTTGCTGATCTCTTCTCGAGCAACCGCAAGATCCTTCTGCATCTTCGCCCGCTCTTCCTGACTCATCGGAGGAATCTCACGCAACTTTGCCAGGTCACCAAATGCATTCTGATCAAGTCGGAGTCTAAAACCTTCTGCACTCATCGGAGGCATCGCTCCCATAGGGGGCATCACAGCCATTCCAGGAACGGTGATCGAGTACGGTCGCTTTGGATCCAGAGGACGTGCAGGGATCGACCGACCGACTGCCATATCGGGCGCAATTGCATAAGACCGCCCTGCTCGGAAAACCAAAGTCTTCCCTCGCAAGCTCCAATAACCTCCAAAGACTTCTCCAATAGCGTCGAGAGCCTCGTAAAGAGGGACATTTTTGAGGGCCAAGGAGAGCCGACCTTTTGGCATTGAATCGCTTGATCCGGCAAAGTTCACGCCCTGTTTCGACAGCCATTTCAAAACGTCGGTCGCTGATGCGTCAACAAAAGCACAGGAAACGTCTTTCTTGAGTTCGGGAATCCGCCGAAGTTGATCTGAAGAAGGGTTTGTAGCGAATAGGTTACCGACAATCGGCAGTTCAGCTAGTCGGGGAACTTCAATCACCTCCGCCGGCCTGCTTGGTAAGTCGCGTGTCTGGACTTCCGTCAGCGGCAAAACACTCCCCGCCACTGCAGTTGAGCTCGTTCCTGCTCCTGCTCCTGCTCCTGCGCTGGTTCCCTGCTCATTGTTCTTGACCACAACATACTGCTTGTCGTGAATCAAATCGTCTTGCATGGCAATTGTCATGCTTGCTGCAAATAAGAGTCCGGAAAGGATCGGCATTGTGTTCTCCTGTTTCCAACGCAACGTTGGTTGATCGGTGTACGAACCATCGTTCTCCAGAAGTTCCCATAAGCAAGAGAAAAACAAAAAAGCTGTCGTTGACCTCGTCAACGACAGCTTTTTATCAAACTTGGAAGCCTTAGTGGCCGCCGCCAGTCGTCTTCGGTGGCTCACCGCCCGGTCGGCGTGCTGGTCGAGGGATCTTTGCTTCAACCCACTCCACAAACTTTGCCCGATCCTTATCGCCCATTGTTCCGTTGTTCTTGGGAGGCATTGCACCCTTCTTCACCTCGCGAGCCGAGTTGCGCCACATTCGGGCATTCTTCAACGCGTCTTCTTCGGTCATGTTGTCCGGAAACATCACATTGTGCTCCGCCTTATCCTTGTTATGGCAACTGATACAGTTCGCCTTAACGATTGGAATAATGTCCTTCTTGAAGTCGAGCTTCGTGGTTTTGACGGGTTCTTTGGGAGGGTCTTGGGCGAAGACCATACCTGCGAGCGCAACCACGGCTAGCGCGGGAATGAGGGCGACGGCTTTCATCACCAGGATTGTACGTCGAAAACCACCCGGGGTTCAACACAATTCTGCGCTAGGTTCAAATCGGATATAATCGAGCCTCCGAGCGAACGATGATGTTTGGGCGGCACCCACCATGCGCCTTACTGATGACCTCCGAATAACTGACGCCCGGCCAATGATTCCTCCGGCGATCCTGCATGAGGAGATGCCACTCACCAATGACATCGCGCGCCGAGTTGCAGACGCTCGAAACGCAGTCTCGGACACAATCCATGGACGGGACGACCGGTTAGTCGTCGTCGTCGGCCCATGCAGCGTCCACGACCCGAAAGCTGTTCTAGAATACGCCGAAAAACTGCTCCCGCACGCCTGTCGACTTGAAGACAAACTGATTGTCTTGATGCGGGCCTACTTTGAGAAACCGCGTACGAGCGTTGGATGGAAAGGTCTCATCAACGATCCTGACCTTGACGAAAGCTACCACGTCAACAAGGGACTCCGGCTTGCCCGCAAGCTCCTCCTCGATGTCAACGAACTTGGGCTTCCCACTGCCAGTGAATACCTCGATCTCCAACTGCCTCAGCACATCGCAGATGTCACAAGCTGGGTCGCAATCGGAGCCCGAACTACCGAAAGTCAGGTCCACCGCGAACTGAGCAGCGGTCTCTCGATGCCCGTTGGCTTCAAAAACACGACCGAAGGCAACGTCCAACGCGCCGTAGAAGCCGTCATCGCCGCCAAACAGTCACACTGGTTTCCCTCCATCACCAAACAAGGCGTTTCATCACTTTTTAAGACAAGCGGGAACGATGACTGCCACATTATCCTTCGCGGAGGAACCCAGACCGGAACCAACTTCGATCGAGACTCAGTCCAAGCTGCTCGGGAACTTCTCCTGAAGAACGAGCTTCCTGCTCGGTTAATGGTGGACTGCAGTCACGGCAACTCAAGCAAGGACCATCGCAATCAGGCTCTCGTCATCGACTCGATCCTCGACCAGCTTAAACAACCGGATCATGGGATTATGGGCGTGATGATCGAGAGCTTTTTGGTTGAAGGGGCGCAAAAGGTGGGCCCGAGCATGGTGTACGGTCAAAGCGTCACGGATGCCTGTATCGGGTTTGAAGAAACAGTTGCCTTGCTCGAAAAACTCGGCGCAGCAAACCTTAACAAGACTTCTTAGGCCTTTCTATCAAGATTCACCCTTTCGTGTACCGATATCTATACCTGGAGCAAGCCACTTCAGATGTCAGCGATCACTTCAAATCAATCCGCGTTTCAAAAGGCAAGTCGAGAGGTACTCAGTTACCTCGCTCATCGACACCCGATGTCGCTTTGGATGGTCACCCGTGCCAACGGGGACGAGTGGATCGTACTAGACTCAAACGATCGGTTGTATGGGGTCAAAGGGGGCCAAGTCTTCAAGTGGTCCGACAGTTTCTGCAGCCGTATGGTGAAGGGTGAGGGACCACGTATTGCACCTGACTCGAATCAAATCGAGGTTTACCGCTCCGCTCCTATTGGACAGCAAGTTGAAATTGCGGCCTACGTCGGCATTCCGCTTTATGATCACCACCAAGAGTTCTTCGGAACTCTCTGTGCCATTGATCCTTGTGTGCAAGACCAAGAACTCACACACAGCCTGCCAGAGCTTGAGCTGATCGCTTCACTTCTCATGCACGTTTACCAAGGTGAGGTGGAAAGGAGCCGCGTTGAAAGACGCAGTTTGGCACTAGCAAACGAATCTTGGACTGACACTCAAACTGGGGCTCACACGCTTCGCGCTTGGGAGTACGATATTCGGTCGGCTGATCTGGAAATTGCCGTTTCCGCTCACCCAGGAGGTGTCATTGTGATTCAGCATGAATTCGCGACCGCCGATGCGGCTGCATTTGTGGCAAACCTTCAGTCCAAGTTAGGACCATACAGCCGAATTTACAAAATGGGGATCCACGAGTTTGCCATTCTTATGTGCAATATTGGAGAGGTCAAGCAACATGCGGTGCTCACCCTTTTGCAGGGATACAATGAGAAGCTTTGCATTGGCTACCATTCTCGTCGTGCCGCGCAAAACTTCCTCGATTGCTATCAACTTGCCAAATCACTCGCACATTATTCGATGCAAGCTGCGGCTTAAGCCGATTTTGCGCCGTCTTTATCGCAGGGATTAACAAGCCCTAGGGTAGAGACTTGGAGAAATTTGACGTAATCATGCCGGCTGGGGGCCGGATTGACGACCACTTCGCGAGAGTCGCGCTGACGCCTTACAAGGCACTTATCAACGTGCAAGATTCGATGATTGGCTACAAAGTCATCGATGCTGTGCTAGGAAGCCAACGGGTGGGTCGCACGGTCCTGGTCGCTTCTCAAGAAGTCAAAGAAAAGCTCGGCGGACGATGCACTTCCGTGCTCAATGACACCGGGGATCTCACCAAAAACATCTCCATGGGTCTTCAAGAATTGAAGTCCCTGGGCAACATCTCTAATCGAGTTCTCATCGTCACTACCGATCTCCCTTACCTAGAAACTAAGGTGATAGATCAGTTCCTCGACCTCTGCCCTGATGTCGATCTTGCCGTCCCGCTCATCAGCAAAGATGAGTATCTCGACCGCTTTCCGTCAGCAACGGGAACCTTCGCCAAGCTGATCGACGGCGAATGGACAATCGGATGCGCCTACCTTTTCAAGCCGGACGTCTTCATCAAAGCCCTACCCAAGATCGAGAAAGTCGTCGCTAACCGAAAGAGCGTTCCCAAGCTCGCCGGAATCCTCGGACTCGGATTCCTTTGGAAAGTGATGACACGTTCCATCTCGGTCCCAGAAGTTGTCTCAAAGATCGAAGGAGTCATCGGTTGCAAGATAGCCGCGGTCAAAAACGGCCCTGCGGAACTTGCCTTCGACGTCGACGATATCCCAGATTACGAGTACGCTTTGCGGAACAAGTAAATGGAAACCCACTACCAGGTTCCGATTGAGGACGACTTAGGGCATCCGTCGCCGTATGGCGACCGCCCACTTACCCTGTCGGAGCATCTGACGATTGCGGCGTACTGGTTCGCAACAAACTTCCACTGGGGGGCACTCCTTCTCATACTCCTTCCAGGAGATATCCGGGTGCTCGCGCCAGATAACAAAGCAACCGTTTTGGGACTCGTCACGGGCCTCGGAGCGATCCCGGCCCTGATCGTCCCCCTAATCGCTGGAGCGCTCAGCGACCGCTGTACCCATCCATCTGGCCGACGAAAGCCGTTTCTGGCGAAAGGCATCGCGGTCAACATCCTCGGCCTAGTCATGATGGCCGCTACCGTGCAGATGCACAAACAGCTTCCCGTCCCGCTCGCTTTTTATCTTCTTGGCTACACCGTCGTCCAGATCGGGAACAACATCGCCTCGGGAGCCTTCATGGGCGTCATCCCGGATGTTGTGCCGGATAAAGAGCGCGGAAAAGCTTCGGGCTACATGGCGCTGATGACCCAATTCGGCACTTTATTCGGTGCCGTCGGTGCAGGAATGCTCCTAAAAGGAACCCTTGAGCGGTACTTCGCGGTTGCGCTGGTCCTAGTTCTGGTTGGGTTCTCAACACGAAAGATCAAAGAGTTCCATCAAACAGAATCCGAACCCATTGATTGGAACACCTACTGGCGGAGCATTTGGATCGATCCCAAGCAGTTCCCGGACTTCGCCTGGGTTTGGATTACTCGCTTCCTCGTCATGATGGGCTTCTACGCCATCATGCCATTCATCAACTACTACCTCGTCGACGTGGTCGGCGTGGCCCAGGACAAGGTGGACTCGACAGCACCGATGCTCCTTGGAGTAGTTTTGATCGTTTCTTCGGTGTCAGGCTACTACGGCGGAGCAATCAGCGACAAAATCGGTCGAAAAAAAGTCGTCTACATCGCGAACACGATCATCGCGATCGTCGCCCCTCTGTTCGTCCTCGCACACTCAATGCCTTTTGCCTTGCTAGTCGGCGCGCTGTTCGGTTTTGGCTACGGAGCCTATATCTCGGTCGACTACGCCCTTGGCACCGACGTTCTGCCCAGCAATACCGATGCCGGAAAAGACATGGCGGTCTGGCACATCGCGATGACTCTGCCCCAGTCAATCACCGCCCCCATCGCCGGAATCCTCATCAGCCTCCCCGGCAAAACCACGACTCCGGCGTTAGAAGTCGGCGGCGAAGCAATCTCTCACTATAAGCTCGCAGGCTACGCAATGGTCTTCATCCTCTGCTCGATCTGTTTCGCGCTGGGTGCCTATCTGCTCCGGAATGTGAAAGGCGTGAAATGAAGGGCTTTGCGGGCTTCTTCCTCACAACAATCGCCATCATCGGCTTCCTTTGCTGGTACTCCCAGTTCAACTACGATCTCGATAACTTCTATCACCTCGGTCACGCCAAGCTGTATTGGCAAAAGGGCCCCACTTTCCGCCCGTTTCCGTGGGCAACTTATAGCGTCATCAGCCAGCATAATAGTGACATGTGGTGGGGATTCCACCTCCTTCTAACTCCGCTTTGGGTTTTTAGAGCTCCCGTATGGGTGCTCGGTCTAGCTCCGGTTTTCCTGCTCACACTCCATGTACTTATCGCTCGCTGGGCACTAGTTCGGCTCAAAATTTCGCAGTGGTATGCGCTGGCCGTCCTGTTCGGGAGTCTTTCCTTCCTCACCCGTATGGACACCGTCCGCCCCCAAACCTTGTCATCCGTTCTCTTGCTGCTCATCTTTTCAGGTCTGGTAACAAACGGCCCGTGGGTAGCCATTCTGGGTTCCGCAGTTCTAGGTTTCGTGCACCCAACCCTCTCTTACATGGTCGTATTGGTTGCCCTGGCAACTGCCCTGACCCGGAGGATGATAAAACGGGAGTGGAACGCCTGGATCGAATTCTCCTGTGTACTCGTCGCGCTGAGCGTCGCCGTACTGCGCCCCGGAATCCCTGATGGATTAGCACTCCTCAAGGTGCAACTGATTGACCTCATGATGGCCAAAAAGGCCGGTGCAATCCACAATTTCGGCTCCGAGCTAGCTCCCGTGAACCCGTCCTACTTCGTGCGAGCGATGCTGGGTCCCACCATCATGTTCTGCGCCGCGCTCTTCTTTGCCCTACGATCGAAGCGAGAGAAAGACGGGCACGCCCTCGCATCTGGACTCCTGATTTCTCTCGGGGCAATCGGAATCTCAATGCTCATCACTCGCCGAGGGGTTGACCAATATGTGCCGTTCCTCATCACATCCGCGCTGCTCCTGATCCGACAAACCGGAGGGCTGAATCTGATCGCCGGGTTCCTTTTCGCCGGAAACTCACTCGTCTCGATCGGAGGCTTCGTGTGGCAGCATCACCTTCGGACCCACAAGCTCAACGCAACCGACTTCAAGGGTGCCAGCGAGTGGCTGATTGCAAACACCACAAAAGGCGAGATCGTAGGTCAAAGTATCTGGTCTGACTTCGGACCGATCTTCTTTTGGAACCAGCACAATTGCTTCTTCGGTGGCATGGACCCGATCTTCCAATACACATTCTCAAAAGAGAAGTATTGGGCGATGAGCCTAGGTGCCCCGCTCAGAATCCCCGGCGAAACCGGCACGAGCGACCCTAAAGAACAGAGAGACGAAAAGCCAATCTCCGAAGTCTTCCCAAAACTCTTCAACACACGATGGCTGATCGCCCACAAGTTCACGTATCGAGCCGTCTTAGATGCGCTTAAGGAAGATCCGAAGGCCAAACTTCGCTATGAGGACAACTACACAATGGTCTTCGAGTTCTTGCCTTGATGGCGTAAGATACGTGGTGATGATCTTCGCCGCATGTCTCATCACGTCTTGCGCCTTGCAACAAACCGCTTCATTACCGCCTAGAAAGGCACCGCTGGGCGCGAATGTAGAAGGCATCGCCGACTGGATGCGTTCGATGCCGTTTGCCGATGTCATGAAGTCCTCTCGCGCCTTTGGCAAGCCCGATCAGCCCTGGACGGCAATCTCAAACCTTGATGCTCAAGGTTGGCCAAAAGAGGATTTCGGCGTCGTTCTTTTTGCGGCACTCAACGGAGTCAAAGGCATGGGAGGCACATACAAGGTCTCGTTCAAATGCAGCGGCACACCGGAGATCAAAGCGGTTGCCAGCGCGGGAGCCATCACCAATCTCAAGAAGACCGGAGAAACCTGGACTGCCGACCTCACTCCTCCTAACGAATTTGAACAGCTGATGCTGAGCTTCACAAACACGCAAGGTGGAGTCCGTGATCTCAAGATCATGCGCCCAGGAACGCAGCCAACCGACACCTTCTACAAGCCCTTCGTCGACCATGTCCGCCGCTTTACCACGATTCGCTACATGGACTGGGGCAGTACCAACGGTAACCGCATCGAAAAGTGGGAAGATCGTCTGATCCCAACTTCGCCCAGCTTCGCTAATCCGAAAGGTGTGCCTTACGAAACAATGATCGATCTCTCAAACACGATCAAAGCGGACGCCTGGATCTGCGTTCCCGCACATGCGAACGATCAATTCGTCAAGAGCCTCGCCGATCTTTGCAAGAAGCGCCTCGACCCATCGCTCAAACTCTATGTCGAATACAGCAACGAGGTCTGGAACTGGGGCTTCGAACAAGCCACCTACAACAAAGACCGAGCAAACGCCGAAGCAGCGAAAGACCCCAAGATGAGCTGGGATGGACAGGGCTCTAACTGGACCTGGCCCGCCCGCCGGATCGGAAAGCGCATTGCCGAAATCTCCGACACCTTCAAAGCCGTTTACGGTCCCGACTTCAAAACTAAAGTGAGACCTGTATTGGCAACCCAAGTCGTCTGGCCCGAGAACTGGCTCTACGAGGGCATGAACTATATCGCTCACAACTATGCCAACCCCAGCGACGTGATCTACGCCATCGCCGGAGCCCCATACTTCAACGCTGAGGAAGTCAAGAAGAAGCCAAATGCCACTAAAGACGACGTTCTGGATGCTCTCGAAAGAGTGATCGACGAGATGCCGAAGTGGGCAAAGTTCAAAGAGCACCAAGAGATCATGAAGAAATACAACGTTAAATGGCTCTGCTACGAAGCTGGCCCCGATACCTTCGGTCCCGAACACATCCAGGCAAAGAAAGCATCTCAGCTGGATCCTCGCATGGAGCAACTCATGGCGAAATACTGGAAGACTTGGCGGTCCAGCGGCGGGGAACTAATGAACTACTTCATCGCCGGTGCTACAAACTACGACACTCAGTACGGCACCTGGGGTCTTACTGACGATCTCACGAAGACCAACACGCCAAAGATTCGGGCTGTAGATACCATCCTTAACGGAAAACTGTGATTTACCGTTACAGTGCCGCGTAAACTGCGGATGATGAAATACACGTCGCTAGGCCGCTCGGGCCTGCAAGTTTCGCGTCTGTGCCTCGGCACCATGAACTTCGGACCCCACGCAACCCCCGAAGAGAGCTACGCGATCATGGACCGCGCCCACGAGCATGGCATCAACTTCTTCGATACCGCCGACGTCTACGGCTGGCAAAAGGGAGAGGGTATCACCGAGAAGATCATCGGTGACTGGTTCGCTAAAGGCGGAAACCGCCGAGAAAAGACCGTAATCGCCACCAAGCTCTACGGCGACATGGGCAACGGGAACATGGACGGATGGCCAAACACCAACCGCGTCACCGCCCTCCACATCCGCCGCGCATGCGAAGGCTCTTTGACCCGCCTGAAGACGGATTACATCGACCTTTATCAGATGCACCACATCTACCGCGATACCCCGTGGGAAGAGGTCTGGGAAGCGTTCACCATTCTCAAGCAGCAAGGCAAAGTCTTGTACATCGGCTCCTCCAACTTCGCCGGGTGGCACATCGCCCAGGCGAATGAGAAAGCCAAAAGACGCGGCATCATGGGCCTCGTCTCCGAGCAATCCAAGTATTCCCTTCTCCAACGCGAAATCGAAATGGAAGTTGGACCCGCTGCCGAAGCCTACGGCGTAGGAGTCATTCCTTGGTCACCTCTTGCCAGCGGAGTCCTTGCCGGTGTCATGAAGGGCCAAGAAGGCGCTCGGCGCCACGGCGACTGGGTGAAGAAGCTCATTGAGGAAAAAGGAGATAAGCTCACCGCCTGGGAAGATCTCTGCGAATCCATCGGCGAACAACCCGCCGACGTAGCCCTCGCCTGGACCCTCTCGAAGTCGTTCGTCACCGCCCCAATCATCGGTCCCCGAACCCTCGAACAACTAGACGGTTCCCTTCGAGCCCTCGAAATCGAGATCACCACCGAGCTTAACGAGAAGATCGACGCCATCTTCCCAGCGTTCAAGACCTCACCAGAACACTACGCTTGGTAATTGCATACAGACTCCTCGATGCCTCGGGATCCTCGATCCCGGGGCTCACCGATCTTCTAGAAGGGCAACTCCTTGCTACGTTTGGTAACATTCACAAATGTTGCCGGTCATGCCGATCCGCGGAGACGGACTTGAGTTCACCTTCAAGATTTCCAATGATCAGACTAGTCTAAAGGTCTATGTTCGAAACACCTCTGGAATCCGGGCAGCGATCCTCGATCCCGTACGCGATCCGATGCGAGAGAGCTTTGAGCTAGTCGAAGCCGCTCCAGGCAAGACCCCACCAGATCGAATTGTTTGTCGCCTACCGGGCCTCTACTGTGATTCGATTAGGATTGAGAACGGAGCCGTCGCCCAAGTGACAAGCCAGTTTTCCTTTTTTGACAAGCAACCTGGCCTCTACTACGGCAAAGCTACTTTCTTCGACCCTAGGTACTCGGCTTGCTACCGTCAGGCCCAAGAACCAGTCCAACCCGTCGACATGCGGTCTGTTAGGTTCTTGGTTCGGGTCTATTCCTCCGGGAAATACAAGCTCCTAAAGATTGTTGACTGATGGCATCCGTATTCCCTAAACCCGTGGTCGCAACTTTCCCAAGTCACACTGGAAGACACGTGATCGGCGGCAAACCGTCTACGCCCGGAGCCGTCTGTCCCAACTGTGAGCTTCCGTTCACAAGATTCTTCTACCTTGACGTGACAGACCCAAATCTTGGCGATCATCAAACAAACCTTTCCGGTCTCGAGCTGCTGTACTGCTGGCAATGCCCAGTCGCCCAAAGTGAATTCTCCTACCAATTCGGCGAATTCAAACTCCTAAAATGTGCCACCGGGCCAAAAGAAGATGACTTCCCCTACGAAGACTATCCTCGCTGGTTCCCCGAAGCAAGAGTCGATTTCCAGCCAATGCCCGCTCAACTAGCGCACCAAATCGAGCAATACCAAGATCTTTCAGAAAATGAACCTGACCGCATAAACAAGTTCTTCACGTTCTCTGAACGAGATCACGTCTCCACACCAAGGCACCAACTTGGCGGAACCCCATTTCGATTTGAGAACTCGGTCCCTACCTGCCCACTTTGTTCTCGGCAAATGCAATTTCTCATGACAGTCGCCAACTCCTCAACGGATCCACCTGAGTTTGTAGGAAATGACTACGTCCAAGTGGTCTACCACCTCTGTGTGACATGTTCAGTCGTGACCGCAACCCATGAGTGCGACTAGCTGCTGTCTTACTGCGCTGCTCGAACCGCTTCCAAAGTGTGCTTCGCGTGACGCAAATGGTGCTCCAGCGAGAAGATGTGCTCGACTTCTTGCTTGGTTAAGTTCGCAACAACATCCTCATCCTGCTCAACCGAGGTCTTGAAATCCTTGCCTTCCCAGGCAAGAGCAGCGTTACGCTGAGCAACCTTGTAAGCCGCCGCCCGAGGCAGGCCCTTGCCAACGAGAGCCACCATCAGGTGCTCGCTGAACACCAGGTCACCCATCTTGCGAAGGTTCGCCGCCATCGTCTCCGGATACACGTTGAGCCCAGTCAGAATCCGCGCCATGCGGTTCAACATAAAGTCTGCCAAGTGGCAGGCATCCGGAAATACGATCCGCTCCAACGAAGAGTTCGTCAAATCGCGCTCGTGCCAAGTCGAAACGCTCTCCAGCATCGACAATGCATGACCCCGCAAAAGACGAGCAAGACCGACTACCGTCTCCGAGTTCCAAGGGTTCCGCTTATGCGGCATTGCACTCGAACCAGTCTGACCCGCCGCAAAGGCCTCTTGGACTTCAAGAATTTCGGTCCGCTGAAGGTTTCGAAGCTCAGTTGCAATTCGCTCCAGCCCCCCGCCCATCACGGCGAGAACGTTGATGAACTGCGAGTGCTTGTCGCGGTTGATAATCTGTGTCGAAGAAGGTTCTGCCTTCAGTCCAAGTCGAGCTAAAACCGACTTCTCCATTTCAGGAGAAACAACTGCGTGAATGCCGACCGCTCCACTGATCTTGCCGTAAGAAAGCTCCTCCTGGCAGGTCTTGATCCGCACAATGTTTCGATCCAATTCGGCTAGCCAGTTCGCGCACTTAAAGCCGAAGGTAATCGGTTCGGCGTGAATCCCGTGCGTTCGCCCGATTTGGGGAGTGTCAATATGCTCCTCCGCCAGTCGCTCAATCTGATCCCGAAGTCGGCCCGCCGATTCAAGAAGAACCGAGCAGGAATCGCGTAGCATCATTCCGAGCGCGGTATCAATCACGTCGTACGACGTAACCCCATAGTGAATCCATCGCCCCGCTGATCCAACATTCTCCTCAAGGCAGCGAACGAAAGCCACAAGGTCGTGCCTAGTCTCCAGCTCCAGTTCGTCACATCGAGCAATCGTAAAAGCCGACTTCTCGCGAATCTCGCGCATGTCGGCAGCAGGAACCACCCCCGCCTCCTGCCAACCCTCGCAGATCGCAACCTCAACTTCCTGCCACCTTTCGAACTTGGCCTGCTGGGACCAAATGTCGTTCATTGCGGCGGTAGAGTAGCGATCAATCACGCCCTATAGGGTACCTGCCAACCTGCTTTTTCACCCAGTCGAGCGGGATCAGGGCGAAGTTTTTGCCTTTGCTATTCATGGCTGCCATGAGGCGCACACCTGGTCGATCGATGATGTCGATACCATCCGTTTCATCAATTTCTGCAGAGAATCCGCCCCGAGGAATCCCACTTCGCTTATCGTAAAACCAGTAGTAGGATCGCTCCTTGCGCTGGTCAGTAGATACGAGTAGGTCACCCATGATTGCCAACCCCTCATGGTCGCCGAGATGCTGAGGGTTACGAATCAGCATCAGAGGTCGGTCTGCTGCCTCAGGTCGAGCATCATAAACCCAAATTCCGATTCCTTCGTCCGAGTAGAAGACCCGGCTTGTATCAGAATCAACGACAATCGACTCCGTTTCCTTCTTGCCGCTAAATGCTCCGAAACGTCGCACACTTTGAGCATCAACCTTCTTGGTCAACGGATTCCATTTCAGCTCCAGCTGCTCCAAGTGCCGCGAAGTGCCTCCGGCCTTGGGCGTTACGAACACAAATGACCGCCCCCCGTAGCTCCAAGTGGCGACACCCATCGGCGCCTTATCCTCCCCAGTCTCGGAGGCAAACACCTCCGTTGAGCCTGTAACATCAATGAAGATGTCCCCCGACCAGTTCACTTGAAAAATCTTCAGCCTGTTCCGTAACCGCTCCGTCACAACGGCTAAAGGTGATTTGCCAACTAAGGACTGCGACCCGTCGAAGACATCGACATTATTCGGCCGATCCAAAGGCGCCGACTTCGCAACAACTTTTCCGGAGAGATCGAATGCGTAAAGCGCACCTTGTCCCTCCTGCTTATCGGTCCCGATAAGCAGTGATTTGTCGGGCTGTGACGCATGATAGGCAAACGCCGGGTCGTCCGCGTCAAATTCAACGGACTGAGTAAAGAGAATTAGAGAGGCAAGTTGGTAAATCATAAACAGAAAACTGCTTGACCAAGCGGCCAAGCAGTTTGATTTTGAGCGAACGCCTTACTGAACTTCTAGTCCAGTGGCTGGGTTGATAACCGGAAGTCCGCCGAGTGAGTAAGCAGCCTTACCCCACATGTAGCGCTGTGGATTGAACGTTGCATTCGTTGGATGGAACTTTGCCGATGTATCGCACATCACGTAGTTGTTACCCTTGTCGAACCGGCCGGAGTTGGTAAATCGAAGGGTCAAATCGACTGGAGGTTGTCCAGCGACCACGCCGTTCTTACCTTCGCAACGATTCCACAACGTTGATGCCGTTGCCCAAGTAATAGCCTCCAACGGCAAGGCAGATGCAGCAGGAAGACTGGATCCTGAAAGAGCCAGCTGACCCCTTGCGGCAATACCGAAGGCTGGTCGGTACGTACGATATTCACCGTCGGTACCTCTCATGCACTCCTTCGATTCTGTCGCTGGCGCAACCACGATGGTTTGGCTGACGCCATCAATGGCGGTTGCATTAACTACGTTGGAAGTATCGGCAGTGGTTCGCTTGCGACCGATGATCGATTGGTTCGCTACATAGCTGATGCGACCGACCTGCTGGGTGTAGGTCGCGGGGTATGACGTAGGATAATCCGTTTGAATGCTCGGAATTCCGAAGCCGCGGTTGTTGTTGGTGTTGTTATACTGCGAAGGAGCCCAGCCGTTAATCTTACAGGCTGGAGAGACGAATAGTTGCTCGTTCTTTAGATAAGGTAGCAACATCCATGACCAGTGGGTTTCGAAGTTTGCGCTGTTGTTCTCGCGGTGATTCGACGGCATGAATGTGTCATCGTTGTCAGCGAGATAAATTTGAAGGGCAACTCCAATCTGCTTAGTGTTGCTTAGGTCAGCTGACTTCTTGGCCGCAAGTTTCGCCTGTGCGAAAACTGGGAAGAGGATGGCAGCGAGAATGGCGATGATGGCGATGACCACCAAGAGTTCGATCAGGGTAAATGCGCGTCGCGACATGACGCTGATATGAAACCTTACATATCACGAAGCAAAGGTTATGGAACTGTTAAAACCCTGAACCATATATCATTTTGCAGTGATTTATCTAATGGCCTGATCAGTATCAGCATCAAAGATGTGGATGCGATCCATGTTCACCAGAATGTCCGCTTCAGATCCCGGGCGCAGCTTGGTCTCCTTATCGATCGAGGCAACGAGCTTTGCCCCGTTAACCTGCAGATAAGCAACGTACTCGTGCCCCAGGGGCTCCATAACGTCAACCACGGCTTTCAACGTATTGTCCGGCGTTGCCGGGACGTTGGTTGGTAGTGCCTTGTCGAAAAGCTCTTCCGGGCGGATCCCAAGGGTCACTCGCTTTCCGTTCATCGCAATCGCCGGGTGCCCGCTAGGGAGGGGCAAGGAGAAAGCGCCTGCGTCGACCCTCCCTTCTTTGATCACAGCGTCGAGGAAGTTCATTGGAGGCGAGCCGATGAAGCCTGCTACAAATTTGTTTGCCGGATGCGAATAGACCTCTTCTGGCTTGTCACACTGCTGGAGGACTCCGTCCTTCATGATCGCCATCCGCTGACCCATCGTCATGGCCTCGACCTGGTCGTGCGTAACGTAAACCGTCGTAATCCCAAGCTTCCGGTGGAGCGAGATCAGCTCGTAGCGAGTCTGAACTCGGAGCTTAGCATCTAGGTTGGACAGGGGCTCGTCCATCAAGAAGACTTTTGGCTTTCGCACAATGGCTCGCGCTAGCGCAACGCGCTGGCGTTGGCCACCGGAAAGCTCCTTTGGACGGCGTGTGAGATACTTTTCGATATCGAGCATTCGCGCCGCTTCTTTCACGCGGTTGTCGATGTCTTCCTTAATTCTCTTCGCTTCGGCGGCGTTGGCAAGCTGCCAGAAGAAGCCCTTTAGCTCCCGAAGTCGCAGACCGAACGCGATGTTGTCATACACGTTCATGTGCGGGTACAGCGCGTAGTTTTGGAAAACCATCGCAATATCGCGGTCCTTTGGCGGAACATCGTTCACGCGAACTTCGCCAATCATAATGTCGCCCAGCGACGCTTCTTCGAGACCAGCAATCATGCGTAGCGCAGTCGTCTTTCCGCAGCCCGAGGGGCCGACGAGAACCATAAACTCTTGGTCTCTGACTTCGAGGTTAAGGTCGTTGACTGCTTTGACGTCCTTGCCAAATATCTTGCTTACGCTTTTGAATGCGACTCCTGCCAATTTGTTACTCCGATGCTCCCCATCGATGGGGATCACGCCGATTATAACCTGTTTTCAACCAGATTTCGACCCTCATTCGCTTGGCAAGGTATCTTTATGGTCTTAACAATGCAGATTCGCCGCGGTTTCACCCTTATCGAACTCTTGGTGGTGATCGCTATTATTGCCATTCTGGCCGCGATTCTCTTCCCCGTCTTCGCCCGAGCGAAGGAAGCTGCGAAGCAGACAGCATGTCTTTCTAACCTGAAAAGCGTTGGTTTGGCGTTCACCCTATACGCTTCAGATTCAGACGATATGCTTCCAAACACGAATGTGACGGGTCTTTGGACCGGCCGCCGATTCCGGTTTCCCTTGATGCCGTATCTGGGTATCGCACTCAAGAGTCGAGCTGGAAGCCAGTACGATTCCGACTCTTCCTCGGCTCTGCTCTACTGTCCTTCAGATGCTTCGCGCTCGGCATTCAACGACACCTCTTACTCGTACGTCTCATCTCTCTACCGACCTCCTTCATTCTTGGCGTCAGTAACATCTCTGGGCCTGCTGGCAGGCGACGCAGCTTGTCCAGTTGGGACATGTGAGTCGGTCTCCTTTACACAGGTTTCACAGCCAGCTTCAAAGGTGATGGTTTTTGAGTGGGTGAATGCTCACAACTTTGGGCAAACTGGCCCCGTTGGCCCCTGGGGCAAAAACGTCGGCTTCTCCATCGGCCCCGGTTCACTAGAGGGACGTCGAAATCTAACCTTTGTTGATGGCCACTCGAAGAGCTTTGCCGCGTCGCAAATGACAGTCAACCCCAACTTTGGTTCCGCTGATCCAAACCTGACTCCGGGTGGATACAACGGAACGGATCTAAAATAGCCTCTTGTCCTTTCGCCGGATGGCCTTAACAATAGCAGACACAAGCACACCAACTAGTTCCTGCTAGCAGCTTTCAATTCAGTTGTAACGGTAACTGTTCTTCGAAATTCTTGCCATCTGCCGATATCCAATCCCCAAACGTTTACCGCCATTTCCGCGTCAGGATGACTCGATAGGCTACGAATGCAGGAACTCACGAATTCAGACACTTCGGCCGGACTGACTAAAGAAGCGGGAATTTCATACGGAAAGAAAACTGCGTTTGTATCCGGCTCGCATACGGTTTCTTTTTGGCTCGTGACAGAAGGCAAAGGACCTAGTCTCTGTGCAAAGAGAGCTGCTTCAACCGCTATCGACTTATGATTCAATGCGGCTAACAGCTCACGCAAAAGCACGCAGCTGGACTTAACGTGTCGCCGGACTTCGACACTTAATCCCTCGCTAATGTGTAGCCCTATTCCGACCAGGGCCATCACAGCACGCTCGACCGGGGTCAACGAATTTCCGAGTATATGCGCCGCATTCTGAAGCATCCATCCTTCTTGCAAAGAAAGTCGGTACATCCTGGCGAAACCGATCGCTACCTGGAAAGAAGATTTGATATCTTCGAGGGGAAGCCCGGCCTCGTACATGGATACTGCCTCCATATGCAACAGCTCGAGCCGGTAGTGGTCGTTCGGAGCGTACTCAGCGAGCTGGAGTGCTGCGCGCTTTGTCTTCAGAGCTTCGGCATACTTTCCTGCCACTGCCAGAGTGATCGATTTATTGTGGAGTAACTTCAGCTCTAAGGCAGGCGAACAGGTCTCATCCAACATTCTCAACGCTTTATCGAAAATGTCTTCTGAATCGTTTAAACGCATTCCGAGTCGATGACCAAGTCCCATCTGGGAGTAGAAGTCAATCTGTAACTCTAGCGGTGACTCGGCAAATCTGCTATCACTAACCGCCAAGTTGAAGAAGTGTTCTAACCCGACCGGATCGTGCCTTAAGATGTACAACGCGCCAACTGACAGCGAGTAGCGAATAAAGTTTGAGCCGTCGATTTCCAAGTTCCAGAGTGCACCTTCGAGCTCCTCCGGTACCAAGTTGACGTCAGTAAAAGCCGCGATGTGGGGACGCAAAACGGAAACAAGCTGTAGGGCTAACTCGTACTGTTTTCGAGACACAAGGCTTTGCGCGACTCGGAAAAAGACCCGAAGATGCGAGACTAACAATTCATCACTAGCAGCGTGGATCCCGCTGGATACGCACAAGTTCACGACTGCGGTTTCAAATCTGATTTGACTTTCTCTGATTTCCGATTCAAACCTGCCACCACGCATCTGTTCGGCAATCGCTTCTGCTAATCGAACCTCGCCACTGCGAGGATATGACAAAAGGAGTCCCGAGTCTACGATCGACTTCAAGGCAAAGATGTCGAGGTTGAAGAGTTTGGTCACTAATGAAACCGGTAGTCGTTCGCCGAAGCCTGCCATTGCAATGACTGCGGCTCGGGTATCGGGGCCAAACTGGTGGAGGGTTTCAGAAAGAGCAGTGTGGAGAAACTTACCCGCTGACGGCCCTTCTTCCGTGTTTTCCTCCAATTGCGAAACAACAGATCGGAGACCCAGGGTATTTGCTAGGGAAGCCGATAGCTTTAGGCTGATAGGAAGTCCATATGCTGACTTTGCGAGTCGCACCGAAAACTGTCTGGTCAAGACGTTGACTGGTTCAGTTAACCCGTGCTCGAGGAGTAATGTTGCTGGCCCAGGGTTATGAGCCGTGCCAGCTTCTAAGGGTTGAACTGTCAGAGAGGCATCGTAAGAGAACCCGACTGACGAGACTCCAGCCACAACGATGGCGTGGAAACGGCACACCCGTTGGAGGTAAGCCAAGTTGGCTGCGTGCCTTGAATTGTAGCCGTCAATGATGATGATATCCGCCGGACTATCTGGAAGGATGTGAGTAAGATCATCGGGCGAAACCTCCTCCAGATCGATCCAGCCGAATCGAAACAGGGCGAGCGACTCTTGGTGGACAATCTTTCGCAACAGGTGAGATTTTCCTACCCCGGTAACTCCCCCGACGTAAATCTTTCCCCCGCCCTGAATCGTCCTCACGGTCTCGTCCAGCAAGTGCTCGAGTCCAAAGCTGACGTCTGGGCATCGAGGAAGCATTACGAGTTGACTTTCTGCGCCATAGTCCAAGTTGCGCAAAAGAGATTCGCAAAGTTCTTTGATTCTCGCGGCGGGGAGTTCTCCCAGTTCGTTATCGATTTGCGTCTCATAGTCTAAGTAGGTCTGCAAAACTTCTTGACGGCAGTGACACGCTGCGTAGAGTTTCAAAATAGACTCGATGTTCAGGGAAGTGAACGGCAAATACGAGCTAATCACACCAAGAATTTGAACAATTCTGACTCGATGTCCCCCCAATGTGGGAAGAATCACTATTCTCTCCATGCAGAAAAGCAGGGTTTCGGCGATGACTCGAGTCGAATCTGAGTCGGGCTCAGTTCGAAGAACTTCGGATAGCCTTTCCGGCTCAATCTCTTCGAGCAGTGCAAATGCGCTCTGTTCGCACTCAATAGATTCGAGAGAGTTAGAAAAGCCTTTGCATGAATCGTGAAGGTCCCATAAGTCGCAGGTTACAACTCCCGAAACGAACTGAATACTCTCACCAGATCGCTCAAGTAGCTTTTCGAGACCAACTTCTTGAGCTCGCCGATTGGCCCTCCCGAGTTGGGTGCGCAGACCCGTCTGGGGATCGTCCCAGGTGTCGGAGTAGAGGGCTTCCGCGAGAAATGAACTCGTAACCCCTGATCTACCCTGCGCCGCCACGTACCGAATAAGCCGGAAACTCTCGTGGTACTTAGGCGAAAGAGAGACGCCTTGCGGCCCGACCAACAAGTCTCCGCCGAGCAATCTCAGTTTTGCCCTCACCACGAGTAGATTCTAACCTATTCTGTACGCGTCTAGGCCAGAGTTCGGTGGCGTAAGCTACACTCCTAGGTGCTCGTCTTTGGTTGCTGCTTACTTCCAAAGTAATACTCAGAGTGGACGTTGTGCGAGAAAAAGGTGGTCATTTTATGTTCATCAAGCTAGGACCGAGCCTTCGGTGAACGGATGTCCGAGGTAGAACCTCTTAACGTTCTCGGCGGTTGTTGTTGCGATTGCGGTGAGCGCCTCGTGAGTTAAGAATGCTTGATGAGCTGTCAGCAGGACGTTCGGAAATGTTAGCAAACGAGAGAGAACTTCATCACCGAGCATCGCATTTGAGTGGTCTTCAAAGAAGATTCCTTCTTCCTCTTCATAAACATCAAGGGCGACGCCACCAAGTTGACCGCCCTGGAGCGCCGCAAAAAGCGCGGACGTGTCCACGAGTTTGCCCCGACTTGTATTGACCAGATAGGCTCCTCGTTTCATCTGCGAAATCGAGTGTTGGTTGATGAGATGAACCGAATCCGGCGTGAGAGGCAGGTGGAGCGAGACGATATCACACCGGGACAGGAGCTCACTGAACTGGACGTATTGAACGCCGATGTCCTGCGCCCAGCCCTCCATCGGAAAGGGGTCATAGGCCACGACCTCGGTTCCAAATCCCCGAAATATCTGCGCGGCAGCCCGCCCGATCTTGCCAGTACCTACAATTCCCACTGTCTTTCCAAAAAGATCGAATCCGACGAGCCCTTCAAGAGCGAAGTTGTGCTCGCGAACTCGGTTGTGTGCGCGGTGAATCTTGCGGTTCAGGGTTAGGAGAAGGGCCACCGCGTGTTCGGCGACCGCGTGGGGTGAATACGCGGGAACCCGAGTGACCGCGATGTCGAGTTGTTTGGCCACGGCTATGTCGACGTTGTTGAAGCCCGCACAGCGAAGGGCCACCATCCGAACTCCTGATCGAGCGAGCTGTTCGAGACAGGGACGGTCGAGTTTATCGTTCACGAATACGCACACCGCCGAACTGTCTTCGACACTAGACGCGGTCTCGGTGTTCAGACGAAACTCGTGAAACTCCGCCACTAGGGTCGAGCCGCTGATGGCCCGCGTGAAGTATTCGCGATCGTACGGTTTAGTGTCAAAGAACGCAACTTGATTCATCACGCGGCTCTAACTTATGATGCCATAACCCGCTTTTAGGCGGCTTTAGCATCATGCCAAGCAAGGATGTATCCGTTCAGCTTCGTCGAACGAGTCACCTTCGAGATCGTTGCTTCGTCGTAGCCAGACATTCGCAATTTTATCTCGTAGTGCTTCCGGTGACCCTCGATTTCCGACTCGGAGAATGACCCATTGTCCCGCATTTTCAAGGCTCGCGATCGTTCTGGAATCAACCGCCCTTAGCGTTTTCGGAATCTCACTTCTCGCCAAACTTCGTGCGGCTTCCCTTGCTTGTCCGAGGGCGTTCGCCAGTAATTCCTCGGACTCTGAGGGGGACAATCAGGACAGGGGATACAGGAGGAAGGAGACTGTCTTAGCACCATCCTCAGAAGTAGTCTTCATCTACCCGTCTTTCAAATTTTGCCTGCCTAAGAACATTTTTACCAGCTCACGGTCACGAGACTTCGGGATAAACCAAGCCGAAATCACCTGGGAGCCCCCCAACCTGCCCACCAACAAAATAGAGCAAAACCCGCCCTCCCAAAGGTCCACCGAGCGTAGCGAGCCCGTACTCCCAGACAAGCCACCAAATTCGAAGCACCAGCCAAACGGGGCCGTGGTGGGTGGGAACCGGCGCGATCAAAATGATCGCCCCAAAGCAAATCGCAGGTTGACAAACCCTCGACTTCTTCGCCTATATGTAGAAGATCAAATTCTGCAGACCGCGCACGGAGTATCCCGATCAAGTCCGGGTATCTCAACTGCCCCACTGTTGTTCAAGCAATGCGATGAAGAAGCCTCACTCCCAACTCCCAACTCCCAACTCCCAGCACTCCTACCCACCCCTACCGACCTTTCTCCACAAACACGTACCGCGTTGAACCTTACTACCCATCAAAAGGCGTCGCAGTTCTCTTCCGCTAATTGCTGTAAGCCAATGACCGAGGCCAAATTGCTGTCCCCACTTGTCCCCACCAGAATCGAGAAATGAGACCCCATTTGAACCCGGTGTCCCCACCAAAACGCGTCGCAGTTCTCGCCGTTCAGGCTTCGCTCAAACGGTACAACAATCCTCGAAAACGGCGGCTTGTAGGAAACAAGAACGGACCCACCGGTTCGACCTGAGTCACATCCTCCACTCAAAGCTTGCCGTTGAGGCAACCTTTGAGCGGACCCTTCCCCATCGAGTGGGGAGTTGTTGGCTGGTTACTTAAAGAAATCGAACTTCGCAAGCTTATCGCGAACGGAAGCCAAGAAAGCTCCGGCCAGCATGCCGTCAATCAGCCGGTGATCGTATGTCAGAACCAGGTGCATGATAGAGCGGATGGCAATCATGTCGTCGACAATGACCGGGGTCTTCTTGATCGCGTAAACGCCCAAGATTCCCGCCTGGGGCGCGTTGATCATCGGGGTTCCGAACAGAGCACCGTAGGTACCCGGATTCGTCAACGTGAAGGTTCCGCCTTGCACATCAGCAACGGAAAGCGAGTTAGACCGAGCCTTCTTCGCGATGACATCCAGGTCCCGAGCGATGTCGATCAGCGACTTAGAGTGACAGTCTCGGATGACGGGGACGATGAGGCCGCCTTCGCCTTTGGCTCCAAGCGCAACCGCGACGCCCATGTGAACGCCCTTGGTTTTCACAATGTTGTTATCAGGCATCAGGGCGGCGTTCATTAGCGGGAACTCGACAACAGCCTCGGTGAGAGCTTTGATAAAGAACGGAGTGTAGGTGAGCTTGACACCGTAGGTCTCAAGGAACGTCTCCTTGTTCTTATCCCGGAAGTTAACCATGTGAGTAACGTCGACTTCGGTGATCGTGGTGACGGTTGGGACCTGTGATGACTTGACCATGTGGTCGGCGATCATCTTTCGCATTCCAGCCAGAGGGGTGACTTCTTGGTCTGGCCCAGCTACGGTTGTGGGCGGAGCCTTGAATTCTGGAGCCTTTGCGACCGGAGCAGCTTTGGAGCCGCTACCTGCAAGGAATGCCTCGAGATCCTTCTTGGTAACCCGTCCGCCTTCGCCAGAGCCAGTGATCGTGGCGAGTTGGGCGTCGGAGACATTGTTGTCCTTCGCCATAGCGCGGACGAGCGGGGTGTACCAGCGCTTCTCAGTTGAAGGTTGAAGGTTGGAAGTTGCAAGTTCTGCCGGCGTTGGAGCAGGCGATTCGGCTTTCGGAGCTTCTTCCTTCTTGGCTACAGGAGCAGGTGCACTTGCAGCGGCAGCTGCATCCGTCTCGATAAAGCCCATCGCTTCAAAAACTTTGACTGGGGCACCTTCGCCGATAACGATTTCGGCCAGCACGCCCGCCGAAGGAGCACCGAGTTCGGTGTTGACCTTATCGGTCATGATCTCAACTACCGGCTCGTCTTCCTTGACGGTGTCGCCTACCTGTTTTAACCAGCGGCTGACTGTTCCTTCATGGACAGATTCACCAAGCTCGGGCATCAAGATTTCTACACGCATTTCTTTCTCCTAGTCTACCGATTGAGAGCTGAATTCGGCGGCAATAAAGCTCCGCAAATCCGCCTCGTTGACAAGCGGCTCACCTGGCGAGACGTTGTCGAGTTTGCCGTCTTTCATCCACAGCTCAAGCTCGCCAACGAGCGAGAAGAGATGATCAAAACTGTCAACCCAGAACAGCAAGGGTTGGTAGTGGTCGATTTCAAAGTACTGGTTGATGACCCATTCGAGCTGGATCGGATATCGTTGTACTTCTGGCGATTCGACACAGTGCTCGATCTCACCATATGAGCTGAGCAAACCGCTGCCGTACACCTTCATCCCGTCGGATTCTTTCATCAATCCGAATTCGATGGTGAACCAGAAGAACCTGGCCATCGCTTTGATAATGCTCTCGACCTTTCTGACCTGCTTCTCGGGATCCTTGATTCCTTGAGCGATCTCCGCTGCGAGATGAGCCAGATCACCGAACCTAACCAACGTGTCGGCAAAAGCTCGGTCTGTGTGCATTGGCACATGACCAGCGATGTCGTGGAAGATATCGGGTTCCGGAAGATAGTCGAGCTTGTCACCGCGCCGGATGGTGATCGTGGTGGGAAACTCGCGATTGCGAAGGCAATCGAAGAACATAAATGCTGGAACGTAGCCAGCAACGGCCTTTGCCTTAAACCCAGTCAGGGGATTTAGAAACTGGTTAACATCATCAAGCTTCGGGACTCGCCGAGGATCGAGGCACAGATTTGCGATGCCCCGCATGAAGTGTTGGTTAGCATACTTTTCCCAGCGCGGAGCCATTCGCGAGTAGAGCGCAGCCCAAGCCTCGTGGTTCGCTTCCGAATAGAGATTGTACGGTTGCTGGATGTAGAGCTCGCCAGCCGCCTTGCGCTCTTCAATAAACGGGGCTTCGTTAGTAGTGAGACCGATTTGAACCGGAACTTCTTCGTTCGCAGTTGTCATTGTGTCCGCAAGTTTACTAGGAAACCTAGTAAAGACGCTCCGCGTTTGCCCGCTTTCGGAAGAACTCCCTGATGCCAACTCCGATTCCAGTCAGGAGCGGGAGAAGGAAACCTAGGTAGTGCGCATACCGCACCTTGCCCGTTGTCAAGGTGTTCGCGTACAGAAGCTCTCGCGTAAACATGTACTTCTGAAATCCGAAAAGCAGTGCCAATCCGAAGGCGACATAGACAACTGGCATCCACTTAGGTCGCTTCCCCTCGTTCTCCAGGTACCGATTTGAGGCGGAATACGCAAGGATTGCGAATACAAGGAACAGCAGTGGGACCATCATGACCTCCAATGCACTCTCAGGCGCGCCGGACTCTGGGTTGAAAAACTCCATACTTCTCCTCTCAATTATGGCAGAGCCAGGTAATTCTTACAGGGCTATTCGCCGGTCTGTCTTGGGAAACTGACTTCGCTGACCGTCCAACCTAACACATCACGGAGCGAAAAAGTTCCGTTCATGGATCGAGATAGGTTTTCGACGATCTGAAGCCCGAGGCTCTTCGAGTCCTTTGGATTGAATTCCGGGGGCAGTTTGTCGCCGCTATTGCTGACCCAGAGATTAACGTTCCCGTCCTTCTCTTCGACCGTCACGTGAATCTCTCCCTCGCTGCAAATCTCAAACCCGTGTTCGATAGCATTACTGATTAGCTCGTTCAAAAGAAGAGCCACGGAAGTTGCCTGGTTCATGTTCAACTTTAAGTCAACGCCACGAACAAGAAAGGAAATCTTTTTGTTCGGCATGAGCAGAGAACTTTGGTGGTGGTGGACAAGAGCCTCGGCGATACTCTTGATGCCAACGTGGTCGAGGTCTTCTCGACTCAGTAGATCATGAACTGAAGAGATCGTTAGGATACGGGTAAGGACGTCGTTAAGCGCTTGTTCTAGTGTCTTGTAGTTCGCCGTTCTGAGTTGAAGGCGTAGGAGCGATGCAACTTGTTGTAGGTTGTTTTTGACCCGGTGGTGCATTTCCTGCATCAGGGTTCCGCGCACTTGAAGTTTGGCATTTTCAATGGCGAGCGCGGCCTGTTGAGCCAGAGTTTCGAGGGCCTTGATCTCATCGGGCGAGAAGTCTCGGACTTCCTCGGTGTAGCAGCTCAAAACTCCAACAGGCTTCTCGGCAATGCTGAGCGGGACGCAGATCATGCTTCTTAGGCCCTGCTCAACTGCCAGATCGTGGCCGATGTACTCGCTGTCGGTCTGGACGTCGCGCACAATGATCGGTCGGTCTTCTTCTAGAGCGCGTCCTGCGATGGACTCTCCGATTTGGATAGCCCGCTTGCGCTGGTATGCCTTGACCGTAGCCTGCGTGGCTTTGAGGACGAGCTCTTTTCCTGCCTCATCAACGAGCCGAACTGTGCACACCTTGTAGTTGAACTGTTGAGCAGTGAGGTTAACCAGCAGCTGAAGAATCTCGTCCAAATAGGGCGAGTTCGTCATCCGCTGAGTGACCTCGTTCAAAGCTCCCAGTCGGTTGGATTGAGCCCCGACTTGAAACCCGGCGCGGAACGACTTGTAGACCATCGCCAAAGTCGTCGCGCTCTCTTCGAGCTTCTTCTTAACCGGTGCCGAAAAGCGCCAGGGCTTCTGGCGCCTCAATAACAACACTCCGAAAAGGTGTCCAGTCACGTGTCGCAGAGGAATTGCCGCCACGGCGCCCGATTCGTGCTCACTCAGGCCAGGATACTTCGCGTAGTTTGGATGCTTAAACGCATGGTTCGATACATACTCGCCCTCTCCCTGCAGAATGACTTGTCCGGTGATTCCAATTCCCTTTCCGAGTTTGAGCCTCCCGACCATTTCCGGCACAACCGTACTCGCGCGTAGAATCAGCCCATCTTGAGAGTCTCGGAATAGAATATCGCACGAATCAGCTCTCGTCTCTCGTTGGACGATATGCACCATCTCGTTCAACAGATCGTCTTCCGACCAAGTATTGGCGGCGGCTCTTATCAGTTCGCGAGTGGCTTCTAGTTCCATTTGTCAGAAGGGGCCGATAGCGGTGATGCTCACTTTGTCAGCGCCCAACGTTCGGCTGGCAAGGGCGACGATTTGGTCGTTCGTCACCTTGTTCAGTCGCTCGAGAGCCTCATCGACGGTCACTTGTCGCTGATAGCTCAACTCGTTTCGGCTTTGCCGCATCATACGGGAGTTCATCCCCTCAAGAGCCAACACGAGATTTCCAGCGAGCGATTTTTTCGTTCGGTCAAGTTCGTCTGCCGAGAGGCCATTTGCCATCACGTCATCGAATTCTTTTCGAACAAGGTCCTTCACCAGTTCCCAATTCTTCTGGCTGGTTCCGCCGTAAACGGTGTACGCTCCGCCCGCTCCGTAACTAAGGACGTACGAGCCGACAGAGTAAACGAGACCCCGTTTCTCCCGAATCTCTTGAAAGAGACGGCTGGACATCGAGCCGCCAAGGGCTGAATCAAGAATGCTCATCACCGCGATTTCTTCCTCGTCGTACACTGAAATTCCATCCGTTCCGATGCAGAAGTGCACCTGCTCTGTGTCCTTACTAACTTCGTTCACGGCGGCAATACCTGATGGTCGTGAGACCTGCGTCGACTCACCACCACTTTGAATTTTGCCCAGATACTTTTCAGCAACTTCTTTGACCTGCTCAACATCGACGTTTCCTGCGATGCTCAGGACAACGTTTTCTGCACGGTAGCGCCGATCCATGTAGTCCCGGATGTTGGTTGCCCGGAAGGAGCGAACTGACTCTTCGGTGCCGATGATCGGCTTTCCAAGCGGGTGGTCACCCCAGCGGTAGCCAAGATGAAGTTCGTGAACATGGTCACTCGGCTCATCAAGAGATCTTTTGATTTCCTCGCAGACAACTTCTTCTTCCCTCTCCAATTCCTCGGGATCAAAATTTGAGTGCAGCATCATGTCCGACAGTACGTCGACGCCATTCGCGACATCGTCCGAGAGAACTCGGCAGTAATAGCAAGTAGACTCTTTGTCCGTAAATGCATTGAGCATCCCTCCGCGACCCTCGATTGACTCCGCGATCTCCTTGGCCGTCCGTCGTTCGGTTCCTTTGAAGAGCATATGCTCGATGAGGTGGGTAATCCCAGCTTCGTGCTCAAACTCATGGCGTGAGCCGGTTTTGCACCAGAGCCCTATGGCCGCTGAGCGGACATAGGGGACATTTTCGACAAGGATTCGTACGCCGTTGTCCAGCGTGGTTTTATTGATTTCGCTCATTTGTTAGCCAAGTTTGGTGGAGAGCATCCCAAGACGCTCCATTGAAAATTGAAATTCGTCGCCTTTTGAAACGGCGCAGGTCGAATCCTCGAATAGAGGTCCGATACAGAGAAGGTCGCCACTCTTGACGGTGCAGGTTTCACTGGCGAGCTTTACAGCTTCGACGAGAGAAAGCGAAAACTCCTCGAAGTTCAGGAAGCCCTTCTCATCGCCATTCACCCTAATTGACGCCGAAAGCTTGTACATGATTCCGTTGTCCGTAGGGGTCATCACATCATCGAGGTCGTCCGGAGTCGTGATCACGGGGCCAACCATGATTCCGAAATCCTGCGCTCGGCCGATCAAGGGCCCGTCGTCTTGCTGAATGCTGTTTGAAGAAAGAATGTTGACAAGAGTGAAACCAAGAAGAACTGCCTCAGCTTCGTCTTCGTCGAGTTGGTAGCCAGTCCCACCAATCACGGCTCCAATATAGGAGCGAACCACATATTCGGCGGAGGTATCAGGAAGTTCGATCACCATGCTTGGCCCGATCACGGCGGCAGGGTTGGCGTACACAAAACCGGTCTCCGCAACATCCGTCCGGAACACCCGAATCGAAGGCGGAGTCGGCACCGGGGCAAGCGGACGCACATCGGCAGCCTCATGAACTCCAATGGCCTCGGTCCCGTCGGTTTCATAGATTTTTCCGTCGTAAACCATTCCTGAGCGAATTGTTCCTGGCTCGGATTTCAGTTCAAAACGGCAAAGTTTCACCCGAACAGGATACCTTTTCGAGCCGATTGACCCTTAAACGCCAAAACGGCTAGATGCACCCGGCAAATCCGTGGTATGATTCACCCGCAGAACAGGCACGACCTGGGAGAATCTGGATGCCGAAAAAAATTCTTGTTTGTGACGATGAGCGACATATAGTTCGCCTGATTCAAGTCAACCTTGAGAAACAGGGTTACACGGTTGTAACCGCGTTTGACGGAAAAGAAGGGCTTGAAAAGGTTAAGGCGGAGAAACCAGACATGGCTGTTCTCGACGTCATGATGCCTTACATGGACGGCTTTGAGGTTCTCAAGTCGCTTCGCCGTGAGCCAGAGACTGAGTCACTTCCGGTCATCATGCTCACCGCAAAGGCGCAAGATAAGGACGTTTTTGAGGGTTACCACTACGGTGCAGACATGTATCTCACCAAGCCGTTCAACCCAATCGAGCTTGTCACATTTGTCAAAAGAATCCTTGACGGAAACGATGGCGGCGGCGGAAGCAGCAAGCGAATCGATCTCTAAAACATATCACCAGATTCAAAAAACCTGAGAAGAGTGCCTTCTCAGGTTTTTTTTTGTGCATACGGAACAAAAATTGTTGTTGAGAATTCGTATTCTTGTGTTATGATTCTTGTGAATACGAATTCACGGGATGAACCGAGAGTTGTAAGGACGCACCAATGAGGGTGACACAGCGCGATATAGCAAGGTTGGCAAAGGTCTCACAGGCTACGGTCTCGCGTGTGCTGTCGGGTGATGTCCGGGTCGAACCCGAAATTCGCGACCGAGTCCTTCGCATCATGGCGGAGAAGAATTACAAGCCTGACGTGCGCGCTCAAGCCCTTCGCAGTAAACGAGCCGGAATGATCGGACTCGTGATCAAGCGGCCCCAAGGCGGCATCTCAAACGATCCGTTCTTTGCCAACTTGATCTCATCAATCGTTGATGAACTCTCCGGATCAGACTTCCACCTTTGCGTCGACTCCGCAATGAGCGACTTCTCGCACGAAGCGATCTACGATGAAATGCTCCGCACCCGGCGCGTGGACGGGCTAATTCTCGTGGAGTCAGAAGCCTCTGACGATCGAATCATCCGGCTCCAACGTGACCACTTTCCCTTCGTTCTCATCGGCAACCCGCTCCACGCGGGCGAAGTCCACAGTGTTGACAACGACAATGTCCTTGCTTCAGAAACCCTCACCAGGCACCTAGTTGAGCAGGGGTACAAGCGAATTGCGTTCCTAGGTGCTAGATCAGGAATCACCGTGTCGGACGATCGCATCGCCGGGTACCAACGCGCGCTTCGAGGGAGTCAGGATGATCACCTGGTCTACCATGCTGACTTTGGAAGCGAGAATGCCCGAAAAGCTGCTTTTGAATTCCTGAGCCAAGATGACCGACCTGATGCAGTTGTCGTTCTGGACGACTTCATGGCACTCGGGGTCTCGATCGCCGCTCGCGAGAAGGGTCTTTCAATTCCTGATGATCTCGGCCTGGCTTCATTTAATGACACCAGCCTTTGCGAAGCGGTCGGTGGAGGACTCACAAGCGTCAACCTCAACATTCCCGCCCTTGTCAAACAGACTGTAGAGCGCTTGATTCGCATTATTGATGGCGAGGATGTTCCAGCAAACCGCCGTCTCATCATTCCGGCGAAGCTAAGCCTTCGGCACAGCACAATGCGAAAAGGGGTGATCCGATGATGCTTGTCGGCATGCTCCTGGTGCAAGACACGCTGCATAAGTTCGTTTTCGTCGCCGACGAGAAGCTCAACTCGGTCAGCGTTGCAGGAACCTTCAACAACTGGAACAAGGACGCAAACCCGCTCACTCTTGACTCCGACGGTCGCACCTGGACAACAAACATCAAGCTCGGTCTCGGCAAGCACCAATACAAGTTCATCAAGAACGGCGATCAATGGATCACCGACCCCAAAGCCAACAAGAATGAGGACGACGGAGGCGGGAATATCAACTCGATCCTCTTCATCACCCCTCCGGATTACAAGCTCAAGGCTAGCCGAACCGATGGGCAAACCGCGAAAAGCGCGATCTTCCACGAGCCGCTGGCTCCCTACTTCAACTTCTACAACGGCAAGGTTCAGCTGAAATTCAGAACCCGTCCAGGCGATGTTCAATCGGTCAAAGTAGTTTCTGGACAAGTGTCCGTGAGTGCAAAAGAATCGCCCGTTGACGACTTCTATTCCAACTGGAAAGCCGACCTTCCTTGGGACGGAAAGTCGAAGTTGTTCTACCGTTTTGAAGTCACCGATGGCGCAGCGAAGGCCTCCTACTCCTATTCAGTTGACCCAGCCAAGACCCCCATTTTCATCACCCCAGCGTGGGTTCCACAAACCGTCGTCTATCAAATCTTCCCAGATCGATTTGCTAACGGCAACCGAGCCAACGACCCTGCGGACGTCATGCCGTGGGACGCAAAACCGACCTACGGCAACCGATTCGGCGGAGATGTCGCAGGCGTCAGCAAGCACCTCAAGCACCTGAAAGACCTCGGAGTTGGCACGGTCTACTTCAACCCAATCTTCGCCAGCCCGAGCAACCACCGTTACGAGGCGGACGATTTTTATCAGCCAGACAAAGAATTCGGAACGCAAGCCGAGTTCATTGCTCTTACCAAAGAGATGAAGGCGAGCGGAATCCGAACCGTGATGGATTTCGTCTTCAACCACACTTCGCCACGGTTCTTTGCCTTCAAGGATCTTGCCGAAAAGGGGCAAGACAGCAAGTACAAGGATTGGTACTTCCCCAAGAGCTTCCCCGTAGTGAGCGGAGACAGCAAAACCTACGAAGCCTGGTACGGCTTCCCTTCCATGCCGAAGGTAAACATCGTCAACCCCGAAGCCCGCGACTGGTTCCTCAAGATGGCGCAGTTCTGGCTAAAGAACTCGGCCCTCGACGGAATGCGGCTTGATGTTGCAAACGAAGTGAATCCAGAGTTCTGGAGAACAATGCGACCCGTGGTCAAGAAAGCCAATCCAAACGTCTGGATCATTGGCGAAATTTGGGGCGACGGAAACCCTTGGCTAAAGGGTGACCAGTTTGATTCGGTAATGAACTACCAGTTCCGCGACGCTTGCCTCAAGTTCATCGCCAAAGGCACCACCAACTCAACCCAATTTGCGAACCAGCTCATGAAGGTTCACGAGAGCTACGTTCCGCAGGTCAGCAACAACATGATGAACCTGCTGAGTAGCCACGACACCGCAAGGTTCCTCACCGAGGCCGGTGGAGACAAGGATCTTCAAAAGCTCGGCGCCGCAATCCAGTTCACCTGGGTCGGTGCGCCCAGCGTGTATTACGGTGAAGAACTCGGCATGGAAGGTGGAGCCGACCCCGACAACCGTCGAGGAATGGCGTGGGAAATGGCGACTCCAGCCAACGACATGCTCGGCTACTACAAAAAGCTCGCCGCACTCAAGAAAACGAACTCGGCACTCTGGACTCCGAACGTGGAATTCGCCGAAATTGAAGGCACCGAAAGCGACAAGGTAGGTGCCTACTACCGCACCAGCGACAAAGACGCCGTCGTTGTTGCCTTCAACCGTTCCGAAATGGAACAAACGATTTCTCTCCGCCCTCCAACAAGCGTGCGAAAGCTCGCAAGCGGGGGACTTTCTGACATCATCTCCGGGGACCGTTTTGCGGTTTCCGACCGACCGGTAATCATCAAAATGCGACCCAAGTCTGCCCGCGTGCTGGCGACGGTTGCGAAGAAATCCTCGCTTGCCCCCAAGGTTCAGCTCTTTGCTGTTTCGAAAGGGGATTCGGTTCAACGCCGAGCGAATTCCATTTAGGAGCAAACACAACAACCATGAAAAACAATCGAGCGTTTACGCTCATCGAACTCCTCGTCGTGATTGCGATTATCGCAATCCTCGCCGCGATCCTCTTCCCAGTCTTCGCTCAGGCGAAATTGGCAGCCAAGAAGACCTCTGATCTCAGCAACATCAAGAATAACACCATGGGTGGCATTCTCTACACGGCTGATACCGATGACATGCTTCCATTCGTTGAGTGGCCTGACTTCTACGCTAACGCGGCGAGATTCATGCCTTACATCAAGAACCGACAGGTTTTCACATCGTCGGTTTCGACGTTCAAAATTGGTTCGTACCAGAAGAAGCAAGGTGGAAATGGCTACGGCTTCTACATGGAAAACCCAGCTAGCCCTTGTGTTGGTGCGCTCGGCGTGTCCACTCGAGGACAGGCAAACTTTTACGATGACATCTACCCACCTCTAGATTATCTTTGGAACGAGTCTCTGAATGAGGGGCAAGTATCCTGTACCGGCCCTTGGTGGAATACCAGTGCTACCGTAAACATTGACGGTGGCATCTCTATGACCTCCGGAAAGTTCACCAACATTGCCAAGGTTGCAATGTGGTCAAACTTCCCTTCCATCGGTACCCAATGGCCAGGCGGATGTGTTGACGGCAATTGCGACAACGGAGCAAGTGTAGGATCTGCCTATTCAAGCTTCTGGGGCGCTAACTACAGGGGTCCATTTAGCGAAGGATCAAACGTTGGTTATGTTGACGGACATGCCAAGTATAACAAGTTCAGGGCTCTTCACCCTTGTGGACGAGAAAACTGTACGGATAGTGCTGGTCTTCGAACTGACTATAAGGCTTGGGGCTTCAACTGGGCTTCGCCTTCCGTCCAGTAGGACAATGATCGCATCCCCAGAGCCTTCTTTGGGGATGCACAAAACTATCCATGAAAAAAGCTATTCTCCTTCTTCCCATACTGGTAATGATGATTGGCTGTGGCAGTGCCGAAGGCCCTGACCCTGCAGCCGCAGACAAGGCAATTGCCACGCTAGACAAAATGTCTTCGCAAGAGTGGTTCGACAACTTGCAAAAGCAGGCTCTCAGCCCGCAACAAAAGATTGTCGCGATCGACACGCGAAAAAACCTCACCGACGAAGAACGCACGAAGTTCAAAGAAATGGTTAATTCAGGTGGCGGTTCGACAGCCCCGACAGGCAACCCGACACCTGGCGGCGGCGGACAGCGCTAACTAAACGCACCATTTCCACTTCAAAGCGGCCTTGTGTACATCGCAAGGCCGTGTTTTTCGTCCCGAGGCCACACGTTTTCGGGTTTGTCCCAGTACAGTTCTAAGCCGTTACCATCGGGGTCAGAAAGGTAGAAGGCTTCGCTGACACCGTGGTCGGCTGAGCCTTCGACTAGGTGTTCAACTCGTTTGACCGCTTCGTAGAGTTCCTCGCGAGTCGCATAGAGGATCGCTGCGTGAAAGAGACCTGGTGCCCTTTGCGGTGCTGGCCCAGCTCCTTTGCTATGCCACTGGTTCAGCCCAATATGATGGTGGTACCCGCCGGCCGATACAAAAGCCGCGTCGGCACCATACCGCTGAGTGAGCTGAAAGCCGAGCAATCCGCAGTAGAATTCAAGCGACCGCTCCAGGTCACTGACCTTGAGGTGAACATGCCCTATTCGGGTTTCACTCGGGACGACGTACTCGCTCATACACGACTGTATACTCCTAGCAGATGCCCCTTGCTCCAACTTCTGACGAGATCGAACAGCGCAATCAGGTGATGGCGCGAGTTCTAGAGTGCATTCGGTCCGAAACGCGCATCAAACTTCCAGACTTCGACCCATCCCGCGCGCGCCCATCCGATCAGTTTGCCCTGATCAACGTGGGATTGGAGCCGAACGATTTCGGCGGCACCATTGGCCCCTACCGATACCAGTTCGAAGGTGAGGAAGACCTTCTACATCTGATGGTCACCGCGACCTCGGGTGTAGTGGTCACCACCTCCGAGGCGCACGAGGTTGCTTCACTGATTCTCCACGGTGTGCCTTCGGCATTGGTGTGGCTGAAGCCCGGCGAGTTCTCTCAGCACTTCTACGTTGGACACGATGAACTTCTGGGGCAGTTGACCATCAGGCTTCCGGATTGAAGGGAAAGTCCTCGCGTGAAAACTCAATCCTGAATCCTGGAGCCTGTTGCCTCACCGTTTGACTGTAAACTGGAACCCTGCCGCGAAAATCGGCATAAGGAATAGGGGCGGATGAGCGAACCGGATTGTATGACCTTGCGCGAGGCTGTTGAGCAGCTCGGCACGGTCGCGCCTGGGGCACCGCTCTTGGCCCTGGGGCAGACGGTTTTTTGGGATGAGCCGATGAAGGCCGGTCTCGCTCTTGAAGCCGCGCAGGCAGGCGCGACTTTCGTTGCCGGAGTTCATGATACGGACTATTTCGCGAAGGCACCCGGCACTAAGCACGCCAAAAATCAATTCCTGACCCTGCCTCATAACGACGGATCCACAAAGGCCCTTTGGTCCGCCGCTGCCGAATTTTCTTGCCTGTTCGGCTCCGAAACGGTCATTACCAAGGATGCGCTGATCAAGGCCGGTCTCCGCTTCGACCGACTGAACCAGATTCGCAAGGGCTTCCTCGATGAAGCAACCCAGGCTTGGGGCTGGCGCGGAATTGTCTCGCTCGACGAGCAACCGCCGATCACCCTTGAAGTGAAGACCGATTCGCTCAGCCGCGAACTGTGCAAAACGCTCAAGTGGGCGATTGATGAATCAACTTCCTCGTTTGGCGGAGACGGATTCCCTAAGGCCGTTCAAAAAGGCGACGAACTCAATGCCCACTTCTGCGATTCAGCAGAACGAGACGGCCAGACACTTTCCCAGGTCTACCGCGACTTGCTCCCCAAGGTTTACTCGTTTGTCGCCAATCGGCCCGTCCCAATGAAAACGACGCAGACCAGCGAGTTGCTCCGATTCAACCTTTCGACGTGCTCTCTTCCTCGATTCGAACTGGTGAGAAGATTCATCGAGGATTCTTCGGCCAGATCAGCATACGACACGGCGATTAAAGATTATCCGGGCCTTTACAGCCTTGCCAAGTTCGGCACGGGTGCGATCCCGTTCGACCTCGTGATCCCCGGCGTCGGACGAGGAACGATTCGCATTGGAAATCGGGGGATGGTCATCAACACCCCAAGTCCCAAGTTCCTCTCCTTCAAGAAGCCAATCGAATCACTCGAAGAGTTCGCTGGTCTCATTGAGGATAAGTTTGGACCTGAGTGCATTCTCGTCGGAAAAGCCGTCACCCTCATCGGAATGCTGGGCCGCGAGTTCGTGTTTTCCTTCCACGAGGGCGCCTCGTCCTACGTCAAGGCATCTCGCGAGCTTCATCGTGCTCTGGACTTCAAAGTGAACCCAATCCTCAGAATCCGATATCAGCTCTGGGATTCACTAGATGGCCTGCAAGGCTGGTTCAAAATGCCCGAGCCGCTGCATCGGGCGTTCGGGTCTGACGATATCTGCTTCCCTTCTTTCGCAGCTCGGTGGCGGGCGGTGGGCGTGGAGCAGCGAGAGAGGCTCGCCAGGCTCGGTACGATCAGAAAACCGATTGACCTTCTTCAATTCATCGAGCAACTCGTTGGTGGAGCTTGGAGTACCCAGGCCCAGGAGTACGCCGTGCTCCAGCGTCAGTTATCGGTCCTCTCACGTGAGGTCGAAGAGTTGTCGGAGAAACGAAGGCGAATTTACGGTCGTCTCAGAGAAATCCGCGTCGAATGGCAGGCACTTGAAAAGCAGAAAGGGCAGCACTTCCGCGAACGGATTTTTGACCGACTAGCTACCGAAACTGATATGGAAACCCGGGCACTCTATGGGCAAAAGCTCTTCTTGCTCCAATCCGAAAGAGATTCCCTCAAGGCCGCTCTGGTTAAACTGGGCCGAAAACAACGCGAAGCATCCCAGGACCCGGCAGTGATGCGGGCCCATGAAAGAAGACGGGAAATTGAGATCGAAGCCGAGCTGAAGCGGCTCAAGCTGATCCGTGAAGCCATCGTTTCTAGCACAGGGCTTGAGAATGCGAATCGCCGCCCCGCCGCATGGTGGCTTCCGATGATCTCGCCAGACGGTAAATTGTTTGACGCCGTAATGAAATCTGCCGAATGCTGGTGGGAGCCGATGAATTGAGGTTTTGGAAAGTTCAATCCATCGGGAACCACTTCCCGCTCGTCCTGATGAGCGATTTCTCGGGAGTACTGCCAGAATTAGCCATTTCGATGTGCCGAGATCACTTTTCAGTCGGCGGAGATGGCTTGTTGGCGGTGGGAGTTGAGGGCGATGATCTCCGCCTCCGAATGTTCAATCCAGATGGGACGGAAGACTTCTGCGGAAACGGGCTCCGCTGCGCTGCCCGATTCGCTTTCGACCAAGGCATGGTGGGACCATCGTTCAACATCCGGCACCTTGATCGCACGGTCGCGGTAACCGTCGAGGGTCCGCTCATCAAAACCATGATCGGTACCGCCTCCTACGAGCCGAAGGACGTTCCCACCATCATCGCCGGGGAACTGTTCGACGAGACGATTTTCGCGGGCCGAGATTCCGATTGGTCGGTTGTGTTATCGGGTTCCGCCCTGTCGACTGGGTCTACGCATGTTGTTCTGCCAGTAGGGTCGTTGCCCGACGACGATGGGTTCCGCGCCATCTCCTCCCGTATCGAAGTCGATCCCCGATTTCCTGACCGAACCAGCGTGATCTGGGCCGCTCGCGAAGGCGAGGCACTAAAGATTCGCATCTGGGAGCGTGGCGTCGGAGAGACCTTGGGCTGCGGCACCGGCTCTTCAGCCGCCGCAGTAGACTGGATGCGCCGACGCAAACGCGGCGGAAGAATCGAAGTTCGGAATCCAGGAGGCACGGTTTGGGTTTCGGCGGACACCTGGTCTTCACCAATCACCCTCGAGGGCGAGGCCACCACGGTGTTTCAGGGCGAATTTCCGATATAATCTTGGTTCCGTTGCCCGGGTGGCGAAATGGTAGACGCAGAGGACTTAAAATCCTTTGGTAGTAATACCGTGAGGGTTCGAGTCCCTCCCTGGGCACCAACACTTACTGCTCTTCAAAGCCCGCGAGTTGCTTGAGCTCACCCGTGACCATGTAGTGAACTCGCTCGGCAATGTTCACTGAGTGGTCGGCGATCCTTTCCAAATGGTGAATCGCCTGGAAAAGCCAGCCGTGGGCAACCACCGAGTCCGGGTCACGGCGCATCAGCAGGAACACCTGCGCCCGAAGTTCGCGATAAATCTTATCCGCCTCGTTCTCCTGGGTTCCAACCAACTCAACTCGATCCAAATCTCGCCGCACAAACGCCTCCATGGCGTCGTGAAGCATTTTCCGACAAAGAATCGCAAACTTGCCCAAGTCAATAATGTCCGTTCGCCCTTCTTCTCGCTCAATCTTCAAAGTCGCCTTGGCCAAATCCACTGCAAGGTCGGCGCACCTTTCGAGATCAGTGATGATCTTAAGAGTCGCTCCCACGTGTCGAAGGTCCGCACCCATCGGGTTCTGGAGCCCGATGATCTTCATGCAGAGAGACTCGATCACCAGTTCTTTTTCGTCTATCGCATCATCCTGCTGAATCGCCTCTTTGGCCAGCACGGGGTCGAGTTTCACTAAGGAATTCGATGCATCCGCCACCATCTTTTCAACCCAACTCGCCATCTCAAGAAGCTCGTGCTCCATGATCTCGAGTTCTCGATCAAAATTCTGGCGGGCGTAGCTTACGGATTCCATGTCGATCAAAACGGATTGTGGCAGTAGAAAGTTCGCTCACCCTCGGTCGTTCCTTCAGGCTTCACGGTGGCGCAAATGTCTTGGCGGCGAACGCAACGGTCAGCAAAGCGACAACCGGGTTTGACATCTTTGGGATCGGGCAGCTCGCCTTCCAGCGGCTCGGGCAGATAACCCAACTTATCGAGCGTCGGAGCAGACTCAAGCAGGGCGCGAGTGTAAGGGTGTTTCGGATTTGCAAAAATCTCTTCCGTTGGCCCAGTCTCTACGATGCGACCCAAATACATGACCGCAATCCGATCAGCAAGAAAGCGAACCGTCATTAGGTCGTGCGAGATATACAGGAACGCGCAGCCAAGCTCGGTCCGAATGTCTTTAAGCAGATTTAGAATCTGCGCCCGAATAGAAAGATCCAGAGCCGAAGTCGGCTCATCGCAGATGACCAAGGGAGGACGCAATGCCAAGGCGCGACCGATGGCGACTCGCTGCCGCTGACCGCCCGAAAGCTGGTGCGGAAAACGATCAGTGAACCGCTCATCAAGCCCAACTTGCCTCATCACCGCCGGCACATCAACGGGAACGTTCATTAGCATTCCTGGCTCTGCGATGGAGCGAGAGATCGTCCAGCGCGGGTTGAGTGAGGCGTAAGGGTCTTGCCAGACCATTCCCACTCGCGACGCCATATCGCTCGTGGTCTTCACCACCCCTTGGCCGCCGAGTACTATTGAACCGCCTGAAGTGGGCTGCAAGCCGAGCACGGCCTTTGCCAACGTTGTTTTGCCGCAACCTGATTCTCCGACGACCGCAACTATCTCTCCTTCATTGACTTCAAGCGAGACACCATCAAGGGCGTGAACCACACCCTTGTTTACCGGGTAAGTTACTCGAAGATCGTCGACGCGAAGAACGGTGTTAGTCATTGTCTCCCAAGATGCTTTGACTCCAGAACAAGCGGTTGCGGAGCTTGTAAAGGAAGTCTTCATTTTGGATGGTTACAAGGTTAGTTGTGCGCTCCGAACGGCGAATTTCTACATAATCGCCAGGAAGAAGATGCAAGCGGGTCTGACCATCACCACTCAGAACTGCGTCTCCGCCGCTATTCAGCCTCAGCTTAATAGTGCAGGCAGCTCCGAGTACCAGCGGCCTTGCAGAGAGCGTGTGCGGGGCGAGAGCGGTCAGGATGAGGGCATCCACGTTCGGATCAACGACAGGTCCACCAGCGGAAAGATTGTATCCGGTGGAGCCAGTAGGAGTAGAGACCATGACTCCATCAGCCGGATAGCTGGTCAACGCCTGACCGTTGACTTCGACATCGAACGTCAGCATTCGGTCCGTAACCGTTCTTTGTAGAACGGATTCGTTGAGCGTATGGATCGTGGCGACAGACTTCTCGCCACGAACAAGCGAGGTCTCGAGCATCATCCGACGTTCGGTCTTGTGCTCTCCATCTTGAAAGGCACTCAGAACCGCGCCAATGTCCTCGGGCATACACTGAGTCACAAACCCGAATCGCCCAAAGTGAACTCCAAGAATCGGTGTTCCTTTTGCGGAACAAAGATGAGCGGCACGTATAATCGTCCCATCTCCCCCAAAGGCGATAACCAAATCGCAATCGGCAACTTCCGTAGGCCCTACAGCGTGGAGGCCAAGCCGTCCGGCGGCGCGGTCTTCGGAGACGACCTCGCACCCTCGGTCCAAAAGCCAACGTGCCGCCCGTTGGGCGGCTTCGGCGGCATCGTCACGATGCAGATTGAGGACGATAGAGGCTCGCAATTAACCCGCTGCTTTCATTCTCTTAAGATTCTTAGCGACATCCGAGTTGTTCGGATCGATCGTGGCTGCCCTTTCGAGTACGATGATCGCTTGTGGCCGCTTGTTCATCTTCTCAAGAACAACTGCTAGGTTATTGTACGCCGGAACAAACTTTGCGTCAGCAGCAATCGCACTTCGGAAGGCAGCTTCGGCGGCGGCATAGTTTGCATCTCGAAGATGGCATCGTCCAACTCCGTCGAGAGCCATTGAGCTTGTCCCTTTAGTAGCAAGCGCGCTCTTGTATTGAGTCATTGCTTCCTTGGTGTTGCCCATCTCGTACTGAGCGTCTGCAACCAGAAGTCGAGTTTCGATGTCGCTTGGCATGAGCCGAAGCATCTCCATCCAGATTGGCATTGCAGATTTGACATCGCCCGATCGAGCTGCAGCCGCGGCAAAGTTCTTCTTATTCTTAGCGGAAGGATCGATTCCTGAGAGCTTCTCGAAGAGTTCCCGAGCTTCTGCGTACTCACCCTTATTGAAGAGGATCACACCGAGGTTGCCAAGGGTTGCTCCGTCGGAATCCCGCAGCGAAAGTGCCTTGCGGAACGCCATTTCTGCGCCAGCATAGTCCTTCTTATTCTTCTTCATCACGCCGATGTTGAAGTTGTAAGTGAAATCAGAGGCAAACATCGACTCGTAGTTCGAGTATAGTGCTTCCATGTCTGCCGTTCGAGAACCTTGAGCGTAGCAGTCGCCGAGAGCCAGAACGATTTGCTTGTCTTGAGCGCCTGCCTTCAGAGCGCGCTCGAGATATGTTGCGGCAGTGGAATGCTTGCGAAGTCGATAAAGAAGTGCGCCAGCGTTACGTGCGTAGGTTTGGTTCTTCGGATCCATGTCCGAAGCTCGGCTGAAGGTAGCCGCAGCTGCATCAAACTTCTTCGCGCCTTCCTGAGCGACACCAAGGTTGTTGACAACGAAAGCCTTATCTTTAGCCTTGTCGCCCGCCTTGGTGAACATCAAAATAGCCTTATCCCAATCCTTGTTCTGGATGTGAATGTTTCCAAGATTGTAGTAAGGCTCAAAGGATGCTTGGTCGACCACGATCAACTCGTTGTACCGAAGCAGCGCCTTATCTTTTTGGTCCGTGATGAAATAGGCGTTTGCGAGGTTGTTGAGAACTTCCGTATCTTTTTTGTTTGCCGCATAGGCGACTTCCAGTGGGCCAACCGCCTTCTTAGCTTCGTTGTTCTTGAGATAGAGGAACCCTAGCCAGCCGTTTGCAGATCCGCTCATTGGAAACTCTTTAACGATTCCCTCGAAGGTCGCGATCGCATCTCCCAGCGCAAGAGTCTTCTTGTTGTACTGCTCGGCAGCAGCTACGACCTTTACGTTTGCCGCGTTTTCAACATCCGTAGGCCCCTGAGCGAACGCACTGCTCAGAGCAATGGCACAAAGAGCCGTAACCAATAATCGCATTGACTTCATATCTATTTCAGACCACCTCATATTCTATGCCAATTCGTAGGCACCCATGATTTTGGGAATCGCGTTTTCGTAGGCATCCTCAAGGTGGAGCAGGCCCCACGAGAGGGCACCGAACGTGCCGTTTAGGTTCAATTCAGGCACATTCGTGACTTCACCTAGTTCAATTACCAGAAGATTGTGCTTTTCCACAATTTCTCTCACCTTTGCTAGGTCGGAAGTCGAAACCACGACATCTCCTTGAAACTCTCCAAATAGCTCCGAAACTGCATGTCCGGTTGCGGGAAGTTTCGCGTTGATTCCAAGGCCTGCGGCAATCGCCATCTCACTCAGAGCTACCGCCAATCCTCCGTCGCTCACATCATGGGCCGAGGCGATTGCGTCCTCACTTGCAAGCTCTGCAAGAGCATAGCAGAGCCGTTTCTCGGCTGCGAGGTCGGGAGCTTCTGGGTAACCATCTTCACGTCCAACCACATCAACCAAAAATGCACTAGCGCCAAGCCCTCGATGGCTTGAAGGGGTTTGCCCTGTTCGAATCAATGCGAGAGTGTCCCCAAGACGAGGAACCAAACCTAGCGCCTTGCTTGGATCATCGAGCACGCCTACCATTCCAATCATGGGCGTGGGCGGAATCTCACCAAGCTCGCTCTCGTTATAGAAGCTGACGTTTCCGCTGATAACCGGCGTGTCCATCGCCTCGCTTGCGCTTGCGATTCCCTCGACGGCTTCAGCAAACTGCCAGTAAACCTCGGGATAGGTTGGGTTTCCGAAGTTGAGTCCATCTGTGACAGCAACCGGGCGAGCACCTGTACAGGCGACATTTCGAGCCGACTCGACGACCGCAAGTTGGCCACCCCGCCGTGGGTGAGCTTTGGTCCAACGGGCGTTTCCGTCGAGCTTTACTGCAAATCCTTTCTTTGCTCCGCTTGGAGCTATGACCGCGGCGTCCGCCGCCCCAGATGACCTCACCGTCTGAGTCTGGACGTGTTGGTCGTATTGCTGGTACACGTACCGCTTGCTCGTTATGTCTGGGCTCGCGAGAAGCCGAAGGAGGGCGGAATGCAAGTCCACCTCCGGCAAGCTCGCCGGATCGAACTGGGCCGCCTTTCGGAAAGATTCTGGTTCAATTTGCTCGCTGTGATAAACCGGGCAGTGGTCAGTTAGAAGTTTAGGATCCAGCTCGGCAATAACCTCACCATGCCGAGAGACACGAAGGATTTCCCCGTCCGTGACATGCCCAACCACAACGGCGTGGACTCCCCACTTGTGAAAAACCTCGATGACTTCTTGCTCGCGGCCTTTCGTAGCAACCGCCATCATTCGCTCTTGACTCTCGCTAAGCATCAGCTCGTAGCCACTCATGTCGTTTTCGCGCATCGGAACCAAATCAAGATTGATCTCCATTCCGACTCCGCCCTTGCTCGCCATCTCAACGGTCGAACAAGTCAACCCGGCAGCTCCCATATCCTGAATTGCGACAATTGCTCCGGTTGCCAATGCTTCCAAGGTTGCTTCAATGACTTGCTTTTCTGCGAAAGGGTCACCGATCTGGACGTTTGGCCGTTTCGCTTCGCTGTCTTCGCCAAATGCTTCCGAAGCGAAGGTCGCGCCGTGGATTCCGTCGCGACCGGTGGACGAACCGAGGTAGATCACCGGGTTCCCAACCCCGCTCGCTGCGGCGGTTGTGACTTCATCCAGTTTGAGAACACCCACGCACATGGCGTTCACCAATGGATTGCCCGAGTAGTTGGGATGGAAATTGACTTCGCCACCAACCGTGGGTACTCCAACGCAGTTGCCGTAACCCGCGATCCCTTCGACCACGTGATCGAAGAGGTACCGGTTCTTGCGAACAATCGCCTCTGGTGCTTTGCCGTCCTCAATTGGGCCAAAACGAAGCGAGTTGAGCAGAGCAACCGGACGAGCACCCATAGTCAAAATGTCACGGATAATTCCACCGACACCAGTCGCCGCACCCTGGTAGGGTTCAACGTACGATGGGTGGTTGTGAGACTCGACCTTCATGGTAATTCCCAGCCCATCGCCCAAAGGTACAACGCCTGCGTTTTCCAGGCCCTCACCTTCCATTGCCTCTTTGTACTTGCTAAAACGGTTCAGAACTGGTCGGGAGAATTTGTAGCCGCAGTGCTCGCTCCACATAACGGCGAACATTCCCAGTTCAGCGTAGGAGGGATCGCGCCCCAAAAGTTCGGTCAGCAGGGCGTACTCCGAATCGTTCAAGCCCATGGACGAGTAGACTTCTGGTGTGAAGGCGGCCATCTTCCTAAGTATATCTGTCGCCCTGCTTGCCGGGTGTGCTTCTGGTCCGAAGGTCGTTGGTAAATGGGAGGGTTCCCGCGATTGGAAGGCAATAGGCACCCAAAACGAGGAAGTTTCGAGGGCTCTCGCTGGAGTGATCCTTGAACTCAGACCGAACCAGACATTTCTTCTGCAAGATGGTGGAATTCCGTTTGAGGGGACCTATGTGGTGTCGGCAAACGAGATTCGCTTTGATGTTCTACAGATCATGAACCGACCTGTAGGAGTGCAACCTGAAGGAACCCAGAAAACCGCCGCCTTCACCGCCGAAGTAAAGGACAGCAAAATCTACTTCCGAGCCATCGATGAAAAAGATGCGGTTGTTCTAGAACCTAAGGTGCCGGAACCGGCTCAACCGTAGCCGACGTGATCGTATCACCAACTTGGATGGCATCGATCAGGGCCTCACCATTAATCACCGATCCAAACACGACGTAGTTGCCGTCCAAAGACTTCAGATCATCGAGACAAACGTAGATCTGGCTCCCCGCTGAATCCAAGCTCGTCGAACGCGCCATACCCAGCGAATACTTGAGATGTTTGAGATCGTTCGCCTCAAAATTGATCGTATAGCCGGGTCCGCCTGTTCCGATACTGGGATCCGTGAGCGGGAGCGTTTTGGTTAATGGACAACCCCACTGAACAACAAAGTTCTCTTCTCGCCGGTGCAACTTGATTCCCTCATAAAACTTCTCGTTCACCAAGGAAACTAGGTTAGCGCAGTGTCGAGGAGCCTTATCAGGTCTTAAGCCAAGAGAGATTGAACCAGCGGTAGCGAAGTTAAACCGAACCATCAAATCGGTTCTGACCGAAATCGTAGTGCTGACGGACTTTGACGTATCGCTCGCCAGAGTAGCCGTCACTGTCACATCACCCAACGTCGTCGCATCACCAGTCCATACGCCAGCACTAGTTATGGTTCCCGAAGAAGCTGACCAGTTGACACCCGAGGTGGCAACGGTTCCCGCAACCTTCGCCTGGAAAGTCTGCCGCGAAAGCGGCATTGCGTACCGGGTTCCCGAGAAAGCAACCAGTTCTATCGCAGGCGCAACGGTCACCGTGAAGGTCTGCTTCTTGCTTGGGTCCAGCGCGCTCGTCGCCGTGATCGTATCCGTAAACGTCGAAGTTCCCACTGCTCCGCTCGGTGCGGTGTAAACGCCCGACACCGTGATAGTTCCCAGAGTCGCAGTCCAGGTCACCGCGCTCGAACCAGCACCGGTGACCGTCGCACTGAAGGTCTTGGTTCCACCGTAGGCAACCGTCGCACTTCCCGCTGAACTGATATTGACGACGTATCCAGAATCTACCTTTGCAACCGCCTCTGCAAACTTGGTTGGTTCGCCAGAAACCTCAGCCCGAATCGTGTAATTTCCCGAAGCAGCCGGGGCCTTGTACTTGCCCGGCTCCGTAAAGCTTCCCTGAGATGTAGGACCCACGCCCGGAAGGCTCCAAACCACTGCTTGATTCCCGCCGTCCACGACCGCGGTTAGCTGGATCGACTCGTTCGGCTTCAAACTAATCGTTGAAGGCGTGATCGAAATGCCGCGATAGGGAGCGGGTGAACCTGAGCCACCGCTTCCGCCACAGGCAAGCAACACGGTCATGACCAAAGCAAACAGCAAAACGCGAAGGCGCATAAGTCTATTGTATCCGTGCCGTCTGGTTACAGCGGTCGTGTCTTTAGCTTAACTGGTCGAATTACCCGAGACACCGGATGCCAGGTGTCCTCGATGAATCCGTCCTGAATCGTTCCCCAGGCCGTCGCCCCATCCATCGAGCTAGGTTCCAGAAGCTCGAATGCAACTCGCCCAAGCGGCTGCTCGCAACGAACCAAAATCCCTTGAATCGGTCGGTTCCAGGGGCGCCATTCGCCCTCAAGCGTAATGAGTTTATGGCCCTGAAAAGCAGATCTGGCCTCGGTTCTTTTCGAGATTCGGAAAGCCTCGAGAGGATTGGTTTTCGGCGGATCTTGATCAAGCCCCTCGATCACTTCCAACTTCAACCCGTGCAACTTCAGTAACTCGATCAGCTTTGGTTCCGAGTCCGGGATCACGTAGGCGAATGGAACTTCGGCAAAGGTGGTTCCGATGAAACGATCAAATACCGGCATCATCACCTTCTCAATATCTCGAACTGGCCCCTTGTTCCTCACTCCAGCGCTCAACCCTTTTTCCAACAAAACCTCCTCTTCGCCCCGAGAAGTCATTTGGAACCGGGTGGCCAACTTTGACCCAACAATCGAGGTCTCAGAAGCCGCATGAATCGCTTTGATCTTGGCGGCGTCTTTTAACATCTTGCCGAGGCAAAGTTTGACGAATCGCTCAGTATCTCTGACTCGAACGTCGAACGGCTCGTAAACCATTGCTTCACTGAGAATAGGCAACGCGCCCCGCAGACCCGCATAGTTGGTCACAAACCGAGCATCGGCGGCAAATGTCTCGAACCGCCACTTCCCATCCTGAAAGAACCCATTTCCGTAATCCTGCAGCTCTAACTTGAACTTCTTTCGCGCCTCCAACCGAACAGCGGGAAAGAACTCCTTGAATGCATAGTTCAACAGCTCGGGATGAGCATTAGGATTTCCCGGACCGCCATATGTCATGGGGTAGCCGTGTCGGGTGCCGTCCGTGGTGTGCAAATCAAAAACAACATCTGGGTTCCAAGAGTAGATGTTACGGAGCGCGCCCTGCATCTCGGGCGACTCCGCCTTTGTGCAATCTCTGTTCAAGTCCAACCCTTGACCGTTAGGCCTCAAACCGACCATTTCCGGCCCATTCTGCCCTGGTCGGTTCTTCGCCTGCGGAGCAAACTCCTCGTTCCCGTCGCAGTTATAGATCGGTTGCACGAGCAAGATCGCCTTCTTCAGCAGCCCGCGATCTCGGACCCATTCGCGCATCAAGTGTTGAGCAGCCTCCTTCCCTTCCACCTCGCCTGCGTGAATGTTGGCCTGCACATAAATGACCAGTTTTCCGCTCTTAGCCGCTTCTTGCGCGGTGGAAACCATCGGCTCGGCGATCGTGACTAACGGAATCTGCCGGCCTTTCGCCGATGTGCCGCTGTAACCCAACTGCGAGACTTTCGGATATTTGGTCGTGAGTGCTTTGCAGTAGCTAACCACGTCCTCGTAAGTCGAAGTCTCCAAATACTTCGTCCGCTCGGCACGCGTTTTTAGCGGATCGTCGAACAATCCAGACATCAATAGGAGCGGAACCAAAGCCATCCCAACCTTTTACCCGCTAAACTAGCCGAGATGTCCTCTGAATGGCCACCCGAACTCGACGCGCTCATTGCCGCTCCCGATCACCACAAGCTACTGATGGAGAACAAGAAGGTCCGCGTCCTGGAGACAAAGATCAATCCGGGGGAAACTGTTCCGGTCCACACCCACCAAAACTCCTCGACGAACTACTTCTTCTCGTGGTCAGATTGCATCCGCCGAGACGACAAAGGCGAAGTACTCTTTGACTCAAAGGCTGCTGGAGTTTGCGTGGAGCCTGGTGCAACTACCTGGCAGGGACCGTTGCCACCACACACCCTCGAGAACGTCGGAGACCAGCCTATCCATTTGATCTCGGTAGAGATCAAATAGAGTCAGCTCTGACGCAAACTGGTGGGCTTTAGCACGGACTAAACGGCCTAGCGAACACGCCGCGCTATCGCGCGATCTGTGCACTCAATCGCTATCTTCGTTGCGACCAACGCGTCATCCGGCGAGGCAAGCGCGCCAATCTCGCCGTTCGCCATGTACCGAGCAAACTGCCGATACATGCCATCAAAGTCCTTCTCGCTCGCTCCCTCAGAGCGAATCACGCCTTCGCCGTTCCGTGCCTCCAGCAAATAGCCATCTCGATCAAACCGCGCTACTCCGCCTGTTCCGATCAGCTCGTAAGTGAAGAATGAAACTGGCTCACGAGTTGTATGCCCATATGTGAACGAAACTTCGACAGAGGCGGTAATTCCACCTTCTAAGGCTAGATGGCAAGTCACATGATCGGGAGCATCGTATTTTGCGACCCAAGCTCCAAACCCATCGCAAGACACCACCTCTCGCCCGGTCATCCACCTGATCAAGTCGATTTGGTGAACTCCGCAGTCAATCAATGGTCCACCCTCAAGCATCCTGCCCCGCCACAGCGGACTCTCGATCCAATTCCCTGCTGAGTCCTGGACCCACTGCCCATGAAGATTCCAGAGATACTGCATCCGAATGTGCCGCACATCCCCGATCAGCCCTTCTCGCAACCACTGTTTCAACTGGGCAGCGACGTGAGAAAATCTGTAGACCAGCCCAACAAAGAACCCTTTTCCAGAATCTTCCATGACCGCGATCATGTCTGCGGCTTCGTCCTCATTTTGAGCAATTGGCTTTTCGCAGAGCACGTGAACTCCGTGCTGCGAGGCCAGCATCACATTATCGAAGTGGAATGCCAAAGGCGAGCAAATCGCAACTGCATCCATCGGCTGTTCAAAGAACGCCTCATCCGTCTCAAACGCCTGACCGCCGAACCGCGAAGCATACGAAGCCGCTTTGCCGGGAACAGGATCGAACAAGCCGACAAGCTCAAAATCAGAACACCTCCCGATTGCCGGGAGGTGTCCGAAGTCGGCGACGGAACCGCAGCCCATCAAACCGATGCGAAATGCCATCTTAGCTCTTGTAGCGGCCGGAGATAGAGTTGGTTACCTTGCTTTGCATGGCTGGGCCATTTGCTCCACCTGCACCTGGGTTTTCGCCAGGCTGGCTTCCGCTTCCCTTTGCCGGGTCATCGTAGCCAGAGACAGTGCCTTTCGCACGGCCCCCGTTGTCCTTTCCGAGTCGGGTGCCGCTGTTCGCTCCGCCGAACCCGCCATTCGATCCCTTATCGCCCATATAGCGAGGCTTCTCTTCGTGAGGCGTGGTCGCCGAAATGAAGCTCTCCACAGACTTCGGGTGACACCCAGTGAGAAGAAGTCCAAGGGCCAATCCAAGAATCGCGATCCGTGCGTTCATGCTCATAATTTACCTCAGCGACTTCCTCTAGAACGAAACGTCGACTTTCTCCTCGTTACCAGTCTCGCTGCTCTTGTAAAGGGCGTCGAAAATGGCGTTCAGGATCAAGCCATTGAGCCCTGGAACAGGGGACTCTTTGCCGTTCTGAATAGCATCAATAAAGGCTACGACCTCAGCCGTGTGCGGAGAATCAACCTTCGGCACGTTCTTCGGTTTAAGGTCGAACAACTGCTTATTCGATTCGGTGTAAATCTCAATCGGGTCGTCTCCCCAAATCTTGACGTTTGCACCTGCTTTGGTTCCGAAAAGCTGGGTCTTCATGCTCTCGCCCTCGCCCTGGTTCGCCATGAACGAACTCTCTAGCGAAACAACCGCACCGTTGTCGAACTTAATCATTCCAACCGCAAAATCTTCGACGGTGAACTTCGACCGATCATAGTCGCCGAAGTTGTTGGTCAGGTCAGGATTCTTGCCGAGCATGTCCCAAGTTTTGCCACTTGCCGAAACGGGTTTCGGATAACCCATCAAATAGAGCGTGAAGTCCAAAATGTGGACTCCAATATCGATCAGCGGACCTCCACCTTGCTTCTCCTTGTCGATAAAGACACCCCAACCCGGAACACCCCGGCGGCGAAGAGCCTGAGCGCGAGCAAAGTAGATGTCGCCCATGTTCCCCGCGTCGATGTACTCCTTCATGAAGCGGCCAGGGCCGCTGAACCGGCTCTGCAAGGCGACCTGGAGAATCTTCCCGGAGTCGCGAGCCGCCGCGCACATCTCTTTTGCCTCTTCTGCGTTCATGGCCAATGGCTTCTCGCAAAGGACGTGAATTCCCGCCTTCAACGCATCAATCGTTGGATCCTTGTGAAACTTGTTTGGGGTCGTGACCGAAACCGCATCAATCTCTCCAGCGGCAAGCATCTCGCGATAGTCCGAGTAGATTCGCTTGATCCCAAACTTCTCGGCTGCTTCGTTTGCCACCTTCTCGTTGAGGTCAGCTACCGCGACCATTTCGCAGTTGTCCGGGATCGTCTCGTATCCCTTCATGTGCGCGTTCTGGGCGATCCCGCCTGCTCCAATAATTCCGACTCGTACTTTGTCAGCCATGCAGGTTCAAGGTTACCCATCCCCTAAAGCGCAATTCTGGGTAAAAATTGCGCTATGCAAAGCTCAGCAAAGACGGTTGACGACTATTTAGCAGAAATCCCTGAAACACGACGCGAAGTGCTGAATAGCGTGAGAGCAGCAATTCGCGAAGTAATCCCAGAGCTGGAAGAATCAATGAAGTACGGGATGGCGGCGTACACTCGGCCAGGCGAATCAGAGCCGGAAGTGGCATTTGCAAGTCAGGCTAAGTACATCTCAATCTACTTCCCAGTTCCGGTGGTTGATGCCAAACGACACCTCTTGGATGGGCTCAGCGTCGGAAAGTGCTGTGTGCGATACAGCTCGCCAAACAAGGTGAACGTTAAGGTCGTGGAAGAGCTGCTGAAGGAAACAATCAGACAGTATCGGGCTTAGGTCGGTCCTCATCGTACTCGAGGTCTTGCGCATCCTCAACCAGATTGGCTGAGTCCGACTCTTCCTGACTTGGATCGTGCGAATACTTCATCGCCAGCAATGTTCCCCCGACCGCGATCGTCAACAGGACACCCCAAAAAATTGGCTGGGGCATGTGCGGAGTGGCTTGTGGCGACGAGCTTGCTGCGAGGAACGCGAGCTTGACGCCAACCCAGGCCACGAGAGCATAGGCGACATGATCCAATACTGGATACCGATCAAGAATGCGAACGAACGCTCCGGCTGCAAATCTCAGCAAGACGATTCCAACAATCGCCCCGAACAGCACGACCCAAATCTTCCGACCATCGTTGTGAATGAAAGTGATTCCGGCCAGAACAGAATCGACTGCAAAGGCAATATCGGTCAGTTCAACCGCGATCACGGTTGGCCAAAACCCTTTTCCGACCGGCTTGACCTCTTTTTCTGAAGCCGAGCCGACGAAGTGCTTGATCGAAATCAGGATCAAGTAGGCCGCTCCAATGGCCTGAAGCCACCATTGTTTCAGGATGACCGTAGCGAAAAGGATTGCGACCAGGCGAAAGAAAAACGCACCGCCGAGGCCAAATAGCAGAGCCTTCTTCTGCTGTTCACGAGGTAAGTGGCGAACCATAATCGCCAAAACTAACGCGTTATCACCCGACAGCAGACCTTCCAAAACCACGAGCGCCGCAACGCTAGCCAGGTCTTTCGTTTCAACAATCTGGTGAAATGGGAGTTCCATCGTTCAAAATCTTTGTGTATGCCAACCTACGTCTACGAATGCTCGTCCTGCGAAAAGACTTTCGAGCTCGAACAACGCATCACCGAAGACCCGATCAAGGATTGTCAATGCGGCTCCAATGGTACCGTGAAACGAGTCATCCAGCCCGTCGGCATCGCCTTCAAGGGTTCCGGATTCTACGTGAACGATAGCTCCTCGGTTTCGTCCACAACTTCCCCAGCTCCGGTAGAGAGTTGCACAGGTGATAAGGCGTCGTGCGCCTGTAGCTCCGAAGCCTGATTTGGCAGTGCTTCACCGAAGTTCAAGCAGTTAACGGCTCAGCAAAGCTGGGTGTGGAACATCCCGAGCAATTTCGGCCCGAGAGTAGTCTCTCTCCTCTCCAAACCGCAAAGGGTGAGCTTAGTTAACGCACTCCCAAAGGGGCGAACTCCTCACGGAAAGCCTTCAGCGCAATCTCGGCCGACGCATCCTTCGAGGCACTCAATTTTTCGACCACTACCCTTGGGTCCTTAGAGTTCGCCAGCTTCACCGCCATTGCGGCAAGAGACCAGTGCTCGATTTCGCGCAAACCACGTTCCCGCTTACCCATTGGACTCGACTTCAGCCACTCCACTACCTTGGCTGGACTAACACTCTTTTTTGCTTCGGCTTTGACCGTCTCATACTGTTCAACTTCATCCAGAACTTGCGCGTAAGTCTCGTCGATAAACGCCTCGATATCGGGCGCCTCGCTGTTCGCGCCATCCTTTTGCATCATCTTCGTGACCGAACGCCGCACAGCTTGTTCGTCTGCTGGCTCGGCCATCTGGCGATTCTGCCAAATCAATCCAACTACGATGAGCGGAGCCAAGACGAGTGCAATTCTCGTCGCCGCCCAAGGGACGGCTCGGCGTTTTCGCATTTGCGAACCCCATGAATAGATCTCGAGCGGCTCCTGAACGCCTCTCACCACAACTCGACCGACCTTCTTCGCTGCGGGCAACGCTTGCGCCCGAACGAGATCGAAAACCATCCGGGAACAAACAATCGTGCCCGCCTTCGCCTCGCGCTCCAGTCGGGCGCAAATGTTCACAGCATCACCAAAGACATCTTCATCCGTCACGGTGACTTCCCCGGTATGAACCGCGTAGCGATGCTCAAGCTCGCTCATCATCGGGATCGCCGCGAGGCACGCCCGCACAGCCTGGGCCGGACTTTCAAAAAGACATAACAGCCCATCACCAGTGGACTTCACCACTACACCATCATGCGATTCCACCGCCGCCCGAAAGACCGTATGATCATTCGCTAGGGCCATCAGGGCCGCCGGCTCGTCGGCTTGCATCCGCGCAGTGAAACCCACCGCGTCAGACAGTACAACCGTTCTGAGAACCTTATCCCCCACCATCTCTGATCTATCATTGTGAACGAAAAATATCACTCAAGGTTCGTCTACATCTTCTCCGAATGTTGCGACGGATAACCTGTGGAAAACGATGCGCATAAAATTCCGAAAAAAACCTCTTGTAAACTATCCCTAGTGGTGGCATACTGTTCAAGCCACTATATCTAGTGGCTATCACGGAAGATCGATGCATTGCCCCTCGTGCGGAAACGAAGACCTCAAGGTGCTCGACTCGCGTCCAGGTTCGGACGGAGAGTCGATACGACGACGTCGCGAGTGTCCGTCCTGCAGCCGCAGGTTCACCACGATCGAGCGCATCGAAAAGGCCAGGCTTTTTGTTATCAAACGAGACACGAGCCGCGCCGACTTCAACCGTGAAAAAGTCTTCGAAAGCATGCGCCTCGCTTGTGGAAAGCGCCCAGTCTCAATCGAGACCCTACAAGCCACCGCGCTCAGAATCGAAGAACAACTCCAAAAGAAATTCGACAATGAAGTGCCAACCAAGGAGATCGGTCGCGCCGTGATGCGCGAGCTATCCACCATTGACACTGTCGCCTATGTCCGTTTTGCGTCGGTCTACCAAGAGTTCGAGACCGTCGCCGATTTTGCCGAAATGGTTGAGACTGTGCAACGAGAAGAAGCCCTCAACCCTTTCCGGCATTTGCAGAAGGAACTCATCACCATCCCAACTCAGGAAGAGAAATCATGAAAATTCGACGCTACTTTACGCAATCTGGTCAAAACCCGTACGCAGGCATCAACTTTGAGCCGCGTAAGAGCGAGATCCGCAACCCCGATGGCTCCACCGTCTTCCTGATGGAAAACGTCATGGTTCCGTCCGGTTGGAGCCAAGTAGCGACCGACATCCTGGCGCAAAAGTATTTCCGCAAAGCAGGCCTCACCCCAGGCAAAGTCGGCGGAGTCGAATACGCCGGCGAAAACGCCGCTGTCGTCACCCCATCGGCTGAATGCGAGACTGACTCTCGCCAGGTCTTCCACCGCCTCGCCGGATGCTGGCGACACTGGGGCGAGAAGTTCCACTACTTCGATTCCGCCGACGACGCCCAAACCTTTTACGACGAGATGGTCAACATGCTCGCCCGCCAAGTCGCCGCGCCAAACAGCCCCCAGTGGTTCAACACCGGAATGCACTTCGCCTACGGCATCACCGGCTCGGCTCAAGGTCACTACTACGTCGATCCCCGTAACGGCGAGCTGAAGAAGTCCACCAACGCCTACGAGCGACCCCAGCCCCACGCCTGCTTCATCCTCAGCGTCAAAGATGATCTGGTCAACGAGGGCGGAATCATGGACCTCTGGACCCGCGAAGCCCGAATCTTCAAGTACGGCAGCGGAGTCGGCACCAACTTCTCTAAGATCCGCGGCGAGAACGAACGACTCAGCGGCGGCGGAAAATCCTCCGGTCTCATGAGCTTCCTCCGGGTCGGCGACCGATCCGCTGGAGCGATCAAATCAGGCGGCACTACAAGAAGAGCAGCCAAGATGGTCTGCCTCGATATCAACCACCCCGACATCGAAGAATTCGTCAACTGGAAGGTCAAGGAAGAGCAAAAGGTTGCCTCCCTCGTCACCGGTTCCAAGCTCAATCAGCGCCACATCAACAACGTGATGAAGGCCGCCTACGTCGACGGAACAGTCAACGCCAACCCGCGAACCAACAAAGCCCTCTGGACCGCCATCGCCGAAGCCAAGCTCGACGAAATCCCCACCAACTACATCCAGCGCGCCATCCAGTTCGCCGAGCAGGGCTACACCAGCATCGAGTTCCCAACCTTCGACACCGGCTACGAGTCCGAAGCCTACATCACCGTCTCCGGTCAGAACTCCAACAACTCCGTACGGGTCAGCAACGACTTCTTCAAAGCCGTCGAGAACGATTCCGACTGGAGCCTGACCGCCCGAACCAGCGGCAAAACCGTCAAGTCCATCAAAGCCAAAGGCCTTTGGGACGACATCTGCCAAGCCGCCTGGAACTCCGCCGACCCCGGGCTCCAATACGACACCACCATCAACGAGTGGCACACCTGCCCAGCGCATGGCCGCATCAACGCGTCCAACCCATGCTCGGAGTACATGTTCCTCGATGACACCGCCTGCAACCTCGCCTCCATCAACCTGGCCACCCTCTACAACCGAGAAACCGGCAAGTTCGACGTCGAAGGCTACATGCACGCCATCCAACTCTGGACCGTCGTCCTCGAAATCAGCGTCCTCATGGCGCAGTTCCCATCCAAAGAAGTCGCCCAGCTCAGCTACGACTTCCGAACCCTCGGCCTCGGATACGCCAACCTCGGCGCCCTGCTGATGCAGATGGGAATCCCCTACGACAGCCCCGAAGGCTTCGCCATCGCCGGAGCCCTCACCGCCGTCCTCGGGGGCGAAAGCTATGCAACCAGCGCCGAAATGGCCAAGCAGCACGGCCCATTCCCCTCCTACCAGCCGAACCGCGAAAACATGCTCCGCGTCATTCGTAACCACCGACGCGCCGCCTACAACGCCGCTCGATCGGAGTACGAAGGCCTCAGCATCCTCCCCCTCGGCATCGACCAGCTTCTCTGCCCCGGAGACCTGCTTCACGCTGCCCACAAATCGTGGGATCGAGCCCTCGAGCTCGGCGAGAAGTACGGCTACCGCAACGCCCAGGTGACGGTTCTTGCGCCCACCGGAACCATCGGGCTCATCATGGACTGCGACACTACCGGTGTCGAACCCGACTTCGCCCTCGTTAAGTTCAAAAAGCTCTCCGGCGGCGGATACTTCAAGATCATCAACCAGTCGATCCCGCCCGCCCTCACCAAGATGGGCTACGACGGAAAGCAAATCGACGACATTATCGGCTACACCGTCGGTTACAAAACCCTCAACGGTGCCCCGCACATCAACCACGAAACCCTCACCGCTCGCGGATTTACAGAACAAGAACTCCAAAAGCTCGAAGCAGGCCTCGAATCCGCCTTCGAACTCCAGTTCGTCTTCAACAAATACACCTTCGGTGACGAGTTCTGCACGTCAGTCCTTGGCTTTACCGAAGATCAGATCAACGACTGGTCGTTCAACATGCTCGTCGAACTCGGCTTCACCAAAGCCCAGATCGAAGAAGCGAACGAGTACGTCTGCGGCTCCATGACCGTCGAAGGCGCCCCGCACCTCAAAGACGAGCACCTCGCCGTCTTCGACTGCGCCAACCGTTGCGGCAAGAAGGGTCAACGCTTCATCAGCGCCGAAGGCCACATCCGAATGATGGCCGCCGCCCAGCCGTTCCTCTCCGGAGCGATCAGCAAGACCATCAACCTGCCCTCCGAGGCCAGCGTCGAAGACGTCCACAACGCCTACTGGCTCTCCTGGCAGCTCGGAATCAAGGCCAACGCCCTCTACCGAGACGGCAGCAAACTCAGCCAGCCGCTCAACAGCAGCAGCTCCGACTCCGCCGCCGCAATCCTAGAAGCCACTCTCGACATGGAAATGGAATCCGGCTCCCCCTCTCCACAAGTGGAGAGGGGGCTAGGGGGTGAGGAAACTTCCGACCTCCAACTTCCAACTTCCAACCTCTCGGCCCACGCCGAGATCGAACGCATCGCCACCAAACTCGTCTACCGCTACATCAGCAAGCGACGAGTGATGCCTGGCCGAAGAAGAGGCTACACCCAAAAGGCCCGCGTCGGCGGACACAAGGTCTACCTCCGAACCGGTGAATTCGAAGACGGAACCCTCGGCGAAATCTTCATCGATATGCACCGCGAAGGCGCCGCCTTCCGGTCGCTCATGAACTGCTTCGCCATCGCCGTCTCCCTCGGCCTCCAATACGGAGTCCCGCTCGAGGAGTTCACCGAGGCGTTCGTCTTCACCCGCTTCGAGCCAAACGGCTCCGTCCATGGCCACGACAACATCAAAATGTCCACGTCGGTCATCGACTACATCTTCCGCGAGCTCAGCATGTCCTATCTAGGCAGAACCGACCTCGTGCAAGTCAAGCCCGAGGACCTCCGCTCCGACACCATGGGTAGCCCCTCACAAGCGGTGGACTTCGATGAAGAAGAAGAACAAGGCGAACTCGAGGACCACGTCCCCGGCTCCGCAAGAAACGACCACAGCAGCGTCGGCTACAACGCCTCCGCCGGCAACGATGGAGGACAACAAGACCCCCTCCCTTTTGAAGGCGGGCGAGCCCTCGGTTCGCCCACCGACGCCCTCATCCGCAACCAAGCGAATAACGTTGCCGTCTACGAAGAACGAGTCGTCAGCGGCAACGGCTCCAACGGATTGGGATTGTTCGAAGTGAGCGAAGCTCCGGCCCTCAAGACTCAAGACTCAAGACTCAAGACAACCGAAGCGGCGGGCGCATACCTAGCACCTTCGGCTGCCGATGCCACCGCCGCGAAGGTAAGAGAAGCCCGCCTAAAAGGCTACGAAGGCGACCCCTGCGGCAACTGCGGAGCGTTTACGTTGGTAAGGAACGGAGTCTGCCTCAAGTGCAACAGCTGCGGAGAAACGAGCGGGTGTAGTTGATGGCGAAGCCCCGCATCTTCGTCAGTTCGACATTTTATGACCTACAGTCGATCCGCGCGAGCCTAGAAATTTTTATCAAGTCTCTGGGTTATGAAACAGTTCTGCACGAGCGAGGCTCCGTTCCATATAGAGCGGATGGTAAGCCCGAAGAGGGTGCTTACCGAGAAATCGAAAACTGCGATATTCTTGTTTCGATTATTGGTGCCAGGTTTGGAAGTAAATCTGGCGATGAAAACACGTCAATCTCACAGAAGGAACTTCGTATCGCCCATGAGTTGGGAAAGCAATTATTCGTGTTTGTTCAGGCCGATATCTACGCCGAATTCGCAAATTACAAGAAGAACGCTGAATTGGCAGGCTACGAACCAGCACATGCCGACATACGGGTTTTCGCATTTTTGGATGAGGTCTTGCAGCTCAGTCAAAACAACGCGACATTCCCTTTCCGAACCCATGAGGAAATAATCGAGCTCCTACGAGAACAATGGGCTGGGCTCTTTCAACAGTTTCTTGTTACCCAACGGCAGAAACGGTACGACCACTCCCTAAGTGAGCTTCTCATGGTCTCCAAAGTTCTAGTTGATTTATCAGAAGTGCTTTCCAATCAGATCGAGTCAAAGGACTTGACCAAGGAGTTGATGCTGTCCATACATCCCGCTTTTTCGGCCCTCACGAAGAAGCTCAACATAAAACACAGAGTCTATTTCACCTCAGTGGAGGAATTGTGTGACCTTCTTGCCGCTTACGGATTTCTAGCACAGTTTATCATTGGTGAGTACGATCCATTTAACGACGGCTGGTATGCCTTTCGTCGACAACGAGAGGGCTTCATTACCCAATTCGAGGTCTCGGAGGAAGTCTTCGACTCAGAATTTCGACTCAAACTGTTTCGGCCAGAAGAATGGAAAGAATCCTTTATGCGGGTTTCGAAAAAAGCCTTCGATGAATACGACCCATTCGCAGATGAATAAGGTCTCCTCATTTGCGGAGAGCAACAATTTGGGCTGGTAGGTCCTGGCGCTTAGTGCCCCCACTGTTGCGGGTTGGAGGCACCAAGTGGCTCCGATAATGGCTCAGCTTGCCTCTAGCATCCTCACATGAGTGTCGTAAGTGATCGTTCTGCGAGTAGCATCATATTTAGACGAGTTTTTCTCGTTTGCTAGACATTGTTTTTCCGATTTAGACCATGCAATTCGGTGAACGTTGATCCAGTAATCGATTTCCACCGATAGCGGAAGTGCCTCAGCTCCAAATGAAGCATGAGTCTGCCCGTACTGACGAATCGTCTGCGGCCCTGTCTGTTGGAAGTCGCAGATCACGTCTGGAATTGGGGGGCCTTCTCCGCTCACGACTGGTAGAGTACCAGAGTACTCCATGGTAACCACGGCGATATTCTGAACAGGCCAGATCACCGTTTGCAAGCACTGCATCGTGTGATTTGGCAGCCTGTACGTCGCAAGCCGTCGCATAGACTGCATCGGCGCGATCGAGTTTAGGTTGCGCGCGGTGCCGACTTCGATTGCCATATCAGAGCAAACAATCGTTAGGCCCAGTACGATTCGGCTCAGCTCTGCCCCAATTGCGGGATCGATTCCATGATAGATGTTTCTTACGTGACCTGTCGCTCTGTTCGCCGTTCCTGTTACCGTTCCGTTAAAGGCGTGTTCGTTGATGCTGCCGAAAACTTTCCCGGCGACCGCGATCTGGTTAATTTCCTTGGTTTGTTCGATGTGTTCCATACCACGTATTTATATACTACTTGTAGGCTCTTTGCATAGCAAATATTGAAACAAGGTCTTGCAACTGGCCACTTCGTCGCTGCAGAGCCACTTTGATGCCTCGGGATCCGCGATCCCGAGGCTAAAGGTTCCGACGAGCCACTTCGTGGGCTGGGTAAGGACTCGGGTGGCACTGTCAAGCGAACAACCACCCGAGCCAATCGCCCTCCGTCCGCCCAGCTTGTCAGTGTTCTTCCAAACGTGATACAGTCAAGGGATGAAAGTAACTCCCTCCGCACTCGCTGAGATCAAACTCGCGCTGGCACAGTACACCGAGGAGGTTGAAGCAACCAGTATGAGCATCAACACCAAGGGAACGTATCTGCGCCACGCAAACACGTTTGTTCGCTGGCTAGAAGACGACTTCATTCCTGGAGAACGAGTTGATGACCCAGCTTGAACAAGAGTTTCACGAACTGATGGTCTCCATCTACAATCGTGCAAAATCCGAAGCGGGCTACAACGCAACCATCTTCAAGAAGATGCTAGGTCAATTCGGTGGACTTGAGACAGCCAAACAACTTCTCAATAAGCCCCAGGTCTCTATCGGATTCACAGCTCTGCTAGAACGGAAAAGGCTCGACTTGACTGTAGAGGCACAGCTACTCGCCAACGAGAAATTCTGGGACCTTTTCACCCACAAGCAAATCCAAACCGCCAAAGACTGGCTCCGAAAGCATGATTATCACCAAAGCTGATCTGGTGCCGAGCAGACAAACAAAGTGCAATCCAAGTTGAACGTACTATCTGTTTTCAGTTGTAGGATATGCTCTCTTCGGGAAACTCTCACTTAATATGAATCGCTACTGTTTGTTGCTATCTGGTTTAGTTCTGTTCCTTGCGCTCGGATGTGCGGATCCGAAAAAGACGGTTCTACCGAGCGATGCCTCGACATGGGAGAAGGAGCTTAAGCCCACCCTCGAAAAGTTGTCTGACCAAGATCGACAGATTGTTGGGCGATACATGATGCGGTCCAAGATGGCAGAAGCGTTCGGCGGTACATCGAAACTGGGGACGGTTACTATCGAAGAGGCCATTGCTGAGCAGTTAAACATCGAAGCAACGCAAAAAGCCAAAGAGGCAGAAGAAAAGAAACTCGCCGACAAACTTCGAGCTGAGCGCGAAGAGTTCATGAAAAAAGTGGATCAAACACTCAGTGTCGTTCTAGTTTCTAAGAAAGTGAGAGCAGCAGATCCGATGAACGGGGGTGACTTTTCAGACTCGATTATTGTAACCCTCGGGTTCCAAAACAAGTCTACAAGGGACATTTCTGGATTCAAAGGTGAACTGAAGTTCCTCGACATGTTTGGAGATACCATCAAAAAAATAAAGTTGAGCCACGACGAGACGGTTCCTGCTATGAAGACTGTCACTTGGACAGGCAAGATAGACTTCAACCAGTTTATGGCGGAGGATCAAAAACTGCGTGATGCCGACGAATCGAAACTTAAACTTCAATTCGAGCCAGCCGCGATTATCTTCCAGGATGGAACTAAGTTAGAGGTTGCGCCTGATCTAAACATCAAGTAGACGAGCCACTTCGTGGGCTAACTAGGGACTCGTGCTGGGGTGCCAATCGCCATTCGCCCGCCCAGCTTGTTCTCGATGCCTCCACAGTCGCACTGTGGAGGCGATAACGACCAGCCCCCAGGCAAGTCTCGCACCCAAACAAGCACTCAGCAGTGAGACTGCTGCGGCATCAGGCACGGGAGCAAAAGAGCCAGAACCGATGCCTCCACAGTCGTACTGTGGAGGCTAAGACGACCAGCCTGCAGAGCAACCTACGAGCTCGGAACGGCACCATCTGAACAGCATCCGTACCAGCCGGAGTGACCAATCATGCCTCCACAGTGCGACTGTGGAGGCATCGGAAGTATTAGAACAGTCGCAGAGCCTTCTCCGTGGAGAGCACGAAGTGGTCGTCAAGCACCTCATCTAAGTACATCCGCGCCGAGCTCCACCGGTACTCCTCCGGGCGACCCACCAGCGAGGCTCGGACCGGGTTCGTATGGATATAGTCCAACTTCTGGTGAAAGACCCTCTCGGAATCGACCAAGAGTCCACGAAAAGACCGCATCCAAAACGTCCGCTGATTCAGCCCGATCTGGTCCTTCAGCTGAGCACGCTCCTGATCATTCAGCAACGGATTGATTGCCTTGGCCGAGTTTCGCTTGATTTTTTGGATTAGGTCCGAAATCTCCTCTGTCTCGCTTGGAGTAACGATTAAGTGGATGTGGTGCGACATCACGACGAATCCGTGCAACCGAGCTCCGTAGTAGCAGCAATCGCTGAGCAAGGAGCGAACCATCACGTCTTTCAATTCGTCGCGACCGAACAAGTGCGCGAAGTCCAGGCATGTAGAGGTCACGAAACAAGTCCGCCCTTCCCCGTTCGGATTCCTCCAATGCCGGTACCGCCCGTCTGACACCGTCCCTTTTTACCTGGCTCGAGAAATCTGACCTATAATCGAAGAAAGAAAATGCTCTCACTGCTAAACGTTGCCGCGTTAGTGCTTACCGCCCAGAACCCCGGGGATCTTTCCACTGCATGGAAGCCGACACCCGACTTACCGGAGTGGGTTTCCAAAGTAGTGAGCAAGAAACTGCCCTACTCGACTCCCCTTTACCGGATCGCCAGGGTCACGCCGACGTCGGTTCATGCTTGGGACGTACAAGGCATGAGAGATCTTGCATTTGAGAAGATGTTGGAACTCTACCTGCAAGGTCCAAACGTGCCGACGTTTCCGGCCATGTTCAAAAGAGAGTGTAGGCTGCTCTATTTTCGCACGAGTCACAAGGACGGCACCCCCTACTCTAACCCACAAATAATCGTTGGCAATGTGACGAGCAATTATCGAAACAGCTACGGTATGGGAGTCTCCTACGCTGACGCCATGTGGAACTACCAAGTCGTCACCGTTCTCGTTGGTCAAAACGAACAGCAGACCAAGGTGGAGGCCGACGCTTCGGTGACCTTTCGGGTGTCTGGCTTTTCCTTGCGCAACACTCGCTCGGCTAAGCTAGGACAGCTCGTTCTTACTTTTGGTGGTATTGATACTGTGAGCCCCGTTGAGGTCGGTCCTGCAAGGATTGTTCCTGAGACGATGTTCATAAGGAGCAAATTCAAGATCGGATTGAGTGAGCCAGACTTTGACTTGGACGCATACGTTGAGCATCCTACAAGGGACGGTAGCACATGGCTGGCGGTTGACGAAGAAGGAAAGTTGATCGAAGTTCCTTATGCAGTAGCGACCAAGTCAAAAACCTTCCATGCCGCTCAACTGAGCAAAGTACACCGTGCTCTGAACGGTGATTGGAACTTCACCTCGAACGTTCGAGCCGAAGATCTCGATCTACTCACCATTATCGTTACCCGCCGGTTTAAGATCACGCTAGACGGAATTCCCATGCACCCCAAGACTCGACCATACTAGCGTCGAGCAGTCAATCGCCATCCGCCCGCCCAGCTCGTCAGTTTTCAGCCGCTACCGCAACCTAGTTGCGTCGACGTCTGCGAACCAAACCAACCAATCCGAGACCAAGCGCGGCCACCGTGGCCGGCTCGGGAACAGGTTGCGACCACCTCAATGCGTGATAGTTACTGGCGCTGTCGAAACCCCAACCAACGATGTCGCCATTATCCACGATGCCCGTGGCTTGGCTCTCAATGAAGTTCACTCCAAGCCCCGTCAACTGAGAATGGAGATTGACGAACGAGCCAGCTGTACCGTTCCAATACCCAGCACGACTCCGAAAAGAAGTCGCCGCGCCATACGCAAATCCCACTTGGCCAGCTTGGGAGATCGCGAGAGCTTGCGAGAACGAGAAACCGGTCGGATTAAGATCAACAACAGAAGCCGCCGACCCTCGCCAAAGCAAAGCGTGGCTCTGGTTGCCCGTTGCCGTGCTCTCTCCAAATCCAACTTGCACCCCATTCCAAACTCCAGTGGCCTCGGTTCGTGTAAAAGATGCCGGATGAAGGTCGACCCAGGATTCCGCAGACCCACTCCACAACGCCGCGTGCGCATGCATTCCATTCACTTGGGTGTTCCCAACCTGCTGAGATCCCCAGACCCCGACTGCTTTCGCAGAGGAGACCGTTCCTGGTGAAAGGTCGACAAAGCTATTGGCGGTTCCTTGCCACAGCATCGCCCTCCATGTGTTGTTTGTGATCAAACCAAAACCAATCCCAACTTGCGAGTTCCCATGAGCTCCAAAAATCTGCGTTGTTTGATAACCCGTGGGATTAAGATCTTCGTAACTTCCTGCTGTCCCCGACCACTTAAGCGCATGAAAACGCGAGCTGGTTACGTCTCCGTACCCGTATCCGTACTGATTTGTACCGGTTGAGGCAGTAGCGAAGGTTTGGATGAACCCCTCTGGGTTAAGATCAATTGGAGTTGCTCCCGGCGAGGTCCACAGCATGGCATGGGGAATCTGAACCTGCCCAACCGTGACGTCTCCCGTTCCCACGGTAGCACTTCCGCTAGCACCCGATGGCTTGGGGTTAGCAAATCCCGTTTTGTTCAGAATTGTTGCCGTGTACTGAGCATTACTGATCTGTACGAAAACGATACTGACCAAGACAGCCGTACCTCGTCTTAACTCACTTGCCTTCACGCCGGGATGTTACCTTTGCTTCTTATAAAATCTGACCCTCTGCTAGGCAAGTTTAATAAAATCCAAATTTCTGGCAAACTAGGTAGGAAGTAGTCTGGCATCGACAAGCGACCAACCACCCGAGCCAATCGCCCTCCGTCCGCCCAGCTTGTCAGTGTTCCTCCATGCCTCCAACCCAAAACTCCCCAAATGGATCACGGCACGCTGATTCATTGCGTCCAAATTGCGATTGTGGTAGCACCGGAAGTTTCTTGAGTCACATTGGCTACGACTAGCATTTCTACTAGCCGAATAATCGCAATATCGCTGTAAAATTTGCGAGTGTTCACAATTCGCGTCGCGCTCCTACTTGCCATCTCGGCCATCTCTGTATCTGCTTCGGCCAATATTCTTGTCAACGGAAGTTTCGAGCTAGGTAACTATACCGGCTCTGCTGGTGTTCAGCCCATCCCCGGTACGTCAAACATTCTCCCCGGTTGGTCCGCGACAAACGTCGACTGGATCGAAAGCTATTGGACTGCCCAACACGGCACTAAGAGTATTGATCTGTCCCGAGTCTTTGCTGGCTCGGTAGAGCAGTCTTTCGTCACGGTTCCCGGCACCACCTACAGCGTCGAATTCTTTTTTGCCGGAAACCCCGACGGTAACCCGGTGGTCAAGAACGCGCAAGTAACTGTAGATTCATTCTCCCAAATCTATACGTTCGACACCACAGGTTTCTCTAGACCGAACATCGGATGGGTGCAAAAATCATTCAGCTTCGTGGCAGATGACACAGCAGCGACTCTAAAGTTTGCGAGCCTCGACGCAACTTCTTTCGGTCCCGCTCTAGACAACGTGTCTGTCGTAGCCGCTGTACCTGAACCCGCGACCCTTGCGTGTCTGGGTCTTGGCCTAGTTGCGCTTAGCCGACGGCGAGCAAGCCGTTAAAGCAGCGCGACGAACCACCGCGTGGGCTGGAGAAGTCCTCGGGTGGCACTGACAATCGACCCAACACCCGAGCCAATCGCCATTCGCCATTCGCCAGCCCAGCTTGTAACCTCTACTTCCGCTTCAACGTCACCCGGCCAAAAGCAGATGCTTTCCCAGACTTGTCCACGTTGTCGATGCTCCAAGACCACGAATTGCTCTCGCGCTCGTAAGCAAACGTGTTATGAATTCCGCTCCCGTCGGCCAATTTCCAGACGAACGGGATCCGGTCACCAACCGGCTTTCCGTGTCCCACTCCGTCGGCAGAAAAGTTGGTGACTCCAGTATTGTCTAGCCACATGACCACAAACTCCTCGTTCGCTTTGTCCCAGGCAATGTGGAGCCATGCTTCGTACGCAGGTTTTCCGGCTGAGTCCTTCTCGCGCGAGACTTCGTGAATGCGGACATATTGACGGTTAAGAATCCGGTCCGCAGTGACATCGTGCGTGACCTTGTCCCCGGCGATCGTCCCCCGCATCACCCATTTTCCCGTCATTTTCTCCATAAGAAACTCAGGGTTGAGCTTTTTTGAGGTTTGGGCAAGTGGCAGACTTGTGACTCCGACGAGAGTAGAAACGGTAAGCAATAGACGCACGACTCGGAAATCCATAGGAACAAGCATAGCTAATCCCGACACATCAGCGAGCAGTCCTAATATCTCTTGCACAAAAATGCGCGACCCGAACAGTAAACAGCCCCCAGCTAAGCGCTGAGGGCTGAGGGCAGACCGCTAATGGCTGTCCTTACTTTTCTTCTTTAAACTCGGCGTCGATGACTTCTTCGCCGTCAGTAGCCGTGTTTTCAGAAACTCCGCCTTCGGCTCCGGAAGCTGCGTACAACTTCTCAGCAATCGAGTGAGAAAGCTGTTCGAGGTCGGCGTAGGTGGTCTTGATTTCTTCTTCAAATCCACTCACGACCGCCTTTCGAACGGCCTCGATCTTCTCGGTTGCCGATTGTCTCGTCGCCTCGTCGATCTTGTCACCTGCATCTCGAAGTGTCTTCTCGGTCTGGGAGGCAAGGCTGTCGGCCTTGTTCTTCAACTCGGCGAGTTCTTGGAATTGCTGGTCAGCTTCGGCGTTCATTTCGGCCTCTCGAACCATTCGCTCAATCTCATCACGGTTCAGGTTGCCCGAACCAGTGATCGTGATCGACTGCTTGGCACCGGTTCCTTTCTCCTGCGCGCTAACATGCAGGATTCCGTTGGCGTCGATATCAAAGGTGACTTCGATCTGCGGAACCCGGGCCGGTGCAGGCGGGATTCCGGCGAGGTGGAAGCGTCCGAGCGATTTGTTGTCGCGAGCCATTGGTCGCTCACCCTGAAGGATGTGGATTTCGACCTCCGGCTGGTTATCCGCGGCAGTTGTGTAAACCCGGCTCTTCTTAGTTGGAATCGTGGTGTTTCGGTCGATCAGCTTGTCGAAAATTCCGCCTTGGGTCTCGACACCCAGCGACAGCGGGGTGACGTCGAGGAGAACGATGTTCTTGACTTCTCCGCCAAGGACTCCGGCCTGGATGGCCGCGCCGATGGCAACGACTTCGTCCGGGTTAACCGAGCGATTCGGCTCTTTGCCGGTGAGCTTCTTGACCAGGTCTTGAACCTGGGGCATTCGTGAGGAGCCGCCAACCATGATGATTTCGTCGACTTCGCCGGCCTTAATCTTTGCGTCTTCGAGCGCTTGGTTGAATGGCTTCTTGACTCGGTCCATCAAGTCGCTGGTCAGCTCTTCGAACTTCGCACGGGTCATGGAGTAGTCGAGGTGCTTCGGCTCGTTGTCAACCGCCGTGACGTACGGAAGGTTGATCTGAGTCGACATTTGGCTCGAGAGCTCAATCTTTGCTCGCTCTGCAGCCTCACGAAGTCGCTGGACGGCCGCACGATCCTTTAGAAGATCGACGCCCTGGTCCTTCTTGAACTCCGCAGCAAGCCAGTCAACGATCTTATTGTCGAAGTCGTCTCCGCCAAGGTGGCTATCGCCACTGGTCGAGCGAACTTCAAAAACGCCTTCGCCGACGTCGAGGACGGAGACGTCGAACGTTCCTCCACCAAGGTCGAAGACCAGAATGGTCTCATTAGCCTTCTTATCGAGCCCGTAGGCCAGAGAAGCAGCGGTTGGCTCGTTGATGATTCGCAGAACTTTGAGTCCGGCGATCTCCCCGGCGTTCTTGGTTGCGGTTCGCTGAGCGTCGTTGAAGTAAGCGGGAACAGTGATGACCGCCTGGTCGACCGTTTCACCGAGATACGATTCCGCGTCAGTCTTCAGCTTCTGAAGAATCATTGCCGAAACCTCTTCGGGGGTTAGCTCCTTATCGAGAGCGGGCACATAGGCAACCGTCTGCCCGTTCTTCCCGGCTTTGAGTTTGTAGCTGATTCGGCTCTGCTCGCCGGAGACTTCGCTGAATTGGTGGCCGATGAATCGCTTGATCGACGAAATTGTATTGTCCGGATTTACCACCGCTTGTCGCTTTGCAGTAACGCCCACGAGGCGCTCTCCATTCTGCTTAAAGCCGACGACGGATGGGCAGGTTCGGGAGCCTTCGGCCGTTGCGATAACGACTGGCTCACCGCCCTCCATGACGGCGACGACGCTGTTGGTAGTTCCTAAGTCAATTCCTACTGTTTTTCCCATGTTGGCTCTTACTTACTATTATGGCGTTAAACCATTTGAGTCTTAGACACTCAAGTAGGTATACGATAAGAATACCTTGGACGTTGCGACGGGTTCCACTTTCCTGCGACGGGCGGTACGATGAAGTCGTATTTCAGGACAATGAGCGAAACCGACTACACCCAGCAGTTTATCGAGATCGCTCATGCGAGTCGGCCGCTGCTGTCGCTAAAGCACACGTCGGAGCAGTGGGTTGGACAAGTGCTCTCTGCGCTTTTTCCTGAACTCTGCAAGAGTGCGGACTGTGAGGACAAAGTTGTGCGCGAGCGACTTGAATCAATATCGCAGTTAACCGAATCGCTCTCGAAACTGGTTCAGCTGCCCACTCTGAGACCTGAATCACTCTTTGCTTCACTTTTGCAGATCAGGGAAAGTCTCGTGCTGGATGCCAATGCGATTCTCCTTGGTGATCCGGCCGCAACAACGCTTGACGAAATCATTCTCTCCTATCCTGGCTTTCTTGCGACCGCCCACTACCGGCTTGCTCACTTCCTTCATCTGCAAGGATTCAAGCTCGTCCCTCGAATCATCACCGAGAAGGCCCACCGAGAGACTGGAATCGATATTCATCCGGGCGCCCAGATTGGCGAAAGGTTTTTCATCGACCATGGCACGGGAGTTGTGATTGGTGAAACAACGGTCATTGGCTCCGGCGTAAAACTTTATCAAGGCGTGACCCTCGGCGCACTTTCGATTTCGAAGGAAATGGCGAAATCGAAACGCCATCCCACCATCGAAGACGATGTTCTGATTTACGCTAATGCAACGATTCTCGGCGGCGAGACTGTCATCGGTCGTGGCTCGATCATCGGTGGAAACGCCTGGATCACCGAATCCGTCGCCCCTGGCTCCTTTGTGAAATACAACCCAAAATGAAATACAACAGCATCCTCGAAGCAATCGGCAACACTCCGCACGTGCGGCTCAACCGGCTTTTTGGGGATCGATGTAACGTCTTCATGAAGCTCGAGCGGCAGAATCCGGGCGGATCGATCAAAGATCGAATCGCGCTCGCCATGATCGAAGCGGCGGAGGCGGATGGGTCGCTCAAGCCGGGAACCACGATTATTGAGCCGACTTCGGGCAACACCGGAATCGGCCTCGCTCTGGTTGCGGCGGTCAAAGGATACAAGTTGATCCTTGTGATGCCCGAGTCGATGTCCATCGAGAGGCGCAAAATCATGTCGGCGTACGGGGCAACCTTCGATCTGACTCCGAAGGAGAAAGGAATGAAGGGCGCGATCGAGCGGGCCAAAGAGCTTGCCGCCGAAACGCCCAATAGCTGGATTCCCCAGCAGTTCGAGAACCCGGCCAACATCGAAGTCCACCACCGAACGACGGCGGCCGAGATTCTGGCTGACTTCCCAGACGGTCTTGATGCGATCATCACCGGAGTCGGAACGGGCGGACACATCACCGGCGTTGCCGAGGTTTTGAAGCCCCAGTTCCCTTCTCTCCAGGTCTTTGCCGTGGAGCCAGCCAAGTCCCCGGTGATCTCGGGTGGAGCCCCTTCGCCCCACCGGCTCCAGGGAATCGGAGCCGGGTTCGTCCCGGCAAACCTCCATACCGATACTCTCGACGGAGTGATCCAGATTGAGGAAGCCGAGGCATTTGAATACGCTCGACGGGCAGCAGCAGAGGAAGGCATCTTCATCGGCATCTCGTCGGGAGCGTCTTTGGCGGCGGTGGCCAAGAAGCTTCCCGAACTCCCGGACGGAGCGACGGTGCTTACCTTCTGCTATGACACGGGCGAGAGATACCTATCCATTGATGATCTTTTTACGGCGTAGTTCCAGATCAGGAAGAAGGGCTACCATTAATGATCCGAAACACACATCTTGCGCTCGCAAACCTTGAATCAGGATTGTTCTTTTTAAGAGATAGCGTGGCCGCCATAGAATTCAAAGTCGACCAATTTCAAAGGTCATCGGGGTGCAGACGTGACATCCTAACTTTGTTTGACGCTGAAAACCATGCCCCAATGCTTGGACTCGAACCACGAGAACTAGCACTAATTGAACCTGCATTTGCCTGGTTCACTGTATCGATCTGTAGCTATATACGGCTTCAAGGATTTATGAAAGCGGAGCAGGATAGAGAGTTCGACTGGCTTGAAAGCACTCCGCAACCAACCAGCTCCCAAAAACAAATGCTCAAGGCAAGGTGCGCTTCCTCCCTAAAAGATGTCGAAGAAGTCGAAACCTTGAGGAGATGGAGAGGAAAGGTCTATGCACATTTCGCGTTGGTGGACCCATACAAGGAGGATGACTTAGCAATGATGGCGTTCTCGATAATGCCTCAGGTGGGCTACTCAAACGGCAGATTTCGAGTCGGAACAACTCGCGTTCTTCAGCTTGGTGGGGAATCAGCGCTTCCGGAATGGTCTTTGACGGAGATGAGCGAAAGAATAGCACCACTTCTAGGATGGAATGAGGGCGAGAGGACTGTCGATTGATGATCTTTTCACGGTCTAGCATCCATTTTTCGACTGCAAACTAGGCGCGTTTCAACGGTGGCGGTTAAACTTTGCATTCATTATGAGTGCCGCCACTGAATCGCACCTCGACCATAGCAAAGCCGACGAGCGCAATGGACTTCCGGGTTCGATGCCTCGCAAAGTCAACGTCCTGATGATGGGCGCCGGGAGCTTCTTTACGAACTCTGTGCTTCGCGATGTCGTCCTGATCCCCGATAACCAAGGCGGCGAACTGCGCCTGTGCGATATCGACGGGGCTCGGCTTCAGCTTCAGATGACCCTGATGCAGAAGCTGATCGATACGGTGGGTCAAAGCGACAAATGGAAGCTTGTAGGCTCGACCAATCGGCGCGAGTTGATGACGGGCATCGACTATGTCGTCAACTCCATCGAAGTCAGCGGAACTGAATGCGTTCGGTTCGATAACGACATCCCACTCGAGTTCGGCATTAGCCAGAACATCGGCGACACTCTTGGTCCCGGCGGCCTCATGAAGGGGATGCGGACGATTCCGGTTTACCTCGACATCCTGCGCGACATGCGCGAGCTTTGCCCCAAGGCGATCATGCTCAACTACACCAATCCCATGAGCATGATGATTCTTGCCGGAGCTCGGGCGGTGCCGGAGATTCAGCAGATCGGCCTTTGCCACTCGGTCCAGGGGACTTCACGAATGCTGGCTGGCTTCGCCGAAGTTCCCTACGAACAGGTTCAGTGGCAATGTGCAGGAATCAACCACCTCGCCTGGTTCACGGAGTTCAACGGTCCAGACAGAAAGTCACTCTATCCCAAGCTCATGGAGATGGCGGCGGATCGATCGTCGGATTTCGCCACCAAGGAACCCGTGCGAAGCGACATGATGCTCCACTTTGGAGCGTTCATCACCGAGTCAAGCGGCCACCTTTCCGAGTACCTTCCCTACTACCGCAAGCGCAAGGACCTTCTTGATAAGTACACCGATACCGGCTACCGTGGCGAGGAGTCGTTCTACGCCAACAACTGGCCCACATGGCGCAAGACGGCGGATGAGAACCGTGACAAGATGATCTCCGGCGAGAAGGAGCTTGACCTCAAGCGGTCGTTCGAATACGGTGCCTGGATCATCGAGTCCATCGAGAAGAACGCTCCCATCGTCGTCTACGGAAACGTTGCCCCGAACCAGGGGTTGATCTCAAACCTCCCTCATGATGGCTGCGTTGAGGTTGCCTGCTTGATCAACCATAACGGGATCCAGCCCACGAAGTTTGGCCGCCTCCCTTCGCAAATGGCGGCGATCTGCGACTCAAACATGCGCTACTTCGACCTCGCCGCAGACGCGGCGGTGCAAAAGTCGAAGCAGCATGCCGAGTGGGCGCTGATGCTCGACCCATTGACTTCGGCCGTGTGCTGCCCGGCAGAGATCCGCGAGCTTACGAAGCGACTCTTCGATGCTGAAGCACAGTTCTTACCTGGCTTTAACTAGCTACGAGGGCTCAGGTACCCCTGTTTCGCCAGGCGCTCGCCCATCGCTGCGTACGCTTCGATACCTTCCGGTGCGTACGTGGCGAGGCCTTCAACATAGCGGTTGTACATCGAGAAAGCGGCAGCAATGAGGACGGTGTCGTGGATCGCCTTATCATCAGCCCCGGCGTCGCGTGCTTGCTGGACCAAGTGGTCCGGAGTTGGGGTGACCCTCCCACGAACGTGTTCGGCAATTGCCAACAAAGCTGACAGTTTCGCGTCAAGTTTAGAGTAATCCCCTGCTAAGACCGAATCAACGATGTCCGAATCCTCGCCCCAGTGCGAACGCGCGGCTGCGGCATGTGACATCGTGCAGAACTTGCACTTGTTGCCAGCCGACACCATCGTGGCGATTGTCTCTCGCTCGGCAGAAGTGAGGCTCGACGGCCCTCTCAGTAAGGTCTCCGCCAGGTTGAGGAGGATATTCCCGGTTTCGGGAAAGCTTGTGAGCAGTCCCCCGATGCCGGGATAATCGTTCTTAAGTGCGACGTGAGCCATTTTTCGTGAACTACTTCACACCGAACGTGACCGTCACAACCGCCGAAATCGACTTCTCTTTCGAGGTCAAGTCGTTGAAACCTGAGTCATAGATTTCAAAGTCGTAGCGCGGAGTGATCTGCAACGGGGCCATGCGGACACCGCGAACATCGCCAACTCCGGCGCCAGACTTACTAGCGACTTCTTCAGCTCGCTTACGGGCGTCTTCAGCGGCTAACCCAAGAATTTCGCGCTTGACGTCACCGATCTTGGTGTAGAAGAACTGCGGTGTCTCGCTGACCAGCGGAACGCCTTGGGCGATGAGGTCGGTTGACTCGCGGCTAATCTGCTCGACTTCGTTGACCTTTGTCGATCGCACCGTGACAGCCTGGGAGACGTCGTAGCCTTTGATCGAACGGTAGCCGCCGTTGTCGTATCCGCCTTCCTTCTTTTCTTCGTAGAGCGCGGTTGTCTGGACCGCACCGATGACGATCTCTTTCTCGCTCAAGCCCTTGCTCTTTAAGTAATCCGTCAGCTTGCCGATCGCCGTTTTGACCGCCGAGTAGCCATTTCCCATGGTATCCGAACGATAAGAGATGCGCCCCGTCCAGGCGATCATATCGCTGTCGATGTCCTTGCGGGCGGAGCCAGTGACTTTGATCTCGCCGCCTCCGCGAGCGCGCACGACGGCGTTGCCGAGGAGCATGGTCGAGGCGATCACCGCAAAGGCGATGATTCCGGTTCCGATAAGACTACGATTTGGATTTTCTGACATTGAGTTTCCTGTCTTACGGGACGCACGAAGATGGTGATTCGTTTCGGGGGTTTACATCCGCTCCGGAGCGCTGACGCCAAGCAAATCGAGCGTTTCTTTGAGCGCCTTCTTCGTCGCCTCGCAAAGCTGAACTCTGGCCGCGGTCAAAGCGGCATCTTCGGAGATGACTTTGCAATCGCCGTAGAAGCCGTGGAAAGCCCGGGCGAGCTCGATGGCGTAGGTGGTGAGGCGGTGGACGCCGTAGTCCTCGGCGGCGCGGCTGACTTCGTTGGGGAGGTCGGCGATGCGCTTGATAAGGGTTTTCTCTTTGGGGTGGGTGAGGAGCGCGAGGTTGGCGTCGCCTTGCTCGCCAGCTTTTTCGAGGATCGAGCAGATTCGGGCGTGGGCGTACTGGACGTAGAAGACAGGGTTCTCGTCGGACTGCTTCTCGGCGAGGTCGAGGTCGAAGTCGAACGTGGTGTCGTGTGAGCGCATCAGATAGAAGAAGCGGGCAACGTCCTTGCCGGACTCAAGTTTTTCTTGCTCCGTTCCTTCTGGTTTTAGCTTCTCGCCTATTTCGCGCATGAGGTCGATGAGGGCGTAGATGTTGCCGTCCCGCTTTCGCATCGGGGCAGGCTTCCCTTCCTTCATGAAGCGGACGAGTTGGTAGATCTGGACTTCTAGTTTCTCGCGGGCTTCTTTCAGCGCCTTCTGGCAAGCGGCTTTCTCGTTTTCGTCGCGGTAGAGCTTGGCGTCGAACTCGTCTGGGCAGGGCTCGCCGAGTTCGCTTGGCTCCAGGAGCATGGCGGCGACGACGGCGGTGAGGCGGCCGATGTAGCCGTGGTGGTCGGGGCCGAGGATGGTGATCAATTTGTCCGCTCCGGCTGGGCGGTTGAACTTGTCTTTGTGATATGCAACATCGCTGGCGATGTAGGTAAGGCGACCGTCTTTGCGGAGAAGGACGCGGTCCATGTCGTCGCCGAGCTTGGTGGAGCGGAGCCAAAGGGTTTCACCTTCGGCGGTGGCTTCGGCCTGCTGGACTTCCCCTTCGTCGTCGACATCGGCGGTTTGGGATTCGATGATCACATCCTCGATCTTTCCGCCTTTGGCTAACTTGAGCTTGGTCCGGGTGGGGTCGGTGTTGGCGATTCCTTTGGCGGCGAGAGATTTGATTTCGTCGGCAACGGTTCCGACGTCGTGGAGGGATTGCTCGGAGAACCAGGTGTCGTAGGTGACACCGAAGGCCGCGAGTGCAGACCGCTGAGCCTCGATCATCAGACGTTCCGAAGCACGTTGCAACCCGATGTTTGCTACGTGCTGTGGGACGGAGTATTCATACCACTGAGCGGCTGGATCAGTGCCATGTCGCTCTTCGACGTCTCCAGAGAAGCCATCCTTAACGACTCCAAGGGACCCTAGCTTGCGATCAACCTGGTTGAAGAACCCTCGCGCAGATTCAATTGTCAGCTGATCGACTAACGAACTCAGCCCAGCGTGGCTCCATCCTGCCCCGCCAAGATGAAGCCACTCGCCATTCTTGGACTTACCTAGGGTGATTGTGGGAGACGACGTTTGCGCGATCGCGAATGCACAGAAGCCAGCAATCTCGTGGATGGTCGTAGCGTTTTGCACGAAACTCACCTCGGCTAGGGATTTGGCAACTTCGTGAACATAATCACCTTTGTATCCCTTTTCTGGAACCTCCTGACCTCGACCTAGCGCACGCACCGACTCCGCGAATAGCCTCATCTGCTCCGAGTTGACGCCGTCGTTGATGTAGTACTCGCGGTGGACGGTGTGACCGGCGGCTTCGAAGATGTTGCAGAGGGTGGAGCCGTAGGCGGCACCTCGACCGGAGCCGATGGTGATGGGGCCGTTGGGGTTGACGGAGACGAATTCGACGTTGATCTTGAGCGGGTTCTCGACCGGGCTCTGCTTGGCGAGGTCACCTTCACCCAGGGCGTTGATGACGCCGACGTGGGAGGCGACGTACTCAGGGTTCAGCGTGAGGTTTATGAAGCCGGGGCCAGCGACTTCGATTTTGTCGAAGAGTTCGTAGGACAGCTCGTACATGATGGTCTTCGTTGTGAAACTGATCGTATCCTCGGACACAATCGGATCGCTATCGACACCGCTTTTCTCCGAGTACGCCACATCGCCTCGATAGGTCGACAGCGGTTCCACCAACAACTCGGCGAATTCGCGCGGGTTCTTCCCGGCTACCTTGCTCGCGGACATGGCGATGTTGCAGGCGAAGTCGCCATGATCGGGGTTTTTGGGGTCGGCAATTTCGATACGAACGTCTAGAACCTCCTTTGGCAGGCGGCCTTGCTCAACGAGCTGGGTCAAGGCGGCGCGGAAGACGGAGGCAAGGAAGGTTCGTAGCAAGGCAGTAGTTTACTTCGTCAGGTTGGATGTCAGAAGTCGGAAGTTGGAGGCGGTCGAACGGCTCGGGGCGCGCGTTCGCATCAGGCAGTCCCACATACTAGCGGCAGGCTTCCGACTTTCGAGTTCACCCTGCCTTCAATGGCATGAATCTTGCAGCTGTCATCCATCGGGTTAACGATGTTGAAACTGGTGGTTGCGGTGATGGTTTTGGTTCCGGCAGGAGCGCGGGCGGATGCTCCGGCGATGTTCGGATCAATGGCTCCTCGTGAGTCTCAATCGTTAGAGCCGGCTTCTTTGGCGGCTCTGACGGTTGGAGTTGGCGGCTTGATCCGGGTTCGGCTTAGGAAAGCTGATCGGTTAGGATCGCGGCGGCGGCGCTAAGGGCTTCTTCGACTTTGGTGGCGTCTCGGCCACCCGCGGTTGCAAACGCGGCTTGACCGCCTCCACCACCACCCGCGATCTTCGCGACTTCGCGCAGGATGTTCCCCGCATGGGCTCCCTTGGCTAGGGCGTCGGGGCCGACTTTGCACATGAACGTGATCTTTTCGCCGACGACAGCTCCGAGGGTCACCTGGGCGGGTTTCCCGTTGGCCTCGTTGTCAATAGCTTGGGACGCCACCTTTTGGTCGGCGTCGCCGAAGTTTTTCACCCAGAGCTCGATGCCGTTAATGTTGGTGGTTTCTTGCTTTGTGCTTTCTCCACTCATCGCGGCCATTTCGGCTTTCTCTCGCTTCTTGCGCTCTTCTTTGAGCTGTTCAAGGGTCTTTTCGACGGCTTGGACAATCTCTTTGGGGTTCGTCTTGAGGAGGGCGGCGGCTTCTTTGAGGTCGCTCTGCTGCTGGTTGACGAGGGCGTACGCGGCCTCGCCGCAGACGGCTTCGATTCGGCGGACTCCGCTGGCGGCGCTGCTTTCGCTGACAATTTTGAAGAGGCCGATTTCGCCGGTGGTGCGCACGTGGGTTCCTCCGCAGAGCTCTTTGCTGAACTCGCCGATCTCGACCATGCGGACTTTGTCGCCGTATTTTTCGCCGAAGAGGGCCATTGCGCCTTTGGCTTTCGCTTCGGCGATGGGGAGGTCGGCGTAGGTTGTTACGGTCGTGTTTTTGAGGATTTCTTCGTTGACCGTTTGCTCAACCTTAGCGATCTCTTCTTGGGAGAGGGCTTTGCCGTGGGTGAAGTCGAAGCGGAGGTTGTCGGGGCCGTTATAGCTTCCCGCCTGGTTCACGCTGGTTCCGAGGTGGTGACGGAGGGCGGCTTGGAGGAGGTGGGTCGCGGTATGGTGCCGCTGAGTTTTGCTCCTGCGTGGGCTTTCGACTCGCACTTCCACGTCGTTTCCGAGGAGCCATTCCATGTTCTCACCTTCGATGTCATGCCAGAAGATGCCTGCGCTTTTGGTGGTGTTGGTGACGCGGTAGCTACCGATAATGCCAGTGTCGCCGGTTTGTCCGCCGCTTTCGGCGTAGAAGGGGGTTCGGTCGAGGGCAACTTTGGCTTTGCCGGGGGCGGTGTGGCGGATTCTTGTGACACTGCTCACTGACTCGGTAGCGGAGTAGCCGAGGAATTCGGTGGTGTCAGGGGCGTCTTCGGTTTTGAGTTCCTCGGTGGCTTCAAGGTCGCCGTAGGCGGACTTGTCGCCCTGCGCGCCTCGGCTGCGCTCTTGGGCTTCCTGCATGGCTCGGTTGAAGCCGTCGAGGTCGACAGAGATTCCCGCCTCTGCGCAGAGTTCTTGGGTGACTTCGAGGGGGAATCCGAAGGTGTCGTAGAGTTGGAAGGCCGTGGGGCCGGAGAGGACGGATTGGCCCGATAAATCCGAGATGGCTTCTTCGAGGAGTTCAGAACCTCGTTTGAGAGTGCGTCGGAACAGCTCTTCCTCGCTCTTGAGAGTTTCTACGATGATGTCTTTTCGTTCAGCGAGCTCCTTATAGTGACCACCGAAGGTCTCGAACACTGCGTCGGCGACGTTGTGCATGAAGAGGTCGTTGAAGCCGAGGGTGCGTTGGCCTTTGAGGACAGCGCGGCGGATGAGTCGGCGCAGGACGTAGCCTCGACCGTTGTTGGCAGGAAGGATTCCGTCGGCGATACAGAAGCAGGCCGTGCGGATGTGGTCGGCGATGATTCGGCGGGCGGCGGTGACTGCCTCACCCCCCAACCCCCTCTCCACTTGTGGAGAGGGGGAGCAAAGCTCGTCCAACTTGGCGAAGATCGCTGAAAAGGCGTCGGTGTCGTAGACGGATTTGTAGCCGTTCAGGACGGCGACGGTTCGTTCGATGCCCATTCCGGTGTCGATGCCGTTGAACGGGAGGTTGGGCATGCCGGTTTTGATCCAGCCGCTATCGCTCTCGGTTCCCTGCCACTCGTATTGGATGAAGACGTCGTTCCAGATTTCCAGCCAGTTCTTGGCGGCGTCATCGGCCAACCAGTCTTCGGTGGTGTAAGGGGCTGACGGAGGATCGCCAGCGCCTTGCCAGTAGAACATCTCGGAGTTAGGGCCGCAGGGGCCGGGGGGACCTTTGGTGAAGGAGCCGGCGGGCCAGTAGTTTGTTTCGTCACCGAGCTTAAAGATACGGACCGAGGGATCGAGTCCGGCGGCGGTGAGGTGAGCGGACCAGAAGTCATAGGCTTCCTGATCATCTTCAAAGACGGTGAAAGAGAGCCGCGACGGATCAAGGCCGAGCCATTCGGAGGAAGTCAGGAACTCCCAGGAGTAATCGATGGCCTCCTTCTTAAAGTAGTCGCCGAACGAGAAGTTGCCGAGCATCTCGAAGAAGGTGAGGTGGCTGTCGTCGCCAACTTCGTCGATGTCACCGGTTCGCACACACTTTTGGGCGGTCGTCAGCCGCTTTTGAGGCGGAGTTGCGACACCTCGGAAGTAGGGCTTGAACTGCACCATGCCCGCGCCGTTGAAAAGGAGGCTCTCGTCCAGGCGTCCGGTGACGTCGTAGGGAATGAGCGAGCCAGAGTCGTGGATCATGTGGCCCTTCGAGGCGAAAAACCGCAGATATTTCTCGCGCAGCTCTCGGACGGTCACAATCGGTCGGGACATGCTCTATAGTTTGGCACTTTGGGGGTTTTCGGTTCTCGGTTTGCGGAAGGCGCCGAGGGCAAGACGTGCGCAGTATCGGAATTCGCGCCGATACAACGAACTGGATCACCAACTTTGCCGAGGAGATATGTACCCTGTTGCGGGCAGATTGGGCAAACTCGGATGTACGAAGGAATCACGTCAACCAGAGTAACCTCGGCTCCCTTTTGCGCCTTGTTGTCCATTGTCCATTGCTCTTTCGCCGATTCCAGTTGGACAAGTTGACTGATACAACGAGAACGCGCACTGCCAACATCCCGAATGTTAGCGCGCCGAAGGTCGAAAATTTGATTTCCCACGATGCCCCAAACGAATACGGCAAGTAGTAGCAATACCGGACGGACAAAAATCTTCATGGGAGAACGTGCGGGGTTTCGTAGCCCACTTGGATGCACTTCGGGTTGCGACCCAGCTTGCCGAGAACATAAATACCACCCTCTGGGCAAGTTGGTTTGTTCTTGATGTATGGGCCTACAATGTCTCCCCAAACCATCTGTGCACCTTCCTTTTTGTAGTGGTCTATACCCCACTGTTCTTTTGCGGAGAGGATTTGGGCCAAATTGGCGACGCAGCAGCGCTTCCTGGAGTTCTCCCTAGAATTTCCAAACCTTGTTTGCGTCAACAGGCCTTCGGGAACAATTTGAGGAACACCGATAGCGGTAACCCCGAGAATGAGAGCAAAAATGACATTGCTCTTGATGTTCGTTCTCATGGCAGCGCGTGCAACTCGGGAGCTGCCGACAGGGTGCAGGAAGCCTTGGTGCCCACAGCATTCACGGAATACGTTCCGCCCGCCGGACAAGACGGCGATGTTCTGATATGCAACCCAGGGCCGATGATGTCGGAGAGCATACAAGCATCTCCAGTTGACTTCTTGTTCTCGGTCGCCCACTGCTCTTTCGCAGTTTCTAGCTGGATCATGTTGCTGATACAGGTCTTTTGTCTCGCCCGTACACGGGCATTTACAAAATTCGGAATCGCAACTGCCGCCAACACACCCATGATCAAGACCGCGATCATGATTTCCATCAAGGTGTAGGCGCGTTGCCGCATACCTAGTTATCGGTGCCAGAAGTTCCAAACTCCACAAAAACAAAAACCTCGACCACACACGGCCGAGGTTTTTATGCTTGAAAACGAAGTTATGGAAGGACGTGCAAGTCAGGCGCCGCGGACTTGGTGCAGCTGGGGTTTGTACCGATGACGGCAACGGTGTATGTACCACCCGCTGGGCAGGTTGGGAACGACTTAAGATAGTTCGGAGCAACGTCGGTAGATGCGCAAGCATCACCGTTGGCTTTCCTTTGGTCCATTGCCCACTGCTCTTTTGCCGAGTTGATTTGCTTCAGGTTCGTGATACAAGTCTGGCGGCGAGCCGACTCTCGAGCTTTCACAAAGTTGGGAACCGCGATTGCGGCAAGAATCCCGATGATCAGGACGACGATCATAATTTCGACGAGGGTGAAGCCCCGGTTTTGTTTGTTGTTTCGTTTCATAGCGCTCATTAATTTCCTCTCAGTTCCGCGTGCATTGATCGCTCCTGCCGAGTGGTATTAACCTTCCGTAAGAGTCGTTCCATATCCGCCAAGCTGAGCCCACTCATTCATCGAAAATCCTCAACCAAGAATCTTGGTTGAGGACTTCTGTTGTTGTAAGATCCCGGTGGAGCTTACGGAAGCACGTGGAGGTCAGGCGCTGCCGACTTGGTGCAACTTGGGTTGGTTCCGATGACCGCAACGGTATAGGTACCGCCAGCTGGGCATACAGGGAAGGACTTGATGTAGGCAGGAGCAACGTCGGTCGAAGCGCAAGCGTCTCCGCTGGTCTTCCTTTGGTCCATTGCCCACTGCTCTTTCGCCGAGTTGATCTGCGTCAGGTTACCGATACAGGTCTGGCGTCGAGCCGATTCTCGTGCCTTCACGAAGTTAGGGACGGCGATCGCAGCGAGAATCCCGATAATAAGGACCACGATCATAATTTCGACGAGGGTAAAGCCTCGGTTTTTCTTGTTGTTTCGCTTCATAGTTGGTTTTTCATCACCCAGTCTGATCCGGGATGCTCCCAAGCAAAGTGTTGGTTCCTTACCGCGCAGTCTTTAGGTTTAGGCTGAATTACCAGGTTTGCCTTTTTACTGAACGAATCGAATTTTCACCCTGCGATAGAAATATCATTGGCTCCGCTACTCCGAGACTTTACAGAATTTCTCGCAACATCTCTTTAGAAGCCTTGTGGCTGGGTTGCACGTCGTAAAATGGACACTATGAGATTTCTTGCACTTCCACTTGTTCTCGCCGGAATGGTCAGTGGAGCTACCGCCCAAATGTTCAAGCCTTCCAAGGAGGAGCAAATCAAAGCGGGTGCCGAGTATGCGGCCGAGCTCCGAAAGAAGGAGAAAATTCTTCCTGAGAGCGATCCAAGGGTCAAGTTATTGCGACAGGTCGGCCAACAAATCCTGGATACTCGCTCGGCCGCAGAGAAGAAGAGCGAACCTTGGGTCTTTACATTTGATGTGATTGACTCCAAAGAAGTGAACGCGTTTGCGATCCCGGGTGGGCCTATCTTTTTCTATACCGGGTTGATCGACAAGTTTCAGACGATTGATGAGCTGGCCGGAGTCATGGGGCACGAGATTATTCATATTCGCCGAGAGCACTGGGCTAGCGCAGTGAACTCGGCTCAAGAGAAAGAGGCTGGATTGCTAATTTTAGGTTCAATCTTTGGAGTTAGACAGCAACAGATGACTGTGCTACAGGCGATAAAGCAAATTGGCGTCGACGTTGCAAACGGACGTGGCCAGGAAAGGGAGTCGGATGAGTACGGATTCCGCCACGTCGTGCAGGCCGGCTACAACCCTGAAGGGATGGCTCGAGTCTTCGAGATGTTTAGGGCAATGAAAGGAGCGGGGTCCGGTCCAGAGTGGCTTTCGACCCACCCAGACGACGTTAACCGAATCAAGAAGATTCGGACCCTTGCCGCGGATACTCTGAAGAAAAACCCGGGTCGAAGTTATCCTGCGCTACGACCATTGCCTTTTGAGACCGAGGCTATGCGCCAGGCCAAAATCCCCAAGGGTGTAACGCCCAAGTCTGGCGGCAAGTCTTAAAGAGTGTGAACCGTGGTGTTCGGCTCGCGGAAGCCGCTCGGAATCCGAAGAACCCCAAGGGCGTCCGCATCGCGGCAGCCTTAGGTGTTCTGTACATACTGTTCCCTTTCGACTTCTTGCCTGACCTGATGCCGGTCGTTGGCTGGATCGATGACTTGCTCGTAATTGTCGGCGTGGTTGCATACATCCTTGGGCAAAGGAAGAAGTCGCTAGAAACCCGGTAAGCCTCCCTAGCCATGAATCGATGGTTCATGGCAACTGCTAAGCGGATGCCCGAACAGCACGAACAAGCCCTTGCCGATGGAAAGCTCGCACTTGAGCTGAGCAGTCGCGTACCACATCGTGCGATTGAACTCGCGAAGTCTGCGATTGAGTTTTCGAATCCGGGTGATTACCAAACATCAGCCTACGCCCTGGCGGCTTTCGGCTCAGCCTATGCCTGCCTCGGAAGACGGGAGGACGCGCTCAAGCATCTTCATGACGCGATGAGTGTCGCCTTTGAACTCAGGCTTACCTACGTGATGGGAAGAATCCACCAGACTCGCGGCTGGCTGTCGCTTGAGGAAGGCAAACCGGTTGAGGCATTCGGTGACTGGCAGAGCGCGCTGGAGTACTTCCGTCAAGTTCGGGATATGAGAGGGATTGCTTGGATCCTGATGCATTACGCTGAGAGTTATTCGGCTTTAGGCTTGTTGGACCATGCCATTCGTTGCCGGATTAGTGCGTTGGAAATTGTGGACCAATTGGGGGATCGTGAGTCTGAAGACGACCTTCGAGTCTCGCTTGCACAGGTTTACGTGAGGCGGGCGTGGGCTCGGCAACAGCTTCAAGAGTCCGGTTACGCGCTGGTCGACGCACAGATCGCCACGTCCCTGCTGCTCAAGATTCTTGAACACAGATCAACGGAACTCTCCCCAGGATCGTACGAATCGGCCTTCCGGACTCTGGGGGAGGCATTTATTCTGCAGGATCGACCATCCGAGGCATTGGCAAATCTTAAGCAGGCTGCCGAGGCTTCGACCCGGCTCGGAGGATTTCGCACGGAGGCTCGAATTCAAGGTCTCATTGGTTACACCAAATTCATGCTGGATGACTTTTTGAGCGCGAAGGACCTTATCGCGGCGGCGATTATCCACGCACCAGATTCGACATCTGCCGAAGACCTTGCCAGCCTCCATCGGTGGCTCGCCGAGGCATGTGAAAGTTCAGGAGATCATCAAGGCGCCATGCGGGCGCTTTGGAAGGCACTGGAGTTTGATCAGCGCATCCAGTTACAGCGATCTGACTATTGGGCGCACATGCACGACTTCACGATTGGACTAAACGAGACCCTCCTGGATGAGTCTCAAGTGATGTTGCATGAAACCGGCTGGACCTACTCGGAAGACCAAGTCAAGGCTCACGTCGGGCATCTCGCGCTGATTGCAAATGTAGATTCTCAGACAGGCGCATTGAATCGAACGGAATTCGTGTCACGAATGAAGTCGCTGGGCTCTCCGACAGTCGCGGTGTTCGACGTGCGCAATCTCGACGTGATCAACGGCCGATTTGGTCGGAAAGTTGGTGACGAGGTCTTATCGCGGGTCGCTTCGGCAATCTCCGTTGGTCTACCCGCTGGATCGCTTGTTGGCCGATACTCAGGTTCCGAGTTCATCGTAGCTTCGAATGACATCTCACCCGAACGGTTCGAGAATGCACTTGCCTCGATTGAAGGCTTCCCTTGGATGGCGGTTGATCCGGACTTGGTCGTGCGCGTTGACTTGCGTTTTGTCAGACCCGACAAGCCCTTCCTGCTCGCAAGCTAGCCTTCGTTAACAACGTTTTGCGCTCTTTCGAACCCCTGTTCGACGAGGACCTCAATTCCACGTACGGCTTTCTTGAGAAGCTGTTGGATGTCAACTCGTTCTTCAGGATGGAACTTTGAGAGAACGAAGTCGATGGTATCTTCCTTTCGACTCGAATCGATGCCGAACCGGAGCCGAGGATACTCCTCGGTGCCGATCAACGCCTTCACGCTCTTGTGCCCGTTATGCCCAGCAGCGCCTCCTTTGGGTTTGAGTTGGAGCCGTCCAAGCGGAAGATCGAGTTCGTCAGCGATGATAAGGAGGCGGTCAGGTTTAAGCCGATGCTCTTTAAGCAGAGGAGCAACCGCTTGTCCACTGAGATTCATGAAGGTCATCGGCTTAACCAAACACACACCTGATCCTTCGATGACGCCCAGTCCGTAGCGAGATTTGTGCTTAGCTTTGTCAAGTTTGATCCCGTGCTTCTCGGCCACCGCATCGATGACTTCGAACCCGATGTTGTGACGTGTTCCCGAGTATTCAGGACCGGGATTGCCAAGACCGACAATCAGCCACTCGACATCAACGGGCGCGGGCGATTTTTTGCGAAACATCTTGGGTTAGGTCAGGAGTCTGCAACTGACGATGAGCAGTTACCTTTTCTGTTGTCGACTTTTTGTTCAGTTCGGGATTCGGATCCCACTTCCCTGTCGCGCACATGACGAGCACGAATGCACCGAGAGCAACACGGTAACCGACAAAAGGAACAACACCACGTTTCTGGATGAATCCCATCAGCCATTTGATACAGACATAGCCAACAGCGAAGCTTGCTACCGTCGCTACCAAAGTAGGCACTACGAGATTTGCTTCCCTAAGGTGCTTCACTTCTTTAACACCTTCATAGGCTCCTGCCAGCGCAATGGCCGGAACAGACATCAAGAAAGAGAGCCTAGCCGCCGAGGCTCGGTCGAACCCACCGAGGAGGGCTCCAGAGATCGTAGAGCCGCTACGGCTCATACCCGGTATGAGGGCAATGCATTGCCACAAACCGATCAGGACTCCATCGCGGTTACTGACAGACTCGGCACCTCGGGACTGTGTGGCTCGCTTCTCTGCTAAAACCATGATGAGACCCATCACGATGAGGGAGCTTCCGATCACCCACAGTGAACGAAAAGGGCCCTCGATGTACTTATGAAGAGCCAATCCTACGATTGAGATAATCGCGGTTGCAATTACGACTGCCCAGCCGGTCCTCACCTCGACCGTGTCTTTCGGTCCGCCCATCAAAGACTTGACCCAGGCTGTGGCAGCCCTGGAAAGATCACTCCAGAAGTAGAGAACAACCGCCAAGATAGCACCAAGTTGAATGATGGCGGTGAACTCGGTAGCGGGCTTCTCCCACCCAAAAACATAAGGAACCAGATAAATGTGGGCCGTCGAAGAGACCGGAATGAACTCAGTAGCTCCTTCGACGACGCCGTAAACGATTGCTTGTAGAATATCCATCTATTTCGCGCCAAAAACCCTGATCACTAGGAGTCCGGCTGTACAGAGTACCGCCGCAGCGATGTATAGCACCCATACTGTCTGCCGCTGGGAGAGGCCTCGTGCCAGAAGCTCGTGGTGCATGTGCCGCTTATCAGCTTGGGTGATCGGCACTTTGTTTTTGATGCGCCGCACAACGACATTCATCGCGTCGATGAGCGGGAGCCCAAAAATGAGAAGCGGCATAAAGATCGCGGCGGCGGCGGCAGTTTTGAGAGTCCCGACAACGCTGAGGCAAGCAAGCGTGAAGCCGAGCACATAGGCGCCTCCCGTACCCATGAAGATTTTAGCTGGGTTGTAGTTGTGTCGCAGGAATCCAAGCGAGGACCCCGCCACAGCAGCGGCAAGAATTGCAACCCGGGGCTGAGCACCGAAAACCGCGATGAGCGAAAGCGTAGCCCCGGCGATGGTTGCGATCCCCGCAGTCAGACCATCGATCCCATCAATCGTATCCATCGTCTTTGTCACGACAAAGATGTAGATGGCAGTAAGCGGTATCGCCGCCCAAGCTAGCCAGATGTATTGGTTGGTAAACGGCATCTCAAAGCCGTAGATATGGACCCGCGAGAGCTTCCAATCCTCGGGATTGTTATAGAAAAACTGGATCGCGACGCCAGCCAAAAAAAGGATTCCAGCTTGAAGTTTGGCCTTGTATTGGTAAAGATCGTCCAGGGCACCAACGAGCATGAGAATCCCGCCGATCAACAGAATTCCAATGACGTAGGGTTTTAGCGGCTGGCCACTGATGACAAATGCTGAGATCACAGAAAGCAGAATTCCGGCGTAGATCGCGAGGCCGCCCCAACGAGGGATCGGCTCGGTGTGAACCCTTCGATCGTCTCGGGTCGGGTCGTCCACGGCGCCCTTGTGGATCGCAAGTTTGCGCACGTAGGGCGTCAGAACATAGCTGACGATCAGTGCAATGATCCCCGCAATGAACGGCTGCTTCATGCCCTTCAGGGAGTCCTGCAGGGCTGCGATGAAGATCAAAGAGTCACCTTGACGAGTTCTTTTGCCACGTAGCGATAGAGCTCCATTCCCGATTCGCGGAACAGTTCAAGTGAGAATTCATCCGGGTAGTCACCTTCATAAATCACTCGCTCAATTCCGGCATTGATGAGCATCTTCGCGCACATGTTGCACGGCTGGCAGGTGACGTAGATTGTGCTGCCTTGGCACGGAGTTCCGATCATGGCCGCGGAGAGCAACGCATTTTGTTCTGCATGAAGTGCCCGGATGCAGTGTCCAGCCTTCAAACAACCCTGGGGCCAGTCGGTGCTTCCACCCTGCTCAGGGCAGTGGGAGATTCCTCTCGGAGCGCCATTATAGCCAGTGGCGAGGATTCTGCGGTCCTTCACTAGAACCGCCCCAACTGAACGCCGGGGGCAAGTAGCCCGAGTTGCCACAAGATGGGCAATCTCCATGAAATAGGTATCCCAACTCGGCCGCTCCTGCATTCCCATATGATTATGAAACATGAGCGGCTAGAATGAACCTATGCTCCTCTTCGCAGCTTTGGCTCTTGCTCTGCAACAGTCCGCTGGACCCATCAAAGTTTCAATAGTGAAGACGCCTGCCGGGTACCAGCTGATGCGCGGAACCCAGAAGTATTTCGTCAAAGGTGTCGGCGGAACGATCAAAATGAAACAGCTCAAAGAAGCCGGAGGTAACTCCATGCGCACTTGGGGAACCGAGAAGGTCGCAGAGGAGCTTGACGAGGCCCATAAAAGGGGAATCTCGATCATGGTCGGGATATGGCTGGGGCACAAGAATTACTTTGACTACAAGAACCCAAAGCAGGTCGCTGAGCAGTATGAGTCGGTCAAGAAAGATATTCTGCGATTGAAAGACAAACCAGCGGTCCTTGTGTGGGGACTTGGGAACGAGATGGAAATCGGAAACGATATCCCTGAAACTTGGAAGGCGATCGAAGACCTCGCAAAACTGGCGAAGCAATTGGATCCGAATCACCCAACTTCAACCGTGATTGCCGACTTCGACACAAAGAAGATTGCAAACATCCGCAAGTATTGCCCGTCCATTGATGTTTTGGGCATCAACAGTTACGGCGGCCTCGCCACGGTCCCCAGGCGACTCAAAGAGGCCGGCTGGACTAAGCCTTACATCGTCACGGAATTTGGTCCAATTGGACCCTGGGAATCGAAAAAAACTGCTTGGGGAGCCGCTTACGAACCAACTTCCACCGAAAAAGCCAAGAAGTACGCAAGCGACTACCAGAAGTCGGTTCGCTCTCAGCAGGGTTGGTGCCTCGGTTCCTACGCGTTCCTCTGGGGAGACAAGCAGGAAGAAACTCCGACTTGGTTCGGAATGTATTTGCCAACTGGCGAGAGAACTGAAGCAGTCGACGTCATGATTCGAGCCTGGAGCGGGCACTTGCCCCACAACTGCGCTCCCGAAATCGACTCGTTCGAACTCGACATAAAGGGTCAAGAAGTCTCACCGGGTTCGACCTTCAGCGCAAATGTCAGTTATCACGATCCAGACTCGAAAAGCCTTAAAGTCCGATGGGAAGTCCGCGACGAAACTCCCGAGCGTAAACACGACGGACAAGGCGAGAAAACAGGCGCAATCGTCCAAGGTGGCTGGCAAGTCGCCGAAGGCGGGAAGCTAGAAGCCAAGGTCCCAGGCCTCCCTGGCCGGTATCGGCTGTACGTCTATATAAATGATGACAAGGGCTCGGCGGCCTGCGGGAACTGGCCGTTCAAGGTGAAGTAGCCGAGTTGGTGAAGATCATCGAACCGTCTTTGGGTTCAACGATTATTCGCTTCCCTCTAACCCTGCGCCACTGATTACCGACTATCATTAAGAAGTGGAAATTCCATCTTGGTGGTTGGTGGTCTCTGGGTTGTTTTTTGTAATCAACTTGGTCTTCTTCTGCGTGCTCATTTTTGCGTTACTGAAGGTTTTGGAACTCAGCAAAGAGTTGAAGCCGAAGATCGACCGAATCTCAGACCGGTTGGATTCTATTTCGGCAAAGGTTGATGACATTGCAACCAACGTGCAATCGACGGTGAAGAATGTCGGCGAGAAGACCTCGACCGGTGCTGATTCACTAGCGATGATCGCTCAATTAGGATCCGCCAACTTTGGCCGCTACGCTCCGGCGCTTGCAACGATTGGAACTGTGGTCAAGGCCTTTCAGATGCTCAAATCGGCCGGGATCAAATTACCAGCGATGCCTCGAAGGCGACGCCGATCAAAGTGATTTGAGCATCGATTTGTGAGGCATTCCCACTTCCTCGAACCAGTCGCTTGTACAAACGTAACCTAGCTTCTCGTAGAAAGGGATCGCGTAGTGCCGCGAGCAGAGCGTAACTCGCTCATAGCCAGATTTGATTGCGGCTTGCTCGGTAAACAGCATGATCTCAGTTCCTAGTCCCTTCCCTTGACAGTCTTGACGGACGGTTACCTGCTTGATCCGAGCCAACCCCGGCACTTCCTCGGTCAGAAGCGCATAGCAGAGGATCTCTAGTTCGCCGGTGGCACCACATTCCCCTACGAAGTGCCTCACACTGGCCTCGGCGGCTAACTGTTCTTCCGTATACTCGAGCCCCAGGGGCCACCTTAGAACTTCGCGGCGCAGTTGGACTGCTTTAGCGTATTCCGCCGAGCCATGCTGGATTTCTTTGAGTTCCACACTCATATTCTAGACTGCGGAACTACTTCTTCTTCTTGACCGGTGCCTTCTTTGCCGCAGGTTTCTTAGCGGCAGCTTTCTTGAACGGCTTTCGGGTCGACGGTCCTGCATCGCGTTTACGTTGCAGGATGTCGGCTGCCTCGGTTGCGGTCACGGTTGCGGGGTCCTTGCCTTTCGGTAGGGTTGCGTTCGTTTCGCCGTCCGTCACGTAGGGACCGAAACGACCGCTGAGGACTCGCACGTTACCGGCGCACCCTTCAAGGTTGCCGAACTCGAGGATCGGGCCAGCGGCAGCGGTCTTTCTTGCTCCGAAGGTTTTTGGCTGAGCAAGGATCACTTCGGCTTCTTCAAGCGTCATCGTCGCGCCAGCGCGCCAATCCTCGATTGTTCTTCGCTCTTCACCCTTCTCGACATAGGGGCCAAATTTACCCATCTTGAAGAACACTTCTTTCGAAATTTCACGCGGATAGGAGCAGAGGATATTCAGATCTTCTTGGGATAGGGTTTTGGGATCGGCCCCGGCGGGAAGCGATATCCAGATGGGTTTGACCTTGTCTTCGATCTCTTGTTCGGTTCGTTCAGCTTCCAGGTAGTACCCCTGGCGGAACTTGAGGAGGAGATTCCGTCCAGTCCCAGGGTGGACTCCGATAGATTCGGCCCCTGATGCTTTAGAGTTCAAAAGCTCTACGGCTTTGGCTACCGTAAGGTCAGCCGGAGCGAGATCGTCAGGTACATTGGCGTACTGCTTTTTGTCGCCAAGCTGAAGGAATGCACCCCCATCTTTACCGTTGCGAACGATGATGACCTCGCCAGATTCTGGGTGGTTTCCGATGATCGGAGCGGGGAACGGAATCTGGGTTTTGCGCTCTTCGACCATGGTCTTCAAACCGGGCTTTGCTTCGGTACCGAGGAAGAATGAGTGCAGGTAGTCCTTTGCACTCGCTTTGCCCTCGGAGACTTCATCGAGCGTCTCGTCCATTAGCGCGGTGAACTGATAGTCCATCACCTCACGGAAGTGAACGTCAAGAACCTCCATCGCCATGAACGCTCGCCAAGTTGGGAAGAGAGTTTTGCCTGACTTCCGAACGTACCCGCGATCGACGATGACCGAGATGATCGATGCGTATGTCGAGGGTCGCCCGATCCCGAGTTCTTCAAGCCGCTTGATTAATGTAGCGTCGGTGTATCGCGACGGCGCAGACGTATGGTGCTCAAGGGCGTTGAGATCGAGAAGATCGACGGCTTGGCCCTGTTGCATTCGGGGCAGAAGTTTGTCTCCACTGTCGTCCTCTTCGTCTTGGCCCTCCCTGTACACAGCCAGGAAGCCTGGGTCAAGAATTTGCGAGCCATTGGCTTGAAAGGTGAGGTGTCCGCTGGTGCTATCCACCCCAATTAGGGCTTCCGTCCGCGACACCGTTGCGGGAATCATCTGGGAGGCGACGGTACGTTGCCAAATGAGGTTGTAAATCTTGAATTGGTCGTCAGTGAGGTATCCACGAACAGAAGACGGAGTCCGGTTGACGTCGGTCGGACGAATCGCTTCGTGAGCCTCCTGCGCGTTTTTGACCTTGCTTCGGTATTGGTTAGGCTTGCTCGGCAAAGCCGAAGGATAGTGCTTGCCAACATAGCTTCGAATTCCGCTCAGCGCTTCGCCTGAAAGAGTCAGCGAGTCGGTACGCATGTAGGTGATCAGACCAGTTGTTTCGCCCCCGATGTCGACGCCTTCGTACAACGTCTGAGCGATTCGCATTGTTCGATCTGCCGCGAAGCTAAACTTGCGGTTGGCGTCCTGTTGAAGGGTGGTCGTCATGAACGGAGCAGAGGGGTTCATCCGGCCCTCTTTCTCGGTCAGGCTTTCTACTTCATAAGGCTTGGCAGTCTGAGCTGCGACCGCAAGCTTTGCGGCCTCTTCAGCATTGACCCAAAGGACGTCCGCCTTTGTCTCACCAGTTGTCGGTTCGAAGTCTCTCCCCTCGGCAAGGCGTTTCTTCTCAACCATTTTGAGGTCAGCTGTGAAGGAACCATCTTTCACCCGGAACTGAGCGCGCAAATCCCAATACTCGGCTTCAATGAAGACCCGTCGTTCCTGTTCTCGCTCGACGACCAACTTGACAGCTGGAGATTGAACGCGGCCCGCAGAGAGGTTCTTGGTGACTTTGCTCCACAGTACGGGGGAAAGCGTGTAGCCGTAAAGGCGGTCAAGAATCCTGCGGGTTTCCTGGGCTTCGACCAGATCCATGTCGATCTCTCGCGGTTCCTGAATAGCCTTTTGAATTGCTTCCTTGGTGATTTCATGGAATGCTATTCGACTGATCTTCACCTTTTTGGCGGGGTTCAAGGCTTCGAGAAGGTGCCACGAAATCGCCTCACCTTCTCGGTCTTCGTCAGTCGCTAGGATCAGTTCTTCTTTCGACTTCAACGCGTCTTTGAGCTTCTTGACTTGGGCTGCCTTCTCAGCAGGCACTTCGTAGAACGGCTCGAAGTTGTTATCAACGTCGACCCCGTAATCGCTCCACCACTTCTTCTTGAACTCGGGCGGAAGACCTCGGCCATTTGGCACCAGATCGCGGATATGTCCGATGCTCGCGAGCACCTCGTAATCCTTTCCGAGGTATCCGCCGATGGTTTTCGCCTTTGCAGGCGATTCCACGATGACCAGTTTGGTTGCCATAAATTCCTTTTGAGTCTACGTTGCCGCGATAGATATGATGCCGCGTTTGCGGGGACACCGTACCCAGTTTTGATAAAAGGTTGCAATTCTTTGGAATGCTTCGGGCCTGCGTGTGCGTCAATATAGGGTCTATGGTCACATTGTCTCTTGCCGCCGGGATGCTGGAAGCTCAATATTTTGGGGTCTATTTGCAGGGTCAGCGAGTCGGCTATGCGCTCTATGAAACGACTCGGACGGTATTTGCCGGGAAGAGTGCTGAGCGCTCTCGGTCCTTGACCGTTCTAAAAATTGGCCTAATCGGCTCCGAAGTCGACATGAAGATCGACTCGGAGACAATTACTGTGGCAAATCGACCTCTTAGAATGAGGTTCCTGACGTCCAGTGCGGGAAGGACGCAAACCGTTGAAGCTCGATTTTCAGAGACTTCAATTGAGGCAAGCATCAACAACGGAGGGACCCTGTCGAATACGACGATCCCCCTGCCTAAGGACGGTCGCATCTACGACGATCCAATTACTGCGCTTCAGGCTCAACCCGGGATCGCCGGCAAGGAATTGAACTTCTATATTTTCGATCCTTCTTCCGTCGCCTTGATGAAGAACCGAGCATTCTTTGGCGAAAAAGAGGATATGGACGGAGTATCGATTGCTCCCGTCATCGTCGAGGATCCTCGGCTGACGACTAAGATTTATCTTTCCGGAAAGGGAGATATCGTCAAAGTTGGGACCTCGATTGGTGTCGAAATGAAGCCTCTGAGCAAAGCCCAAGCCTTGGAGGAGATAAAAAACACCGGGACAAGGCCCGATCTGGCTGAAGTAACTGCGATTCGACCGACTCCAACACTTAACAACCCCCAAACCACAAAGTTTCTTAAGCTCAAGGTTTCGGCGGAGAATCTTCGGGGGATGCCGAGCGGCGACTTCCAAAAAATTGAGAAGTCCGATTCTGGTTGGACAGTCAGCATTACACAGCCCCGAGCCGAACCCTCCAAGTCGATATCCGAATGTGCGAAAGCGCAACCGACGTGGCTCAAAGCGAGTCACCTGATCCCGAGCGATAACCCCAAAATGGTCGCCCTCGCAAAGAAGATCGTTGGGTCCACGACAGACACTGCAAAAGCGGCGGAAAAGATTCGGACGCACGTGAACTCCATCATGACTCCAGACGCTGGAATTGGCATTCTGCGCGACGCGAACGAAGTTCTGAAAACGCGGGTTGGAGTTTGCCGGGACTACGCGATCTTAACCGCAACTTTATGCCGGGCAGCTAAACTTCCAGCCAAGCTTGCAAGTGGCTTGGTCAGCTTTGACGGAACCTTCTACTACCACGCATGGGTTGAAGTGTTCACAGGATCGAAGTGGGTTCCGTACGATAGTATTCCAAGTGCACCGGAATTCAGCGCAACCCATGTTAAACTATCTGAAGGAAACGTTGACACGGCGTTTGCGTTTACCGTCTTATCAGGCGCAAAAATCGAAGTGTTGGAGCAGAAGTAGATGAGTGAACAAGAACGCAAACCTCGAAACGTGAATCCACAAAAGCGACGTTCGCTGCTCCAATGGCTGATCTTGGCAGTGTTTTCCACAAGTTCGGCTCTGCTGTTTGCCCAATTTGGTCGTGAGTGGCTGGAAATGGGCGGCAATTGGGTTGCAGGGCGACTGGGAGCATCATCTGAGAACACTTACAAAGCACCAGAAGGGTTCTTTGGCTTGTTACCGCTTGTTGGCGCCGGAGTGCTTGTTGGCTGGTTCGTAGCGACGCTGCTGATGCGCATTGTTGAAAAGCTGGGCGCTCGCTGGGACAGCACAGATGATAGCGAAAAGCTCACCTGGTTCTTCGGGACGATTATTGGCTTCCTCGTCGCTACGTTCTTTATCAACTTCTTCCTCGCGATCATTCCTAACAAGGTCGTTGTCGCGCTGGCCGTTGCTGGAATTGGATTCCTGTTCACAGCTCTTTCGGTGTATGCGCTCCACACGATGAAGGAGTCGCTGCCCTGGTATCGAGGTAAGGTTCGCGCTCGCCGCACCGGGTTAAAGATCCTCGACACAAACGTCATCATTGACGGTCGCGTTTATGATGTCGCCCGGGTCGGATTTGTTGAAGGTCAAATCTACGTCCCCCAGTTCGTTCTGGAAGAGCTTCAGTACATCGCAGACAGCCATGACGCGCTACGCCGCCAGCGAGGGCGACGCGGGCTTGATATCCTGAAATTGATGCAGGCTGAGTTCAATATTGAGGTTGGTCTGCATGATCGCCTGGCGCCCGATCAAGGAGACGGGGTTGACTCACGACTCGTTCGTTTGGCGACTGCTCTCGGTGGAGACTTGGTGACGAACGACCACAACCTTAATCGGGTAGCAACTCTGCAAGATGTTCGAGTACTGAACATCAACGACCTAGCACTTTCGCTCCGCCCGAACGTGCTCCCCCAGGAAACCCTCGAACTCAGCATTGTTCGTGAAGGAAATCAGATTGGACAGGGCGTCGGTTACCTCGAAGACGGCACGATGGTCATCGTCGAAAACGGACGTGGTCACATCGGAGAAACTCTTGAGGTGATGGTTACCCAGGTCATTCAAACTGAGCGTGGAAAGTTGATTTTTGCCGAGGTTGAGGGCGAGCCGGTTGACGGTCGAGCTCGAAAGCCGCGCCGATGATGAAGCTGGGAGCGGTGATTCTTGCCGCTGGCTCGGCCCAGCGGTTTGGTTCCGATAAGCTCGCGATTCTGCTAAAAGGAAAGCCTGTCTGGTGGCACTCGTTTGTTGCCTTTCGCGACCATCCACTGATCTCCGAAGTTCTCGTGGTTAGTAGTGATGCGAACTTCACTTCGGTCAAGCAACTAGTTGGAAACGAAGGCGAAGTGCTGTTGGGTGGCGACACCAGGCTCGCATCGACGGTAGCCGGACTTTGGAAAGCCTCGCAGATCGGGTGTGAGGGAATCATGTTCCACGATGGGGCTCGCCCTTTTGTCTCTGCAGAAGTCATCTACCGCGTCGCTCAGAAGATCTTTGAGGGCAAGGCGGTCGCTGCCGCTATTCCGGTAGTCGACACCATCAAATCCGTAGACGGTCCCGAGATTGATGAGCACCTGGACCGATCGCATCTCGTGGCAACTCAAACTCCACAGGGAGCGCCAATTGAAATGTTCTCTCTGGCGATTACCCAGGGAATCGAAGGAGTAACTGACGACGTCGAACTCTTATCAAAAGCCGGGTACCGTACTCACCACGTCATGGGCGACCCCGCTAACTTCAAGATCACGACTCCGGAGGACTTGGCCCGTGCTCGGGCTCTGCTCGGGACGGAGAGCCGGACAGGGCTGGGTTATGACATCCATCGATTCTCAACTGACGCGGCGCGTCCGTGCTGGCTCGGGGGTGTTCTATTTCCTGGAGAGATTGGGCTCGAAGGACATTCAGACGCGGATGTCGTAATTCACGCCGTCGTCGACGCACTTCTCGGTTCGATCTCCGCTGGCGATATAGGCCAGCTTTTCCCCAACGATGACCCAGCCAACAAAGACCGAGCGTCCTCTGATTTTCTCGTTGAGGCTGTTCGTCGTGTTCACACCTCCGGCTGGACGGTGAATCACATCGACATTGCGATCCAAGCTGAGAGGCCAAAGATCATGCCTCGGGCCACTGATATACGAGAAAGACTAGCCCAGTTGGTCGGCGTCGAGGTGGAACGAATCAGCATCAAGGCGACCACAAACGAGGGCCTTGGTGCAATTGGACGCGCCGAAGGCATTTGTGCGTTTGCGACGGCATCCGTCAGTCGTTAACGAAACCGATTCGCCAAGCTTTGCCGATCTTCTGATCGGACAAAAGGTCTTTCTCATCCCATACTGAGCTATCGCAGTATCGCGCATCCAAACCGATTTCTCGGGCTGCCAGAACTGTGGCGGCTACGTCATATAGCTTCTCATTCATTCCATAGAGGCTCTTGAACCATCGGCGCACCGTAAACGCTCCATCGACGACAAACGCTCCGCAGAGGCGAGGTTTACCGACCACCGCTCCGTCCAGCTGACGAAATGCAGAGTCGTTAACACTGATCAGTTCGTGAGGCAAAGTATCTGTTGGCTCGAGAACCGGAAGGCGCTCACCGTTCCAGAATGCGCCGCCGCCTCGTTCTGCGCAGAGCTCAAAACCCAGTTCGGGAAGCACGATACATCCGATCTTCAGGCCTTCCGCATCCTGCAAAGCAACCGAGATTCCCCACAGGGGATTTCCCGAAGCGTAATTGGAAGTTCCGTCGATCGGATCAACCAACCAGATTCCACCGGCCGACATTTCTTCCCACCCGAGTTCCTCACCCCAAAAGCTGGACCCTTTGGCGAGTGCGGGAAGCGTGCGTCTCAGAGCTTTCTCAACTGCAACGTCCGTTCCAGTGACGACACTCCCGTCACCTTTAATCTTGATCTCAGACCGAAGCGAGGTCGACTTTGCGAACTCCCCTTGCTCACGAACGATTTGCAAAAGGGAAGCTAAGTCGGGACTCATTAGCAATGATTATGACTGCAACGCTTGACCTGCCGCGTTAAGACCGGGGTAACATATTGATCCGCGAGCGGGCATAGCTCAGTGGTAGAGCGACTCCTTGCCAAGGAGTAGGTCGCGGGTTCGAATCTCGTTGCCCGCTCCATTTTTGTGTCTGAGCATCGGTTTTTGAACTTTCTTGGAACCGTTTGATCTATTACAAATCGTAATAAGTGTGATGATCACTGCGATTTGCGTTCTTACTCTCCTCGCCCCAAAGGTCGTTCCAACCATTCTCGTTCTCAACAAGGCGGAGAATACGGTTTGGTTAATCGACGAGAAGTCTGGAAAGCCGAGAGCAAAGTTGCCCACCGGCCCAAATCCGAACGAAGTGATGGTGTCGCCCGACCAGAAGACGGCTACCATCAGCGATATGGGCGGCGGCCCTGGAGGACCAGGAAAGACTCTAACTTTCGTAGATATCGAGAAAGGCGAGATCAAGAAGACCGTCAATATTGAGCCAAACGGCGCCCCACACGGCATTCAATGGTTAAGTAATGACCGTCTTGTATTCACTTCTCACGTATCGGATTCTATCAACGAGTTCGACGTCCCGAGCGGCAAAGTTTTGCGAACAATGCCTACACAACAGAAGGGCACTCACCTTGTCGTTTTCGGAAACGATAACAAGAACGCATTTGCCGTCAACGCCTTTTCCGGAACGATAACAGCCTTTGACTTCAGCGCAGGCAAGATCACGAAACAGATTGTGGCGGGGAACAGAGCGGAGGGCATCTCAATCTCTCCCGACGGATCGTATATCGCTTGCGCCAACGTCGGTGGAAATGACACGAGCATCATCGATACTCGCTCGCTCGAAGTAATCCACACGATCAAGGACACGCCCGCCGCGATCCGAACCATCTTTACCGCCGACGGAAAACGACTCGCCATCTCCTGCGTCGGCTCAGGTGTCGTCGAAGTGTTCGACACCACAAAGTGGACTAAGACGGCCACCGTCGAGTTAAAGCAAAGACCAATTGCGAACAAAGATTACGGAAACCAATGGCCAGCCCCTATGAACTTTTGGCGTCGCAAGAATGGCAACCTCCTGGTCGTCCTAGTCACCTCCCACGCTATCGCAGAAATCAGCTCAAAGACCTGGAAGGTTGTCAAAACCTACGACACCGGCGGAATCCCCGATGGCATGTGCATGGCTGAGTAAGTAGTTTGTAACATAGAGTGTGAGATTGAACAAGAAAACGCAATCGGAAGAGAGAGCGATTCAACTGCCAACTTTCACCTAGTAAACTCCCTTGCATGACTAAAACAATCAACGCGGCGGTCGTCGTCTACGCTATTCTGTGCATCGGCCTAGGGGTTGAGGCTTATATGGCAAAGCAATCCCTTCCGTCACTGATGGGTGGAGGGGGAATCGGCGTGCTAGAGCTAGTTTCGTTGTTTGTTTGGACCAAGAACCCCCGCGCTGGTCGCATCATGTCCCTCCTAGTTGCGCTTGGTGGAATGGGACGGTTCATCAAGCCATTCTTTTCCGAAGGCAAAGTCTATCCTGCAGGAGTCATGGTCATCGCCTCGCTTGTGCTTATTGGTCTTCTGCTCGCTGGTCATATGCAGGCGATGCAGGCGAAGCGGGATAGTCCCTCCGCTTAGCCGCAAAGCAACCTACTCCAACGTAGCTGGCGCCGGCTTTTTTGAGCGCGCGAGCGCACTCGCTCGCCGTGGCTCCAGTGGTGAAAACGTCGTCCACAAGAAGAACTCGACAACCCTTTGGAATCGACAGAGCCTCAAACGCCCCTTCCAGATTGTTCGCTCTCTCTTCAGCATTCAGATGAACCTGAGGTGTTGTTCTTCGAGTCCTCACCAAGCCCTCTCGAACCATAGAATCCGGTAGTCGGGAGCAGAGTGCCACCGCTTGGTTGAATCCGCGCCACGCCAGCCGCGAACGATGAATCGGAACCGGAACGATGAAATCTACCGAGGCGAAATGCGCCGTATAAACATCCAAAACGTCCCCCGCCATCCGATGTCCCAGCGCAGTTTCGCGATGATACTTAAGAGCCTTGACCATCTCCGCCGCCGTCTGCTCATAAGCATGAAAAGCCCATACTTCGTCGACAAAAGCAATCGGCTGGACGAAGTGGAGTTCCTCTCGAATCAGCTCTTGCTGACATTGGTCACAAACGACATCGAAGCCAACAAGTCCGCACACGGCGCACTTCGCCGGATAAATCGCACTAAAGAAGCTGCTCAATAAGGACTTGGCTTCTTTCATCAAGCTCATCCAGGTTCAATATCTCGTACCGTCCGCCGTCAACGCTTGTGATCTGCCACCGACCGGGAGTCAGCTCGTGGGCATTATCTCGCCAGTTTCTGACGTAAAAGTCAGACGGGCCCCGGGTAGTTTCGACATCAAACCACCACATTGAGGCGTCGTTTTTGAGTGCTTTAATTCGGGTGATGGCGGGGGTGAAGTAACGACGGTCTAGCTCTTCGTGAGCGAGCTTTTGAGATTCGTTGTCGAGAGCCGCAAGCGACTCGATAATCCCAAACTCCTTGTTATCCTCATCTCTTACCGAGATGAACGATTCGGTATGAGACAGAGGAAACGCCCGAACAAGACGCACATTCTCGACCCATGCGCCATCAATCTCGACATCCAAAAACAACGATCCTTCGCGACGGCGAAGTTCTAAGTTTGATGGATCAAGATAAGTCAGCCGAGACATGCAACAAAGTATGCCCGAGAGCACAACGAAAGTGCCCTGCTCCAAACATGGAACAGAGCACGATTCCTGCCCTCGACATCAGCGTGACTTGCGTCTTCGGGTTAGAACTCCAAGACCGAGGCCAAGTACAGCCAGGGTCGCAGGTTCCGGAACTACCTGAACCAGGTCTACCCCCATCACAACTTGATTTGCGCTGGTGGTAAAGGACCAACTAGGCGAAATCACTGTGGTGGCCGTGTCCGCACCATCCAATGCAACCAGAGTACTCGTCACGTTGGTGGGCCGTCGGGTCGCATAAACCGAAGTGCTGGTTCCCGTCTCGTAGAGCGTCAGATAGCGAGTAGCGACATCACTGATCCTTGTCGCCGCACCGGTGAACGCCGACGAAGTGCTGGTTCGAGAGAGCCGATAAACTCCCGCGCCTGGCGTCGTCCCGGCATCTGCAGCAAGATAAAGGTTTAGTCCGTCCGAACTAAATGCGAAATCAGCAATACCGATGGTGTTTGCGGCAGTGGACCAAGATGCCGCATTTCCGGTATTGGTGGTCTTCATAAACCCACCGCCCGAACCATTGATTGAGTAGAACACTTCAACGCCGGGTCCAACTTGTGTAAACCGAATGTTGGTATCCGTGCCAGAAACAAACGTTGGCGTCAGATTTCCAGTGACGCCTTTCATCACCCCTGCCGTGCTCATCGCAGCGAAATAGGTTGATCCATCCGAAGTCGCAACACTTCGAATGTTCCCACCTGCAATAAAGTCACTAAACGTAATCCCACCCGTTCCGTAGTCCACTTGCAGGGCTCTCTTTGTGGCAAGATTCCCCAGGCTTCCAGTCCCGACCGCCGCGGAATAGCCACCCAATACGGCCTTGCCGTTGTAACTGTTGAGTCCGCCTTCCGACACCGAGTTGCCCGTCAAAACAATTCCGTTTTGCCGCGTGGAGGCATTAAATGTCAGATCCCAAGCTTTGCTCGTCAGCAACCCGGTCGCTCTGTCAATCTCGACGATTTGGGTCTTTGCACCCGTCGCACCGAGGGCGGTAGTTCCATCCCCGACAAGGACAACCGCGAGATTGCCGGTCGAAAACTGGGCAAATGCGCCCGACGAAAGGACAGCCCCAAGAGCAAGCACGCCGACACGTAATAACATCATCGCTAGATTACTCGCTGCTATTTCTGCTGTAAATGGCCCACAGGAGGATTGGCAAAATTACCAGGCACCCACATGCAAAAAGTGCCCTCCACCGAGTGGTAGAGAGCACGTTCGCGATTGAACAATCAGTCGTGGATCAAGCGTCGCCGCGAGCATGGCCGAAGCTTGGCTCGAACGGAATCAGACCCAACCTAGTTGCGGCGCGGAACGCCTGCACTCGGTTGTTAACCTGAAGCTTGTCGTAAATGTTGGCAAGATGAAAATCAACAGTTCGCTTTGAAACATACAGAACGTCAGCCGCTTCCTTGCTGCTGTGACCCTGTGCAATCAAACTAAGAACTTCAATTTCTCGTTTTGTTAATCGAACCGACCGGCTTGCGCCTTCAGTTCTTACAGTCGTTGTTATTGGCATAACCCACCCCTCACTTTCTCTTTCAACCGCCTTCACAAAGTTCTTTCCACACGGCGGAGTGATATTTGAGATGGAATTTGATAAATATCACAGCTAGGTGTACTGCCAGGTAAGAACCTAGCAGGATTGCTGGGGTGCCCATTCAGGTTATTGGAATCGCTACTCGGTTCTTTAGAGGTCTGGTAGCCTCTTTCGTGTGAGCGCACAGACCTGGGATCCGAAGCAATATCGAGAAAATGCCGGATTTGTCGCATTCTATGGTGCATCCGTATTGGACTTGCTTGGAGACGTTTCGGGACAAAGAATTTTGGATTTAGGGTGCGGAGACGGAGTTTTGACCGCTTCGTTGGCTGAAAAAGGGGCTTCAGTCCTAGGCATCGACTCTTCTGCCGAGATGATTTCGGACGCAGTTGGGCGTGGTTTGGATGCATCAGTGATGGACGCGACGGCCCTTTCGTTCGAAAACGAGTTCGATGCGGTGTTTACGAATGCGGTCCTCCACTGGATTCGGGACCATGATGCCGTTCTCTCTGGCGTTCATCGCGCACTGAAGCCTGATGGCCGATTTGTCGGCGAGTTTGGCGGGCACGGAAACATCGCCGCCGTTCGGACTGCTCTTCTCGCCGGGGTCGCACGGCTGGGCTACGACATAACTGACCGATACCCCCACAACTATCCCACCGAAACTGCATTTCGGCAGCGACTCGTTATGGCCGGTTTTGAAGTCGAGTCCACTGAGATCATCCACCGTCCAACACCGTTGCCAGAAGGGGTTCGCGGCTGGTATGCCACCTTCGGAAAATCTGCCCTCGCGGGACTGAGCCCCGAAGAGGCCGAAGAAGCCGTCGCGCACGCCGAGTACCTCCTACAACAGTCGCTTTGCGACGACCAAGGAATCTGGATCGCGGATTATGTGCGCTTGAGGTTCGTAGCCCACCGGTCATGACTCCGTTCGACACCATCTGCGCCCCCATCACTGCCCCCGGCGGAGCCGTGGCCATCATCCGTCTAAGCGGGCCTGAAGCCTGGCAAGTTGCCGAAAAAGTCTTCAACAACTTCCCCGCCCACCCGGCGTCTCACCGCGCCTACTACGGAACGTTCTCCCACGGCGACGACGGCCTCATCCTCCTCTTTGCCGCCGGGCACTCCTATACTGGAGAGGAATCCGCCGAGCTCAACGTCCACGGCTCCCCCGCCTCGGTCACCCTGCTGATCCAACAACTTGAAAAGAACGGAGCCCGCCTCGCCCGCCCCGGCGAATTCACAGAAAGAGCGTTCCTTAACGGCCGCCTCGATCTGTCCCAGGCCGAGGCCGTCAATGACAGCGTCCGAGCCATCACAGATCGTCAGTTATTAGTTGCAAATGACCTTCGTGATGGCGGATTGCGCTCCTCCGTAAACTCCGCGAGCGAACACCTCGTCTCCGCTCTAGCCGCAATCGAGGCAAGCGTCGACTTCAGCGAGGAAATCGGCGAAGTCGACACACAAGCCCTTGGCAACAGACTCTCTGACGTTGCTACTATCCTCAACCCGTTGATTATCAATGGCCAACAAGGTCTATTCATCCGCGAGGGAATCCGAATTGCTATTGTCGGCCCGCCCAACGCCGGAAAGTCTTCCCTTCTCAACCGAATCCTAGGCATCAACCGCGCCATTGTCACCGACATTGCTGGCACGACACGCGACTACGTGGAGGAGACCTGCGTTCTGGGCGGATTCCAGTGCAACCTCATTGACACCGCCGGCCTGCGCGAATCCGGAGACCAGATCGAGGCAATCGGAATTCAGCGCGCCCGGGCGATGGCCGCCCAAGCCGACCTCATCTGGTACGTCTTCGACGGCTCCCTGGGCCTGACTGCGGAAGACCAGAATGAACTCACCCAGTTCAACGCCCCCGTCGTTTTGGTCGCTAACAAAGCCGATCTGCACAGTTCGGAAGAGGGGATACTCGTCTCGACCTACACCGGAGCCGGACTAGATCAGCTCGTCAGCCAACTAGAAAAGTGGTCGGGAGACCTGAGCGGCCTCGTACCCAACCGCCGCCACACTGAGCACCTGGGCGCCGCGATGACCTCCGTCAAAACCGCTCTCCTCGGCCTCGCCGCCAATCACCCCCCCGACCTTCTCGTCACCCACCTCCGCTCCGCCCTCCATGAGCTGGGGCTCATCACCGGCGAGACTGCTGATCAGGACCTCTTGGAGCGAATCTTCCGCGACTTCTGCATCGGCAAGTAACCCCGACGTCAAAAGCTCCCGGTCATGTAGTCGCGTATGAATGGCCAAAAGGCCTCCAACAATACGTAAATCCCTACGCCGGCGATAAGTGGTGCGATAAACGGGTTCTCTCCCCGGCCCAACAACCAGAATCCGCCGCCAATGACCACCACCGCATGCCCTACTCCGTGCCAAACCGACTCTCTCGGATGCCATTGCCGAACGGTACGAATCTCGTCCCGATTCCTTATTATTGCGTGGCCCAAACCAAACCCTACGCTAGTTATCAAAGCAAATGGAATCCAGACCGGGGCCCTGAACCCCCAAGCTTCCATCCCTGGTGCATACCTTTGAACCACCCAAGCTACTCCAACAGGCAACCCCGTAAGCACGAGACAGACGATTCCCGCCCACACGGACTCAATCCAAACCTGCTCGTGAACTTTCCCTTTCCGCAATTCTCACCCCGACTTCCGTTTCCGATCCTCAGCATCCTGCCTCCGCTGTAGCTCAATCTCCTTTTCAAGCTTCTTACGATCAGCTTTTGAAGAACCGGCTGAGCCAACTCCGTTGAGAGCCATTAACCAGGTTGGATCACAGCAGATACAAAGCAACCCTGGCTCTGCAAAGGGAGCCAAAATCAGTGTGCCCGGTGCCGCCGTCGGCGGCTGATCGCACCACTTCAGAACAAGCGAAACAATCATCAGGACCGCAAACACAAACAGCCCGATCTTCACTCCAAACAGAGCCGCGAGCTCGACTGAGTCCCTTGAATCGAGGAACTTGATCAAACCGCCCAAGTAGCCACCAAACGCGCCGAAACCCAGGTTGATGACGCAAGCCATCAGCAGACTATCCTGGAAGGCACCTAACAATCGATTCGGATCAAGGACGACCGAAAGGGCGAGCATCACCGAACCGATGAACAATCCCGTCACCGCAAACCAGTGCCAAACGCTTTGCTTCATGATTGAAAATCTGAACGTGAACCAACGCGAATCGGTTTCAAACCAAGCTGCGTCTTTGAGTTGTCCACAAAACTCCCCACTCCGAACCCCAAACTCGAAACTACTTTGAGTATCCTGACGTACAATGATTTGACAGTAGAAGACTCATATGCGATTCGATAAACTCACTCTCAAAGCCCAAAACGCCTTCCAAGGCGCGCAAACCGTTGCGGAAAAGTACCAGCACCAGGCCATTGATGCCGAGCACCTCATGCTCGCGCTGCTCGAACAAGAGCAAGGGCTGATCAAGCCGCTCCTCCAAAAGCTCAGCGTCGAAACTCAGCCGATCAAACAAGAACTAGAAAAATATCTCGACAATCAAGCCAAAGTCCCGGACTCGGCTGGCTACGGCGCGAGCATGACGGGCCGCCTCAACACCATTTTTCAAGAAGCCTTCAAAGAAGCCGAAAAGCTCAAAGACGAATACATTTCCACCGAGCACTTCCTACTCGCCCTGAGTAAAGAACCCGGCAACGTCGGCAAAATGCTCCGCGCCGCCGGAGTTCAAGAAACCGATCTCATCAAAGCCATCGATGACATTCGGGGCGGACGCAAAGTCAACGACCCCAACGCCGAAGAGTCCTACCAAGCCCTCGAAAAGTACGGCGTTGACCTCACCGCCAAAGCCCGAAGCGGCAAGCTCGATCCAGTTATCGGACGCGACGAAGAAATCCGCCGCGTCATCCACGTCCTCAGCCGACGCACCAAAAACAACCCCGTCCTCATTGGCGAGCCCGGAGTCGGAAAAACTGCCGTCGTTGAGGGTCTCGCCCAGCGAATCGTCGCTGGAGACGTGCCCCAAAGCCTTCAGGACAAAAGCGTCATTACTCTCGACCTTGGCGCAATGGTCGCGGGGTCGAAGTTCCGAGGCGAGTTCGAAGAGCGCCTGAAAGCGCTGCTCGACGATGTCAAAAAAGCCGAGGGCCGAGTCATCCTCTTCATCGACGAAATGCACACCCTCATCGGTGCCGGAAAAGCTGAAGGCTCCATGGACGCCGCCCAGATGCTCAAGCCAATGCTCGCCCGAGGCGAGCTGAGGTGCGTCGGCGCGACCACCCTCAACGAGTACCGCCAGTACATCGAAAAAGACAAAGCTCTCGAACGCCGCTTCCAGATGGTCTTGGTCGAGGAGCCCACCGTTGACGAGACCATCATGATCCTTCGGGGTCTTAAGGAGCGCTACGAAGTCCACCACGGCGTCCGCATCACCGACTCCGCCCTCGTCGCCGCCGCGACCCTTTCGAACCGCTATATCACCGCCCGTTTCCTGCCGGATAAAGCTATCGACCTCATCGACGAAGCGGGTAGCAAACTTAAAATCGAAATTGACTCGGTGCCGAATGAGATCGACGAGGTCGAACGCGAAATCGTCCAACTCCAAATCAGCCAGCAACAGCTTCAAAAAGAAGAAGACAGCGCGAGCAAGGAGAGACTCGAAAGCGTTGAACGCAAAATCGCCGAACTCAAAGAAAAAGCAGGCGGTCTCCGCGCCATCTGGCAGAAGGAAAAGGATCAGATCGAAGTCGTGCGCGAAGGCAAAGCCGAACTCGAGCAGCTCAAGAGCGAGCTTGAGCACGCCACCAACGCGGGAGACCTCGCCCGGGCGGGCGAGATCCAATACGGACGGATCCCCGCCGTCAACAAGCGCATCGAAGTCGCCAGCGAGGACCTCAAAAGGCTCCAAGCCGATGGCAAAATGCTCAAAGAGGAAGTTGATAGCGAGGACATCGCCGAGATTGTGAGCAAGTGGACTGGCGTGCCCGTCCGTAACTTGCTTCAGGGTGAAATGCAAAAACTCCTTAGCCTCGAAGAGCAGCTCGAAAAGCGCGTCGTCGGACAGCGCGAGGCCCTCATCGCCGTCTCCGATGCCGTGCGACGTTCCCGTTCCGGCCTCAGCGATCCCAGTCGACCCATCGGCTCGTTCCTATTCCTCGGCCCCACTGGCGTCGGAAAGACCGAAACCGCCAAAGCCCTCGCCGAGCTCCTCTTCAACGACGATAAAGCCCTCACCCGCATCGATATGAGCGAGTACGGCGAGAAGCACTCCGTTTCTCGCCTCATCGGCGCCCCTCCGGGCTACGTCGGCTACGACGAGGGAGGTCAGCTCACCGAGGTTGTGAGGAGAAAACCGTACTCGGTCATCCTGCTCGATGAGATCGAAAAGGCGCATCCTGAGGTCTTCAATGTCCTCCTCCAAGTTCTCGATGATGGTCGTCTTACCGACGGCCAGGGGCGCACGGTTGACTTCAAAAACACCGTCATCATCCTCACCAGCAACATCGGAAGCCACCACTACGGCGACCCCGTTAGCGGACCAAGCTTTGATGAAGTAAAGCCGCTAGTACTCGAAGAGCTGAAGACCCACTTCCGACCCGAGTTCCTCAACCGTCTCGACGAGATGATCGTCTTCCGACCGCTCACTCAAAACGAGATCAAGGGTATCGTCGGTATCCAGCTTGAGGGCCTCAAGCGCCGCCTTGCCGACCGCCGCATCGAACTCATTCTCACCGAAGAAGCTCTAACGAGCCTCGCGATCAAGGGGTTTGATCCGGTCTACGGAGCGCGTCCGCTCAAACGATCGATCCAAAGCGAACTGGTTAACCCGCTATCCACCTTGTTGCTCAAAGGCGAGATTCGGGAGGGTCAGACCGTCCGGGTCACCGTCGAAAATGATGTGTTTCAATTCCAAGTTCAAGACCCGGCTTAACCTTCTCTTAATCAGTGTTGGCTAAGGTCTGGCAAAGGACGCGGAGTAATCTTCGCACCAGAGATTGGGGAAACGTATGGCGGCAAAGTTTGGGTTGAAAACGGGCGGCGTCCTTATCATGATCGCTGGACTGGCGATGCTGGGCTGGAAGGCAAAGACGGGTGATCTCCCCGGAGTTCGCCCGGATGGCTCGCTCAAACTTCCTAACGGCTGGACGGTCAGCAAAGTTGGCAAGCTCATCGACCTGCCTGGCGACTTCCCCCAGGACGTCGCCTTCCTTGCCGACGGTCGCCACGCACTCGTGAACACCGCCGGGTTCAATGACCACACTTTGAATCTGATTAACTTAGAATCAGGCACCGTCGGCCAAACCATCACCGTTCCCACTGCCTGGATTGGATTGGACGCCCAGAACGAGTCCGAAATCCTCCTTTCTGCGGGACAGCCAAAGTCGGGCGAAATGATTCACCGCTTTGCTCTGGATGGCGGAAAGTTGGTCAGCAAGGAGCCTTGGCTGGATACGTCAATTCCGGCAAATGACCGTTTCGTTTCATCCATCGTTCGGACAAAGGACCGAATCTATGTCCTCAACATCCAGACCGACGAACTCATAACTCTTGACTCAGGGTGGAATCCAGTCCAGAAGAACCGGCTGCGCTACCGCCCTTACGCGCTGGCACTCTCGCCGAACGGCGAGCACATTGCAGTTTCGAATTGGGGAGATAAGTCTGTCTCAATTTACGACACAAAAACGATGTCCATGACCCGCTACGCCGAAGTGGGCCCTCTCCCTTCTTCGATCCAATACGCAAAAGACGGCCGCCTCTTCGTATCGGTCTCCGGGGCAGACTATGTCGCCGTCATCGACGGCACCAAGCCGGTCAGTAAGGTCAACATCGGCTTCGGTCTAGCGCAATCAGTTGGGAGCAGCCCGGTTGCGTTGAGCATATCCCGAGATGAATCTCGGCTCTACGTCGCCAACGCAGGAAACAACTCGGTGGCGGTCGTGGATCTCACCAAGGCCACACCAAACCTCATCGGACACATCCCAACCGACCGCTATCCAACCCTTGTCAAGGAAACTCCCGATGGAAAACGGCTGATCATTGGCACCGCCAAGGGTGAGTACGGACCAAACGCCGGCTCCAAAGTTGATACCACCGTCAAAGGCGTGCGGGGCCAGCAGTACAACATCCCCTACCGCTACATTTCAACGATGCTTAAAGGGAGGCTAACCCTCCTCGACGTTCCCACAACCCAAGAACTGAAGGCGTACACCCAGTCCGCTCGCGAAGGTGCACTTGCTCGAAAGCGCGAGGCCGATGAGCTGCTCATGAAGCAAAAGTCGGCGATGGATGCGATGAAGTCGATCAAGCACGTGATCTACGTTATCCGCGAAAACCGAACCTATGACCAAGTGTTCGGCGATATGAAACAAGGCAATGGCGATCCGTCGCTATGCCTGTTCGGCGAAGATGTCACTCCCAATTCGCACCAGCTTGCGAAGGACTTCATCTTGTTCGACAATTTCTACGCCGACGGCGAATGCTCCCAGTGCGGACACCAGTGGACCGACGCCGCTTTTGCCAACGACTATTGCGAAAAGCAGTGGGTCCTCGGCTACTCACGACGATCCCAGATTCGTAGCGACTTGAGGCTGACCTCTTCACCGGGAGAGTACATCTGGACGCAGGCCCGAAAACAGGGACTCAAAGCCCGAGTCTATGGCGAATATGTAGACGTTCAGGAAGATCACGATTCGCTCAACTCAGCCGAAATCAAAGCCGATCCGGAGAGGTATGGCTACAGCGCGACGTGGGAGAGGATCTTTGCTCGCGGCGGACGCGATACCGAAAAGATTGACGACTTCCTTCGCGAGTTCAAAGAAGCCGAGCGAACTGGTGAGCTACCGAATCTCATGGTGATGGCTCTCCCCGACGACCACACCCACGGCTTCAGCCCCGGAACATATTCACCAAAGGCGATGGTCGCCGACAACGACCTCGCACTCGGGCGGCTGGTCGATGCAGTATCTCACTCCAAGTTCTGGAAGGAGACCGCAATCTTTGTGATCCAAGACGATGCCCAAGACGGCCCCGATCACGTTGACGCCCACCGCACCGTCGCCCACTTCATTTCGCCGTACACTCGCCGTGGCGTCGTCGATTCCATGCACTACACCACCTCCTCGATGCTGCGAACAATGGGTCTCATCCTGGGCACTGCGCCTCTCAGCCAATACGACGCCATAGCACCCCCGATGATCATGGCGGCTTCATCAAAGCCCGATCTGCAACCATTTAAAGTGATCGAGCCGAAATACAACGTGAACGAAAAGAATCCAGAGAGCGGAAAACTTGCTGAGTGGTCGAAAACTCTCGACTTCTCCGAGATCGATCGTGCAGATTTTGACTCTCTCAACCGCTTGCTTTGGGCGGGCTACAAGCCAGGAGTTCAGTATCCCGCGCACTTTGCGACAGCAAAGTAGCGGTATCTTAACAGTTGAGGATGCCGCACAAGCGCGTTGAAGAGCCGTTTGACTCGGATGCCCTGGTTCAGGACATTCGGGATTACATCGCGCGTGTAGCGGCTCGAACCGGAAGCAAAGCCGTCAACCCGCCGCATCGCATTAAGTTCCACTGGCCGCCACACCCCGTGAGCTACGAGTACCACGTGCTGGCATCCGACTGGACGGGTAAAGCGACGTTCGAAGCGTATGGCGAGACGTTCGACGTCGAGGTAGCCCGAACTCCCTTTGGTGTGTTCGGGAGATGTCCCGCATTGTGGCATGAGGCCCGGGCAGAGACGGAACCCGACATGCTAAACGCGATCAAAAAGGCTGCCGAGCCACTTTTTAAGAGGCAATTCATCATCGCCAAAGCTTTGGAGCAAACATCGCGATACGCTGGAGAAATCCGCCAGCTTGCGCCTCTAGACATCATCAAGCTGTTCTACTGCGAAGATCGAGATGTCGCCAACGCGGCGCATGAGTTTGTGGAAGTTTCGCACTTCCGAACCTCCTACTTCCCTGCCCTCTGCGAGATCCTGGAGGACCGCAAGCATCCTTGGCGACGTTCAGCGCAGTGGTGCGTCCTCGATCTTTTCGAAGATCTTCCGGCTTACATCGACTCCGAAGAAGACAACGCAAGAGCGGTGAGCGCGATGAAGGGAATGCTTTGGGACGCGGAAGACGACTTCGCGAGATCGGTCTATAAGGCGGGAGTCGTGCTCGGTGGCCACCTTCCCCACCGCCAAGGCGGCCAGGCGCTGCTTGAGTGCCTCAATGCTCCGTCGCTGGTCGGACGACGATCGGCGATCCACGGACTATTCCACGTCTGCGAATGGGTTCCCGATATGGAGCCTCGCGTGGTTCAGGAACTCCGCGAGCATGCTAAGCGCGAGACAGATCCGCAACTCAGCATCTTCGCCTTTGCGATGGCCGAGGATATTCTGAAGGGCGGCGTTGACCACACCCCTGAACCGGTCTTTGCGTTCGAAGGGTAAGACCTGTGGAGTGCGGAAACTTGTTTCCGCTTTGGATCACGAAGTGCTTCGCACGAGTTCACCCGCCGGTATTCTTTAGACTATGTCCGAAGCCGCAATGTTGCGAACGCCCCTGTACGACGCCCACCTGAAACTCAACGCCCGAATGGTGCCGTTTGCGGGTTACGACATGCCGGTTCAATACACCAGCATCATCGCGGAGTCAAAGGCTGTCCGTGAAGGCGCCGGAATGTTCGATGTCTCGCATATGGCTCGGGTCTCATTCTCTGGACAAGGCGTTGAGGCATTCTTAGAGCAGATCACCACAAACGACGTTTCCAAACTCGGAGATGGCCAAGGGCAGTATTCGATGATGCCAAACCTTGAGGGCGGGATCGTTGACGACATCATTGTCTACCGCATAGCTTCCGATCACTTTGAAGTCGTCTTCAACGCTTCCAACCACCAAAAGGACGTCGAATGGTCGAAGAAGTTTATGCCCTCAACCGTTGCGATGCACGACAAAACTGCAGATACCGTGATGGTTGCCGTCCAAGGACCAACTGCACGCGAGATCGTTGCAAACCTCTCTGATAACTCCGCCGCGATCCGCGATGCCGCCCTCTTCGAAGTCGTCAACTGCAAAGTCGCTGGCGTCGAAACCTTTGCCGCTTGCAGCGGCTACACGGGCGAAGACGGCTACGAGCTGATCTACAGCAAAGATGAAGCAGAAACCGTTTGGAATGCGCTACTCCAAGCCGGAGTCGTGGCATGCGGTCTCGGTTCACGAGACACCCTCCGCGTCGAAGCCGGACTTCCTCTCTATGGCCACGAACTCACCGACGAACTCTCTCCCATCGCCGCCGGGCTTGGATGGGTCATCAGCAAAACCAAAACCTTCAACGGCTCGGACATCATCAACAAAGCCCGAGAGGAAGGAACTAGCACAAAGCTCCAGGGCATCAAGCTCGAAGCCAAACGGCTCATCGCACCAGGGATGAAGGTCTTCCTAGGCGACGAAGAAATCGGCGAAGTTTCCAGCGGAGTCGTATCTCCCTTGCTCGATACCGGGATAGCCTTCGCGTTCCTCCGCTCCGATATTAAGCAAGGCACCGCCGTTGCCATCGAAGTTCGCGGAAAACGTGAGCCCGGAGTTGTTGTTAACAAGAGGTTCTTTAAACGAGCATGAAGTCAAGTCTTCTACTCGGTTCGATTTTGATGCTCGGTTGCAATGCCGCTGACCAAGCGGACCTCAAAAAGGACGCCACCAAACTCGCCGAAAGCTCAACCCGCTCACTCGGGAACGCTGGCCTTGCCGCCAAAGTCAACACCGTCCTGAACCTCCGGAAAGGCGTTGACACCAGCACGTTCTCCGTCGAATCCGAAGCGGGCACAATCACCCTCAAAGGAACGATTCCCACACTCAAAGCCAAGAAACTCATTCTCGAACTCGTTCAAGAGACCAAGGGCGTGGAGAAAACTGTTGACAAGTTGCAGATCAAGCCATAAGTTCCCGGAACTGATCGAGAGAATCAAGCATCGACAAGGCAGAAATGATGAAACTCGTCTTCCCAACTTTGATCCTTTGCGCGTCGCTGTTCGGTTGTGCGCCAGCCGACAACTCAAAAACCTCTTCCACCCCATCCACATCTGCCGCCGCAACCGAGCAGAAGAAGTGCTCCGCTTGCGGGACGATGGTCGCCGCTGCCGAGGCGCAGCAGAAGGACGGCAAAACATTTTGTGCCGCCTGTGCAGCCGCCCATGCAGGCGAGTAAACGCATCTACTCTAAGCCAAAGCGGCCGCTCTTGATGTCTTCTTCGACCACTCGGATATCGTCCGGGTGGTTCATCACGAATGAGCGGTACTGCAAAATCGGCTCCATCAACGGCATCGCCGAGATGAACAGAAGTCGACCACTTCCGATTACACGGACTTCGTCTCCACTCCCTAGCACCGCCAGATTCCCTGCTTCCACCTCTCGACCCTCGACCGAAACTGAACCCCGAAAAACATAGAACGCGGTCGTGGCGAGGTTTTGCACCTCACAAGCAAACTCGGATTCATTCAGGTCAACTTGGGCGATGTAGGGATCGCCAGTGATGGTCGAAAACGCCCCCGAAACGTCGCGGACATGCGTCCCATCCTCATCAATCACCGTTAGCTGACGTCCCGCCGCGTACCCAGGAGCGATCATTTTGTCTGCCTTCGGCAGCGCAAACCAGAGCTGAAGCATCTCCACCTTTCCATCAACTGCCTCAAGCATTTCCTCGTGCCAGATACCGCGCCCGGCGGTCATCCACTGAGCTTCATCCTGACCTACTGAGTCCTCATTTCCGAGTGAATCCTTATGAAACACACGGCCGTCGATCACGTAGCTCAGCGTCTCGATTCCCCGGTGCGGGTGCCTCGGGAACCCAACACGACCATCGGTGGGTGCCTCAAGCGTCAAGTGATCCAAAAGCATGAACGGATCAAGAATCGCGAGCCGCTCGCTACCAATGGTTCTGCGAATCTTGACGCCCTCGGCCTCATGGGCAACTAAGGGTTCGACGACAAAAGCAATCTCGCGCGTAGGCATTCCTGTTTCATTTACGTCCAAATTGCGATCCGCGTCTCGCTTGCAACCCCGCCGATTCTCGTGCCATACTCAATGTCCGCCTGTGCCCAGGTGGCGAAATTGGTAGACGCGCTGGCTTCAGGTGCCAGTCTTAGCAATGAGGTGAAGGTTCGAGTCCTTTCCTGGGCACCAATTTCCTGGCTACTCCCAGCATTTATTTCCAGTAAGTATCCTAACAAGGTGCAATTCCTTTGTCTCGGTTACCTGAACATGGACGAGTTCGATGCGGCCCCGGAGGCCGCCAAATCCGAAATCCTCTCCCAATGCGCCTCCCTCTGCATCCCATTTCGAGAGACCGGAAAAGTGATCTTCGAAGCAGGTGTCGAGCATCACTCTCAGGCAGTCTCACTAAGACCGTCGCAACAGCCGAGCAAGCGCACGTTCGTGCCAGGGATTTCACAGCTCGGAAGTGTCTTCATCATCGAGGCAGAAGACATGGAGGAAGCAATCAGAATCGCATCCCTTCATCCCGCCGCCCAGCTTGGTGCCGAGTTCGGCTTCGGCATAGAGATTCGTCCTTTGCAGTAATCTCAGAGCATGACAAAGGCGGAGACCATCGAAAGTGTAAGGGGTTCATTCACGATATTGGAGAAGGACCTGATCGCAATGCCCGAAGACCTATTCACCAAGAGTTTTCAAGGGAAATCACGATCCGTGGCGGACATCATCTTCGAAATCAACGCAGTTAATGACCATATCGGAGCAACAATTCGAGGTGAAACTCCTGCTCCATGGCCATACGAGGGATTCGTAACCGCGCCCCCGGACTTTCAAGCCAAAGAAGTAGTGATCGCCAGCCTACTGGCGTCGCGCGACAGGTTTATGGCAACCATCGATGCGCTGTCCGAGGAAGACTTGCTCGGAACCGTTCAAACCGAACGTGGGCCAACCACTAGCTCAGCTCGCTGCCGGTTTGTAGCCAACCACAACTGGTACCACTCCGGTCAGCTCAATTTCATCCAAACGCTCAGCGGCGACGACGGCTGGAACTGGTGAAGGCCCAGTAGTAACCTACCGGCGGCTGACCAAGAATTCGACTGCATCGGCTCCTTTAACTGAAACCACCACCTGCTGGGTGGCGGTCGCTCGAACAGTGGCAACGGTCCGCCAGGTATCGCTAAACTTCCCGATCACCCGCCAGTTGCCAACCGTCAACTTTGCCTTCCAGCGATCCTTTGAACCTGCCGCGACCGCGACCACCGGAGCAGGACGCCAGCTCGCCCCAAAACGCGGATGCGCCGCTTGACCGTATTTCGGCACATCGTAAAAAGCCGCGATCTCGTTTGAGAACTTCTCCAAAACCCCTTTGCTGTACCACCAGCAGTGCCCGCCGCTCAGCGTTTCGCGGGTCAAAGAAGGATGTTTCACCACGTCTTCGGCCTTCTGATCTGGACCATCGCCCACCAGTCGAATTCCGGCGATGAGGTCCTTGTTCCGCGTCCCCATGAATCCAACCTGTTGCTTCCAATCCCGCTCGAAGGACGGATAGTTCATGCGATACACCTGCGGCACGTACTCATCCCAGGTCGGCGAATCCGTCCACCGACTCCAAGCGGGCCAGTCGATCAAATAGTTATCCAACGCCCAAGGATGCGGACCCGGAGAGAGCGAAATGATGAAGTCTTTCCCCGCCGCCTCCCGAACTTCCTTCACGAACCGTTTGGAAAAGGCCTGAACTTTCTCAGTTCGCCACCGAACCCACTCAGGTTCCTTGGGGTCCAAAGGCGGGCGTTGCCCGTTGTGCTCCGAGGCGTAAAGGTTCTGGGTGAACTCATCGTAGCCCATGTCGATGTACGGCCAAACGATCCGATCATCGAGCTGGATTCCGTCCATGTCGTACTTCTTGATAGCCTCTTTGACGATCCCAAGAAGCAACTTCTGAGCATCGGGATGAAGTGGATTGAGCCAGACAAACCCGTTCTTAGCAACCTCATTCCCATTCTTATCTAGGCTCAGCCAGTCCTTTCGAGCCCGAAGTTCATTCTGCGTATCCTTCCAGGCCGCCATGAATCCATATTCAAACCAGCCAACGTAGATGAGACCGTTGCGATGGGCGGCATTCAGCGTCTCGTCAAGTAAATCTCGCTGCACTGCCCCACTTGGCGACGGCGAAATCTTCATCGAGATTCCCGTAGCTTTCTTCATAACCTCGGAGGGAAACTCGGTATATCCGTTCTTCCAGCACTCGACGTAAACCGTGTTCAGCCCAATCTCGCGAAGCTTCCGCATCGAAGCCGAGGTGTTAGCTGGGTTGCTAATCGCCTCGTTGGCGGTCGTTGTAACCCAAGTCCCGCGAACTTCTCGAACAACCTGCGAACCCAATACTATTCCTGCAAATCCAGCCAACACAGCCGCGAGTATATCCGGGTATCGTTCGCAAACTATGCCAATCAGACGGGCCCTCACCGGGCAGTACCGAGCTACGCTCGCAATGCTTCGCGAGACAATTGAAAAGTGTCCAGAAGAGACTTGGATCGGGGGAACGTTTCCCCGAAACTTCTGGAGAATTGCCTACCATGCGCTTTTCTACACTCACCTTTACGCGATGTCTCGCGAAGATGACTTTGTCACGTGGGAGCACCATCGCGACTGCACAGATCTTTGGCATGATGCAAATCCGCCGATTCTCGATCCTTTCCCAAAGGCGAAAATGCTTGAATACTTGGCGTTCATCGACCAGAACATCGAATCCTGGATTAACCGACTCGATCTTGATAGCCAAGAGTCGGGCTTCCACTGGTATCCAAACATGCCAAAGCTCGATCATCAGCTCATGAATCTTCGCCATCTCGCCGGACACGCCGGACAACTTTCTGAACTTGTGATGCACTCGGGAGAACAAGAAATCAAGTGGGTCACTCGAGTTCCACGCTAGGGCTTTCGAACTAGACCCTTTTTTCTAACAGCTTTGCTCGGGAAAATGTGATGATTCCGCAGCGTTGCGGAATAAGTGAATTCCATGCAATTGAGATTCTTGACCTCCGCAAGTCTCGTCCTCGGTCTAGCCGCGTGCGGCTTCGCCCAATCAAAATTCATCGGCCCCCTCAATGGCCCAACGTTCATGCCCGGCGAAATCATCGTCAAGTTCAAAGAGTCGACGACGCCTCGTGTTCGACAGGCTCTAGTCAAGCGCATTGGCTCGTTGAACCAAGCTCCTCTAGCCACCGCGTCCATCAACGCGACCACCGCTACAGATACCGTCGTTGTCAAGATTTCTGGCGATGTGAAGAACACCATCGATGATCTCAAGGCGAACGGTGACGTTGACTATGCCGAGCCAAACTGGATCTACCGGACGCAGGTCGTTTCCAATGACACCCAGTACACCAATGGCGGACTTTGGGGAATGTATGGCGCCTCAACACCGCTTCGCACAAACACGTTTGGCAGCAACGCCGCCGCCGCCTGGAACGCCAATAAGACCGGTTCGTCCACGGTTTACGTGGGCATCATTGATGAGGGGGTCATGTTCAATCACGCTGATCTAACGGCCAACTTCTGGCTCAACCCCTATGATCCGGTGGACGGAGTTGACAATGACGGTAATGGCTATGTGGACGATTCTCGAGGCTGGGACTTCGCTGGCGGAGACAACACCGTGTACGACGGAACAGGCGACGACCACGGAACTCACGTCGCCGGAACCATCGGAGGCGTCGGAGGAAACGGAATCGGTGTCGCAGGAGTTTGCTGGAACGTCAAGATGATTTCAGCAAAGTTCCTCGGAGCATCAGGTGGAACGACCGCGAATGCAGTCAAGGCAATCGACTACATCACCGACCTGAAGGTGCGCCACGGCCTCAATATCGTTGCCACCAACAACTCATGGGGTGGCGGCGGATTCAGCCAGGCTCTTGCTGATGCAATCACACGGGCTAACAACGCCGGCATCCTATTCATCGCAGCCGCTGGAAACAACGGAACGAACAACGACACGACTCCCAACTATCCGAGTAACTACACGATGTCGAACGTCATCGCAGTTGGAGCTCTTACCAACGCCGGTCAACGCGCAAGCTACTCCAACTTTGGAAAGACTCAGGTGGATTTGTTCGCACCAGGAAGCAGTATCGTTTCAACAGTTCCAGGAGCAGGAGACACGTCAGCGTACGCATCGTACAGCGGAACGTCAATGGCGACACCTCACGTCACTGGCGCAGCCGCATTGTTCAAGTCGATCAACCCGTCGGCAACCGCCGCTCAGATTCGTTCGGCGATTCTGTCCCAAACAACAGCAACGTCTTCCGTGAGCACTCGATGTGTAACGGGCGGACGCCTCAACGTCGGCCGCTTCTAAGCCAAGCACGGTCCTCCGGTTGCTTACTGCAATCGGGGGATTTTCTATTTCTTCGGCCGCAAAACTGTGACCTCCAACTTGCTCACTCCAAGGGACTGAGCCGTGGTGTAGAAACTAGAGATCCGCTGTATCGCCAACCCCATGCTCACGCAGTTATGGACAACCCAGAGTCCATCCGGTTTCTGGACAACGACCCCGCAATGCCCTGCCACCTCGTTTCGTTTTCGCGAGCGGTAACGGTAGTTCAAAACGTCTCCCGGTTTGACTGAACCTTCGATGGTCAGTCCAAACGGCTCAACATCCACTTGATTCAGATTCCACGTGGTCAGTCGTGTTTTCGGCGGATGAGGGAGCCTCAAGAGGTAGTCCGAGACGAATACAGAGCAATCATTCGTCCCCCAAATGTATTTGGCGCCGCGCTGCCGATACCTTTTGGCCGCATACTGCAAGGCGGCAGAGCCGCGAAAGTCCGCATCCACCGCAGCCCTTATCACAATTGGCTTGGGCACTGAGCGACGACCCTTGAGGACCAGCAAGCTACTCCAGATCAGAATCAAAACAACCAGAGCAACGGTCGTTACCTTCCAGTACTTCATCACCAAACGAATCAATCATAACCCACTTCTCGCGCGTTCTAGCTGACTCGACTGCGATCCTGAAGGTGTTCCCGCCGACAAGCTAAACTAAAGCGTGGCTCGGCTAGGGAGAGGAATGGTGCGATTTGCGGCGTTTCTGCGCGAGGCTGAGGCGGTCGAAGAGTCAAGGCAGCAAGGAAGGTTCCTCGGTTTTGCCGTACTTGTTTTTGTCCTCGTCGCCTTCATCATGATTCTTGTTCTCAGGGATCAAGCCGGTAGGTTCGGTCTAGTCTGGCTCTGCATCGCATTGTTTATTGCCTACAAAGCCTACAAGTGGGCTCGACGAAGGGACGAATCAAGGCGAGAACGAACCGACGCTCTACAAGCCCACTACATAGAAATGATTCGAGAGTTCAGCCGCTACTCCACTCAGGGAACGCTGAACGAACGAATTCATCCGGCCCTAGCTACCCAACTCGAGACGGCAGCAACGTCCTATTTTCAGGTCAAAGAGTGGCTTGCAAAAAAGAGTTCACTCAACGTCCTCGGCAACGAAACTCACCGCGAGGTCCAACAATCAATCCGCAAAGCGATGCGCGAGGTCGTCTTTTCTCTCCACGGCCAGTACCGCCCTGTGGGAATGCAAAGGAAGAAATGGGACGGCATGGTCGCAGCCGACCCCGAAGCGCTTGCCGCCTCAGAAGACCTCGCTCGAGTTTGTGGCTTAATCCTCCAACTGGCCGAAGTCGCCAAGAAGACCGAGGCGATGGGCAAAACGATCACCCTCATGGATCAGATCACAGCGATCCAACAGGCGATTGCAGAGCTCGAAGAAACAAGCTATTCAGCGATCAAAGCGCTTCCGCCAAGGCGGCCCTAGCGAGTCGAGTCGCGCTTAATAAATTCCATCTCGAACGTCTCAAGCTCGCTAGACAAAGTCGGATCTTCAATGCGTTGATTCAACTTCTCCCAAGCTCGGGGAATCACCTCGCCGATCGGCGATCGCAGAGTCGAAATCGGCACTTCAAAGTCTTCGGCATCAGGATGCGAACCATAGCCCATGACTTGGCAATCCTGAGGTACCTGCTTACCTGCAGCTCGAACCGCACGAACCGCACCCATCGCAAGCAAGTCCGTCATACCAACGAAAGCATCGGGAACCCCGTTCGCCGTGATGTACCCATTAACCGCACGAGAAGCACCAATACGAGACTCTTCATCGACAACGACAACCGACGACTCCAACCCAGCCTGAAGCATCGCGGCCATGTAACCCGCCCGCCGCCGCTCATTCGGAAAATCCCGTTCCTGCCAATCCATCGTGATGTAGACAATCTTCCTACAACCCGAATCGACTAGCCGCTTCGTCGCTCTCTGAACGGACTCAGCGACGTTCCAAGCCACTGCATCGCCGTTCTCAACCAACTCGTATCCGATCACGACGACGGGAGTCGATTTCCCCTCTGCGGTCTCCCGATACTTTTGAACGGCCGCTCCCGAGTCCATCGCAAGGATCCCGTCAACCGGCCACATATTCGGTGCAACTGCTTGCTCCGTCAAACCTGATTCGCGATCTAGAGGAACAATCATCAGCTCGTGCCCGGTTTTTTTGGCCTCCCGTGAGACCAACCGGAGCATGCGCATGTAGCTCACAATTGGGCGATCGACCGGCATCCAAATAGCAATGACATTTGTTTTTCCGCTCCTAATCGCCTGAGCGTGGCGATTGGGAGTGTATCCAACCTTCTTCGCGGCCTCTCGAACCTTTTCGCGCGTGGCTTCGGGAAGTTTGACCGTAGGGTTCCCGGTCATGACGTGCGAAACCGTTTGGATGGAAACTCCCGCTTCCGCAGCAACATCGTGCAACGTAATTCGTTTCGACTTTTGCTTGTTAGGCGGCATCCAGCCCCCGCACACTTCCCTGTTTCACGATAATTATCATAGCCCAATATGAACCTAGAATGTGCGGTAATCTTTCATCAAGATGCCGTCTCCCATTCCTCTCAAGCAGTTCCGATCCGTCGGAGGTTTTTGGGGAAGGTATCAAACCGAACTTGCCGCGAAGGGTCTGATCCACCAATGGACGCAAATCGTTACAACCGGCCGCTTACAGAACTTTCTTGATGTCGCCGAGGGTAAAAGCGGAACCCATCGTGGCATCCGATTCGACGATAGTGACCTCTACAAATGGCTCGAAGCCGCCGCATACTCCCAGGTGCTCAACCCAAATTCCGAGACCAAGGCCGCAATGGAACTTGCAATCCAGGCGATCGTCAACGCGCAAGCCGAAGACGGCTACATCTTCACGCTGGTCCAGCTCAACAAGCCGGATTGGAAGTGGAAAAATCTCGTGCACATGCACGAGATGTACTGCATCGGACATCTGGTCGAAGCCTGCATCGCTCTAAATCAAATGGGCGACTCCCGTCTCATGCCAGTTGCGATCAAAGCAGTGGACTGCATCACTGACACGTTCGGCCCAGGAACGCGAGTTGGATCATGTGGACACCCCGAGATCGAACTTGCCCTGTACCGACTCTGGCACGAAACCGGACACAAGAAGTACGCCGAATTGTCCGACTGGATGATTGACTGCCGCGGCCAACGACCTTCACCTTTCGAAACCGAGTTCGAAACTCCGGAGACAAACATCATTGTTCCGAAAGCCCACTGGCTCGAGTTCAAAGACGGAAAATATGACGGTTCCTACCTCCAGGATGATAAGCCTATCCGAGACCAAGACACCATCGTCGGCCACTCCGTTCGCGCAGCGTATCTCTACTCCGCTGCTCAACTCTCAGCCGCCCGCCGTAAAGACCAAGAGCTACAAAGTGCCCTCAACCGAATCTGGACGAACCTCACCGAACGGCGAATGTACATCACCGGTGGTATCGGCTCAACCGGCGACGGCGAGGGGTTCACTGCCGACTTTGACCTTCCGAACCTCAACGCGTACGCCGAGACCTGCGCTGGAATCGCTCTGGCAATGTGGGCTCGCCGATCTTTTGAAGCAAACCCTTCGACAGATCCCCTCGACGTTCTCGAAAGAGTCATCTTCAACGGAGTCCTCAGCGGAATAGCACAAGACACAACGAGATACTTCTACGACAACCCTCTCGAAAGCCGGGCGAACACCGAACGCCAGCCCTGGTTCGGCTGCGCCTGCTGCCCGCCAAACATTGCACGCCTGATTGCCTCGATCACCGATTACGCACTGCAGGCCGACAACAAGACCCTTTACATCGCCTTCCCTATCGAATGTGAATTCACCTTAGAAAATGGTCTGAAAGTCGGCATCAAAACCCAATACCCCCATAAAGGTGAAGCCCAGATCACGGTCAAAGCTACGAAGCCGACCCGCTACCGACTGGCGATCAGAATCCCTGATTGGGCCGAAGAAGTCACAACCACGCTACCGGGCGCCCAGCCCGCCGAGTACGAAGAGGGTTTTGCAGTATTCGACGAAGTTTGGGAAGGCGAGCGCACCCTCAACGTCGAGTTTGAGATGGAGCCGAGAATCGTCGCGTCTAGTTCAAAAGTGCTCGACAACTTGGGCCGAGTGGCCATTCAATATGGACCATCCGTGTACTGCGCCGAGAGCCTTTCCGAAGACGGTGCCCCCCAGCGGGCCACTCTTGATCTGTCCGAGGAAATTCAACTTGGCTCCGCGCGCACGAAAGCCGGAGCCCCTACACTTGAAGTAGAAGCCCTTCTTCAACTCGACGACGACGGTCCTCTTTACGACTACAACCAAGAGCCAAAATTTGCCCAAACAACCCTCAAGTTGATTCCCTACCGCGAGTGGAACGCGAGCGAAAAGAGCTTTATGCAAGTCTGGCTACGCAGCTAATCTAGCCTGGCATCAAGTTCGGCGAATATGTCGTACTAGGCAGGTGGCAGAGATCGGCCAATCGCGCGATCAACACCCCCACTGCATCGCCAAACTCCGAGGTAGAAACTGGCCCATTCTTACCCGTCACCAAGGGCCCCAACGGCATCACCAAGCCCTTGGCCACGAGGAACTGCATTTGAGCTGAGTCTCCGTCAACCCGAAGTCTCTTGGCATCAAAACTCGCTGGTCTCGGACTTCGCTTAAACTGCTTCGTAGTGGCCTGAACAATGAGCGAGAACTCCGCTAGCACCTCGTTCTTAGTGATTGCCTCCGGACCATTGGTCATTTTCACCGGAGAACCTCCAGCGAGTTTAAGGCCCTTTGCTAGAACACTCCATGCGCGATCCAAAACTTTTCGTGCCTCAGCACGAGTCACGGGAGCTACCGAGGTCTTCACGACTTTTGGCGTCGGCTTCTTGAATTCTTCCCCGCTTTGAGCAGAACACAAGGTAGCGAGGATAAGAAATGTCACTAGCGCAAAAGTTCTCATAACGATGTCAAAGCTCCGCTGTTCTTGATGTTCTCCAGGTCTTCGATCGCCATGCCAGTTCCGGTAGCAACACAAGTTAACGCATTCTCCGCTACGCGAACATCGACCTGAGTGACGTCCTGCAAGTATCGGTCAAGACCCCGGAGCAACGCGCCACCACCCGTCAGAGTAATCCCACGCTCAATCACGTCGCTCGCAAGCTCCGGCGGAGTCTCCTCGAGTACCTGACACAGCTTCTCAGCGATCTGCCGCACTGGCTCATTCAGAGCCTCACGGATTTCAATTGACGAAATTTCGATTGTCTTCGGGAGACCGTGAATCATATCTCTTCCACGGACTTCCATGCGAGCTTCTTGCGAAGCCGGATAAGCAGTTCCGAGCTTGATCTTGATATCCTCAGCCGTCATATCGCCGATCATTAAGTTATAGGCGTTGCGAACGTGACGAATAATCGCCTCATCCATCTTGTTTCCCGCAACCCGAATGCTCGAAGAAAGAACGATTCCACCCAACGATAAGATCGCAATATCGGTGGTTCCGCCACCAATATCAACCACCATATTCCCGCCTGGAGCATTGATCGGTAGGCCCGCCCCTAGCGCAGCCACGAACGGTTCCTCCACGGTCATCGCAATGCCTGCACCAGCCTCTTTGGCCGCCTTGATGACTGCCCGCCTTTCAACGTTGGTAACCGCAGCCGGTACGCAGATTAAAGTCGTTGGAGCGAACTTGAACGGCAACCGAGTCCCGCAAGTCTTCTGGATCACATGCTCCAGCATCTTGAGAGTGATTGTATAATCCGCGATCACCCCGTCCTTCATCGGTCGGACTGCCCGGATGTTCGTCGGAGTCCGCCCAAGCATCTCACGGGCATCATTTCCAACTGCCAAGATCTTCCCCGTAGTAATGCTTTCTGCGACAACCGTGGGTTCCGAAAGCACAATCCCCTTTCCGCGCCGGTAGACCAAGAGGTTCGCGGTTCCGAGGTCGATTCCTAACTGGGGGACAAATCTCAACTTAGCCTCAGGTTACCTTTTCTAACCCTCTTGAACTCGCAAAGCCTCGGCCCCCAACTCGGTCAGTTTTCGCTCTATCGAGTCGTATCCCCGATCGATCCAATGGATGTTTTGCACCAATGTCTCGCCCTCAGCGACCAACCCCGCCAAGCACAAAGCAGCTCCCGCCCTCAGGTCGCTGGCCTGAACCTTTGCACCTCGTAACTTATCAACTCCAACGATGAAAGCCGAACGACCTTCTTGCCGAATCTTTGCACCCATCCGGCTCAGCTCCGGAAGGTGTCCGGTCCGAGATTCGTAAATTGTCTCCTCCACCACCGAAGCTCCCTTGGCAACACACAGTGCCGCAGACATCGGCTGCTGAACGTCGGTTGGGAACCCAGGATGCGGCATCGTCTTAATGTTCACCCCGTTCAACCGGTTCGGCGCGTTAACCGTCACCGATGTCTCGGTAGTTTCTACTTCCGCGCCTGCCTCGCGCAACTTGTTGACGACGGCTGTCTGGTCGTCTGCATTGATATCCCGAACCGTGACGTTCCCACCCGTCATCGCGCCCGCGATCAAGAACGTTCCGGCCTGGATTCGGTCCGCCGGAATCTTGTAATCCGACCCGTGGAGCTGATCGACACCTTCAACGGTGATCATCGAAGAGCCTTGACCAGTAATCTTCGCCCCGAGCGAAATCAAAAACTCTGCTAACGCAACAATCTCCGGCTCCATCGCCGCATTCTGAATCGTGGTTATCCCTTGCGCCATACTTGCGGCGCACATGATGTGCTGAGTCGCTCCAGCGCTGGGCATGTCAAGATACACTTCGGCTCCCTGCAAAACCCCTGCCGAAGCCTCGTAAACACCACCGTCCAATTCAACATTGGCCCCCAACGCGTGTAAGCCCTTCAGGTGCAAATCGACCGGTCGCGCCCCAATCTTACAGCCACCCGGTGCCGCCATCCGCAGCTTTCCGACCCGAGCCACCAGCGGCCCAAGCATGTAAAAAGAAGTCCTGATGAGCCGAACCATATCCTCATCTGGCTCCGCCGAATGCAGGTCAGAACAATCAAGCCGAAGGTCGCTTCCCCTCCACTCAGCCTTAGCGCCGAACGCCTCCAGCAACTGAACCTTGATCTGCGTATCGCTAATGACCGGAACGTTTTTCAGCAGCACCGGAGTCTGCGCTAGCGGCACCGCTGATAAAACCGCAAGGGCTATGTTTTTACTTCCCGCAACCTCGATGACTCCCGAGAGCCGCTTCCCACCCTTGATTAATAATGCGTCCATGAGCTTGATCCGACCCATCCATGGGGATCATTTAAGCATGGGATTTTACCCCCTGGACGCCATCATCTTAGGGGAAAACCTCAGCTAGCCAACGGCAGAGATTGAAGTTCAGGAAAATAAGGCAAAAAGTCGCGCCATTCATCTCGTCCCTGCGCCTTCATATAGGTCGGCAAAGAAAGATATGGAACAAACGAGGGCCGCTTCGGCTTGCGAGCCAACTTCATATTTGCCTGCTGCGGAGTCTTGTCTGCCTTCTTCAAATTGCACCGGCGACAACAAGCCACCAAGTTATCCCAAGTGTGAGGACCGCCCGCCCAACGAGGAACCACGTGGTCAATCGTCATCTCTTTCGCCTTCACACCACAGTACTGACAAATATGGTTATCCCGAGCCAACACTGCATGACGCGACAAACGCAACTGGGGGTGCGGACGCCGAACCAAATACTTCATCCGCAACACCGCCGGAGAATCTATCTCACCGTGAGTCGTCAATATCGGCTCGTCCCGCTGAACCAATACATCCGCCTTGCCAAGCATCAACAAAGCCATCGCCCGCCGAGCATGACACACGTTCAAAGGCTCATAGTTGCTATTCAAAACTAATACTTCTTGCACTGCCATCTTAATTCACTTTTAACAAGCCAAAACGCACACAGCCCAGTCACGCAATGTGCTGGGCTGTGTTGATCCGGGCGGCGGCGCGGGAGATTCGGCGTATAGCCGTATCCCGCCACATCTGCGGCGGAACCCTCACCCCCCTCCGTATCAACACACGTTTCATCTTGCTATTCTTGTTTGACGAACACACGCACCAAAATGACTCGAAAATGTATCGCGAAGTTGTTCCGACCACATTGTGGACAAAAACTAGGTGCTGGTCCCGAAGATCAATGCTCGTCAGTGTATTTGGAACTGGTCAGTAGGGGTCAGGACGGGTAGGACTGAAAGGTAGTCAAGTCCGGTGGATTTTCCATGACATGGGCCCATCCAGAGCTGACAGCAGCGAATGCAGACTTTCCCGGTTTGGCCCCATCCCAGATAACTGCGATGAGTGTTCCTCTAAGATAGACTCCTATTCTTCGATTGGCCGGGTTAAAAAAGGCTCTAAACTCACCTTCTTCTGGCAATTGTAGGCGCTTAGGCTCGCGACAATTAGTGTCTGGGTTTGGTTTGATTTCCACATCGCCCTGAACTTCCAGGTCAGTTACGTAATTGAATAGCCAAACATCACCTTCAATGGAGCCACTATGATAGCAGTATGCGTGCACGCATCCGTTCGTCGCTTCAATGACGAGTTCAAAACCACCGTCCAAATCAAATTTCAAAGGGTAGTCCATGTAAGTCACTAGAGCCACCTACCTTTGTGAAGTGGGTCCTTCCCATACTCACTCCGTAAAGCAACTGGCGTGGCCGGGGTAAAAAGAATCGGATGGGGTGGCACTGGCAAGCGAAAAACCTCTCGGGACTTTCAAACTCCAACAGACTAGCTTGTCAGTGAACAGCCTTTCGCTCATGCTTCCAACTCGACTCCACCTCAATCTCTCCCTTTTCATCGGGCAGAGTTTCCCAGGTTCAGGACAATCGATAACCTATCATATCAGAACAAAGTCCTGTGCGGCAGGGTTTCACTGAATGTGATGAATCGCATCCTCAGGCTTGATTTCTGCTCACGCATGGTTACAAGCAGGTTCACTGGTAAGCAAGCTCCTAGAATCTTCATAGCATCTCTTGAAGGGCTTACCAGTGCCACCCAAACTGCTTCTGCTTGCCCCGCCCACGCAAGTGGCTCGCCGGGGTGTAGGAGGCAAAAGCGTCACGGATGACCGGAGCGGTGACGCCTACGCCGTCGCGGACGTAGGTGTTGCTGACTCCGCCTTCAATCTTGGACACACGGGTGTCTAGGCCGTTGTACGTGTAGCTCGCCGTCGTTGCTCCGCTGAGGCTTGTGAGCCTGGATTCCCAGTCGTAGCTCAGGTTGGTTACCGACGAGCCGTTGGTGACGGACGTAGTTCTTCCCGCCGCATCGTAGCCGTAGCTCTTGGAACCAGCGGTGAGCATCTTGTCACCGTCGTCGTAGGTGTAGGTCTCAGTGACTCCGTTTAGGGTTTTGGTGAGACGGTTACCATTGGCGTCGTAGGTGTACGAGCACGAGTAGCCAGGACGGGACTCGCTGGCGAGTTGGCCCGCAAGATCGTAGGTGTAACTCGTCGTCACTCCGCCCACCGTCTTGCTCGTCATCTGGTTCGCGAGGTTGTACGTATACGACTCGAACCGAATCATCGTCGATGGCGAAGGGTTGTAAAGCCCTACCGAGATGAGGCGGTTAGAGGCGTCGTACGATTACTCCTCGTAGAGTCCATTGTTCAAGAACTTGCGCCAGGCACGGCCGAGGGCGTCGTAGGCCAGAACTGTATTCTCGCCGTGACGGTTAGCCCTCGTGGAGACCAGCCAGGGACTCGTAGATCGTGTGCGTGGGACTAGCTCGTCGGCCGTAACCATCTTCTTCATCTGATGATCCCCGACAGAATCCCAAAACCGGCAACAAAGAACAGAAGCATCAGCACCCCAACGACAGAGATTGCGATCAGTAGAGACTGCTCTAGAATCCTCTTATCGTTGCTCGTCATAAAACCTACTCTCTGAGCACCACGACCAACAGGTCATCGTAGCGATCAGCACTCCAGTTGACCTGATCTACTTCCTGAGATGTTTTACGGCCACCTCGATTAATCTCCATTTTGAAGTTCTGACCAACACGTAGAGTTTTCCCCCCTGTCAAAAGTGCCTGTCCAAAGCCGGGAATAGTTACTGAACCGCCGTTGTCAACCGTAACCGCCGCCGGAGCAGCCATTCCATTGACGAGCACAATCCTGCACGGTTTGGTACAACCAACCAACTGAAGGGCAGAGGTGACGAGGAAGACTCCGACGAACAAAGTGCTTAATCTAGATGTTTTTCTCTGCATTCTGGATGGTCCCTCAAGAAATTGGCCCAGTTGTTTGCGTCCTTTTCTAAATTGGAATTGTCATAACCGTTGTCCTTGTAATCGAGAAGGATTGCAAGTAGAAACTGGTTTCGCATCTGTCGATACTGCCAAATATGCTGATGTTCATGGTCTCGCCACCATTCATCTTCCATGTACTCATCATAGTCTGCATGGTGTATATGAACAATGCCGTCTGGTGTTATCGCCGTTCCAGGTTTCACGAGCCATGTCCATGGGCCACCGATTTGTGTCGGATGCCCCTCGGGATCTTCAAACACTGGACTTCCGAGCAAGCGGCGAGCCACTTGCGTGGGCGGGGTAAGCAGAAGGGAATGGGGTGGCACTGTCAAGCGAAAAACCTC